>JAFQPR010000038.1 GCA_017411605.1 Clostridia bacterium | reverse complement strand
ATTTCTCCATCAAATTAAAGTCATTTTCTATTCGCGTTTCCCTCCCTCGACGTATTTATATACGCCTCACAGGTGGGAGAACGCAAATTTTCGCTCTAAATCCCCCTAGCCCCTTAGCGCATTCGAGGGTAGCTAAAGTTTCGCACAACTTGAGCTACCCTCTTGTTATGAAATGTTTACATTATCAGCAAAATTCAATCGTTCCATCGGAATTCATTTTTGAAATTCTAGCGAGAGCTTCAACGCGATATCCCTTGTTTCTTATCGCGTCGCCGCCCTTCTGGTAAGCCTTTTCAATTGCGATTCCGGCGCCGACTACGGTTGCGCCTCCGGCTTCGCATAGCTTGATAAGAGCGCGGAGCGCGCTTCCATTAGCAAGGAAGTCGTCGATAATAAGAACTCTGTCATCCTTCGTTATAAAATCCTTAGATGCGATAACGTTATATGTGTTTCCATGAGTAAAGGAAACTACCTTTGCGGAGAGCAGATCGTCACCGATATTTGAGCTTTTGATCTTTTTCGCGTAAACAACCGGAACGTCAAACTCAAGTGCGGTGATGCAGGCAATACCGATGCCCGAAGCCTCAATAGTAAGTATTTTAGTTATATTTTCACCCTCGAAAAGGCGTTTCCATTCCTTCGCAAGCTCGCATATTAGCTTAACGTCTATCTGATGGTTAAGAAACTTATCCACCTTGAGAACAGTGCCTGAAAGTACTATTCCGTCCTTTAAAATCTTTTCTTCGAGCAGCTTCATTTGCGATCCCCCTTCTCAAAAAATATTTCTATAATAAGTATACAACTATTTTTAAAAATTTTCAATATGTATTTCCGTATTTTTTGAAATTTTTATACGGTTTTCGACCAATCTATCTCGGGAAGTGAATTTTTCTTTAAAAATTCGTTTGCGAGTCTGAAATGATTGCATCCGAAGAATCCCGCATAAGCCGAAAGAGGGCTTGGGTGAGCGCATTCGAGAATAAGGTGCTTTTTATTTGTTATAAGAGCTTTTTTTGCTCTTGCGTTTCCGCCCCAGAGTATAAATACTGCGGGCTCGTCCTTCTCGTTGATAACGGATATGATCTTATCCGTCAACGTTTCCCAGCCGTGACCCTTATGGCTTTGAGGCTGCCCCTCGCGCACCGTTAGCGTCGTGTTAAGCAGCAGAACGCCTTGCTTTGCCCACCCTGTAAGCTCGCCCGTTTTTGGCATAGCTATACCGTATTCATCACTAAGCTCCTTAAAGATATTTTGCAGCGAGGGAGGGAATTTAACGCCGGGCAGCACGGAGAAGCAAAGCCCGTGCGCCTGTCCCGCTCCGTGATACGGGTCCTGACCGAGAATAACAACTCTGGTATCGCGGCAAGAGGTATAACGCAGAGCGTTATAAATATCATTCATCGGCGGATATACGCGCTTTGTGCTGTATTCAGTCTTCAGAAATTCGCGAAGCGAAAGATAGTATTCTTTTTTGAACTCCTCTTCAAGAAGTCCGTCCCAATCATTGCCAAAGGAAATCATTTGTTTCTCCAATATTAAATGTATAATCTTTTACATAAGTATACAATATTTATCTATGTAAGTCAAGAAATATAATAAAAATCAGCCCCGAAGCTTTTTCAAGCTCCGAGGCTGAGGATAAATTTTTTTATTTTTTAAAATCAATCGGGAAGCTTTTCGTATTCTTTTTCGAGCTTTACTAGCGCCTCAGCCCACGATGGCTGAAGTTCGCCATATTTTACTTTTATATCACCGTATACGTAGATGTTGTCTACGAGCAAACTGTAATATCTGTTTTTGATATTGAAAGCTTCGACATCTTCATTTATATAACCGATAGCTTCTTCAAAATTTGCATCCATGCAGGTATATAGGTTATGACGTATATAACGGATCATTTCAATATTCGCTGAGCGCGGGTCTTCTTCATCGGAATTTTTGCCTATAAGAACGTCCTTATAATATTCGTTTAAAACGAGGGAAGATTGAGTCGACTGATAGTGAAGAAAAGCCGAGCATTGAACGAAATTAGCGGTATTGCACCTTATTGCTCCCGCATTTGCCCCTGTATGTAACTGAGTCGTATATTTGTCAGCGGTTTTCATTACCGGTACCGGAAGAATACCAAGTCCACCGTTTTCGTCCGCTAACATATTTTGGTACTCCTCGTCCTCGAGGTGACCTAATAGTACGATGCCGCCGAATAGAACATTATCGTTACAGAATTGATCGCGTATCTTGAGCAAAGAGTTATTTTCGCCCTCTGAATCAACTTCGCTTATGCATTTGATACCGGGTGAATTCATCATAACGGAAATTTTTTGGAAAAGATTTTCGAGTGCAGGGTTTTCCTCATGGTAGGCGTAATTATATTTCCTTTCCTCTTTGTTCCATTTTTTCTCAATGATATAAACCGATGATGAATAGAGAAGCCCTGCTGCCGAAAGCGGATCTGCTCCAAGGGCAAATCCAATAGTATCGTTTTCATTTTTGTCTGTACCGAATGAGTTATGTACTGCGTGGCTTAATTCAATGATTCGGTCATAAGTCCAGCCGCCTATCGTGCAATCATTTGTGCATTCCGTTCCTTCATCTTCATTTGAGCATTCGCAAGGCTTCACCTCGCGGTAGAGCGTATCAATGGTAGGCTCCGTTACCTCGGGATACGCTTCTTTCGCAATTTTGCGGAATAGCTTCAAATTAACAGGAATAACGTATATAGAGCGCGTAAGATCTATAAAGTAGTCGGATGCAATAATGAAAAGTTTCATATGATCAAGCGTTAACGAGCTCATAAAGCTTGCCATATAACCGCCGCTATTAAAATTGAAATGGTTTGCGCCCTTGTAGTCGTTCTCTCCGTGCATTTTCGAGTATATGTTGGCAAAGCATCCCTTCAGCGAGCACGCGAGAAGATCGGCAGTGCTGTTGCAGTATATATCGGGTGTATTTTTCCCGGAAGATAAAATTTCTCTTTCGATTACCTGGTATGCTCTCGAAAGCCCGTAAAGCTCGGGAGAGAAATCGTAATACTTATAAGTAACGTTGACCTTAGTCTTTTCATAAGCATCGCGGTTTCTCGCCGCGATCAGAGAATCGATCTTTTTATCACAGACAGAGTCTGTCTCTCCTGCAAGATATCTTTCGCAACCCGATGAGAGATCGCTGTTACCGCTTAATTTCGTCATCATGAAAACAATATCGGTCTCACTGTATTTAATGTTATCCCACCAATATTGCGTTTCGTCAAAGGCGTCATCGTCCGATCCGTCATCGTCCGATCCGTCGTCTGGAAGATCATCCGTGCTGTCTGTGGTACCAGATCCTCCGCAAATATTGAAGAAAAGAGTATCACAGGCAGTGAGAGTAATAGATAAAAGCAAAATAAGAATAATAAACAAACTGTATTTTACACTATATTTCATAACTTACGCCTCCTTTATCCTTTCTATTTTTATTATATCATATGCTTAAATAGCAATCAATTGGAAAAATAATACAAAAAAAGGACGTTACATATGTGCAAAATGAAAAAGCATTGGATGCTGTCAGAAATTCTAACTGAATCCAATGCTTTTATACTTTTATGCGTTTGAAAAGCAGCTTTCGATTATCTTTTTCGAGCCCTCGGGTGAGTAAGTCCAGAGGTCGATATGCTGCGTTTGCTCGGGGTTGATGAAGTATTCAAGAGGCTGACGGTAGATAGGCTCATCTGCAGTATCAATTATTATCAGCTTTACCTTCATTTTATCGGGAATTATGCTTTTTATGTAAACTGCGGCAGTCTGCTCGGGGTAAACATTTTCCTTATACTCGGCAAGGCCTGCGAGATTCGGCGTAAGCTCGACGAAAATACCGTAGTTTTCAACGCTGCGGACCACGCCCCTTACGGTCTGCCCCTCGGAAAATCTTGATACGTTTTCCTCCCAGCTCCCGAGAAGCTCGCGCTCGGTCACGTAAACTCTTCCGCGCTCGTCAATGCTTTTAACGACGGCAAACATCGAGTCGCCGACGCCAAGTCTTACAGATGGATGCGATATCCTGGATACCGATATGCAATCTATTGAGAGCAGGGAAACGATACCGCAGCCGATATCGACGAAAGCGCCGAAGTTTTCAAGGTGAGTCACTCTTACGGGAATGATATCACCGGGAATAAGCGTTGAAACGTAATTTAAAACGCATTCGCGCTGAGCGGCTCTTCTCGAGAGAATGGCAACCGTTTCTCCTACCTCGTCGCGCCTGAAGCCCGTAACCTTGAAGCATACGGGTTTACCAACTCTTGTAAGTATTGCGATATCCTTTACCTGTTCTCCGCTTGAAACAAATTCGCATTCCTCTCTTGGAATAATACCGAGAATTCCGCCGCCGAGCGATATATGAAGATTGAAATTATGATCGCAGAGTATTGCGGGAGCTTCGAGTATCGCCTGCTTATCAAGCGCTCGCTCGAGTCCCGCAAGAGATGAAACGTACTCTCTGTTTTGTGTTGTTCCTATTCTTGAGCCCTCTGGAGTGTATCTGTTCATTTTTGCCTTCACTTTCTTTTCCTTGTTTTGGAGGTTTCCCACCTAATCAAGCATATGACTGTAAAGCTTGCGATATGAATTTTTTTAAAAAGAAAATGCCGCACTCGGAAAAGCGCAACTCTTCGAATGCAGCAGTATTCTTTTATCTTGTGTTTAGGTCATACAGTTCGAAGCGGTTGAAATCATTCAGGTCAAACCGCCGCCAATAAGTCCAAAGCTTACTCCGATAGCATCGTTGACGTTTCGCATAGTATCGTCGTCAAGATGTCCCATTTTTTCTTTTAAGCGTTTTTTATCTATGGTTCTGATCTGCTCAAGAAGTATAACGCTGTCCTTTGCGAGTCCGACCTGATTTCCGATAACGTCTATATGTGTCGGCAGCTTTGTCTTACCCATTTTTGACGTTATTGCGGCTGCAATAACCGTAGGGCTGTATTTATTTCCAACGTCATTCTGCACGATAAGAACAGGGCGCAGACCGCCTTGCTCACTGCCGATAACAGGGCTCAGATCAGCGTAATATATATCTCCTCGTTTTATGTTCATTTCCATTTCCCGAAAGCCTTTTCTTTCTCCTTTTATATTTGGTTCATTACTTATATTTTTGCCATACTTTACAGAATTTAAAACATAAAGCTGAAAAAACATTTTCATTATTAACATAATATGATTTGGAAAGATTTTTGGGAGTATTCGCTGCCGAAAAAAAGCGATTGAAAAGAGGCTAGCTCAAAAATACTCCAAGCTAGCCTCACAGGGCATAATAATATTGAGTGGTTTATGCGTGGTTGCGGCCGTGGCCCATCGTTGTGTTTCTGTGATCAACGGTATCTTCATCCTCGTGGAAGAGAAGCGAGATGCACCAGATTCCCGCAAGAGCAACTATTACGTAGATGATTCTTGCAAGAAGCGTTTCGGGACCTCCAGAGATCCAGGCTACCAGATCAAAAGAGAAAAGACCGACAAGACCCCAGTTGAGACAACCGATTATAGAAATAATCAGCGCGATTTTGTTTATAATCATTTCTGAAACCTCAGTATCTTTTTTGGACGAAGGTCCATTGTTAGTTTTCACGCTTTTGATTTTTTTATACATAGAACGAACAATCAGTCATCAAATTCGGGTCTGACTCCGCCAAACGACTCGCGTAAGAGTAAAAGCGCCTTTTTTTCGATTCTCGAAACGTACGAGCGGGAAATACCGAGATATTTTGCAACCTCTCGCTGAGTTTTCGGCTGATAGCCGAGCAGGCCGTATCTCAAAACGATAATTTCGCGCTCTCGTTCGTCAAGAACGCTGTCGACCAGCTCTCTGACCTTTTCAATATGCATATTCATATCGATATCCTCAGCAATCGTTTCGGGAGTGCTTATGATATCAAGGTATGTAAGCGGATTTCCGTCGCGGTCAACGTCTATCGTATCATTAAGTGAAACCTCCATATTTGTTTTTTTCTGGCTTCTGAAAAACATAAGTATTTCGTTTTGAATGCAACGCGCGCCGTAGGTTGCAAAGCGTGTGCCTTTTTCCGAATGGAAGGAATCCACCGCCTTGATCAGACCGAGGCTTCCTATGGATAAAAGATCATCGGGGTATCCGTAAGATGAATAATACTTACGGATTATGTGTGAAACGAGTCTCATATTGTGCTCAATCAGCTTCGCCCGCGCGCTCATATCACCGTCCTTCATTTTGATAAACAGCTCCTGTTCCTCCGCTGCCTTCAGGGGAGGAGGGAACGACTGCATATCGGATAGTCCCAAGATAAGAGAGATAAATTTTAAGAAAAGATTTGAAAAATTCAACATAAAAAGCTAACCTCCATATCATAGCATATGCAAGGTTAGCTTGTACCTATTTCGTTATTTTATTATTCTCGGCGTTTTTTGCGGCAAAAATATCGGGAGGAGTGGCGAGAGTGTATCCAATACGGTTTTCGGAAACTATAAATTGCCTTTTTGCGACCTTAACAAATTTTTTATTGATAGACGAAATATGAGTCCGTATATTTGCAATTTCGGGGCATCTTCCGCTCTTAAAAGCGAAACGCAAAATATCATTTGCCTTAACTCTGGTAGGGAAGTTTACGGCTATATACCTCAAAATCATCGTTTCGGTCTTTGTCAGCCCGAGCGGAATATCAAAGAAGGTAACCTCGTCGGAATAAACGGAAGCATCTATTCCCATCGCCCTGTAGCTGCCGATACGTCGCTTCTTCATAGTCGTCTGAACCTCAATAATAGCCCCGATAAGATCGTACGATATTTCGGCATTGTAGAACACCTTGTCAAATAGCGCCTCTTCCTCAAAATAAGGTTTTCTGCAAAGAGCAAAGATGGGAGAGCCGAGTGAGAATTTTCGTATCATCGGAACGTATTCTTCAAGCGATCCCATTCTCTCGGGAGATAGAAAAATAACGGCTCGGAATCTGTTCGATATTTCGGATGGAGCTCTCTCGGGGGTTACCGCGAGGGAAAGAAATCCCATATTAAAAAGTATCTCGGATACAAGTGTTGCATCCTTTTGTGATTTGTCAATTAAAAGTATCAAAATAAGCCTCCGTGGGGTTGTGAATTTATTATACAATAAAACAGTTGGAAAAATCAAGTAATTTAGAATGAAAAGAAAAAACTCGGTTGACATATAAGCAAAAATATTATATACTTAAGACATAAACTTCTGTGAGGTAACAAATGAAAACAGTATTAATAACCGGCGGTTCGCGCGGAATAGGCAAGGCTATGGTAGAGTTATTTGCATCGAACGGATACTCCGTTGCTTTTACTTATAAAAGCTCGGATGCTGAGGCTCGTACCCTTTCGGATAAAACGGGAGCACTCGCTATTAAGGCGGATTCCGAGAGTGAAAGCGATATTATTTCCGCTGTTAAAAAAGCTACCGAGTTTTACGGGGAAACAGACGTTCTTATAAACAATGCGGCAGTATCCTCGTTCGGCATTCTCAGTGATATCTCGCTTGCGGAATGGAACAGAGTTATGAATACGTCTGTGACCGCCGCATTTTTGTATTCAAAAGCCGTTTTATCTCAAATGATAAATAAAAAACGCGGCAGAATTATAAATATAAGCTCTGTATGGGGACTCGTCGGAGCGTCATGCGAGGTGCATTATTCTACCGCAAAGGCGGCGCTTATCGGTTTTACAAAAGCGCTTGCAAAGGAGCTCGGACCCTCGGGGATAACTGTAAATGCGATAGCACCGGGTGTTATAAATACAGATATGAACCGTGCAATTTCCGATGAGGATATGAGAGCTCTTGCGGATGAAACTCCCTTAGGCAGAATAGGGGAGCCCGCCGAGATTGCAAATGCCGCGCTATTCCTCGCGTCGGGTGAGGCGGGATTTATCACGGGTGACGTGCTTAATATCAGCGGCGGATTTGTAATTTAACGGTATTTTGTGTTTTTGCCGTAAGGTTTGTCGAAATTTGAAGCAATATTTTTAAAATTTTTATTAAAAAGGACTTGCAATTTCGGAAATAATTTGGTATACTGTATACCGTGAATTATCTTCCGGGTGTCGGATGGAGTCATACTGGCCGGGGTGGTAGCGGTGCCTTATTCCTGAAATCCGCTATATGCAGGGGTGATTTCCTCTCTCAAGGTCAGTTTTTGTGTGGACTGCGCCACTTGCCGTTGTGTTGAAGAGTGGGTCTTGCGCAACTTGAGGCTGTGAACCATGTCAGGTCGGGAACGGAGCAGCATTAAGCAGTTTATCGGGTGTGCCGCAAGGGTGCCTGTTTGGAGCAGTGGCAGTGGTTAACGCATGTAAGGGCTTGTTCGAAGGAGAGGTGTATGGCTCTTTCCGACATTCGGAAGATTATTTTTTCGCGCGTATGCGGAGGACTTTGTGTACCGCTCGCGCTTTTCTTTTTAAATTATGAAAGGATGCAGATATGTCAGATTACCGTGCTTTATACAGAAAATGGCGCCCGGTTGATTTTGATGACGTTTCGGGTCAAAAGTCAACTACGGATATACTCAAATATGAAGTTGCAAACAATAAGATTTCTCACGCGTATCTTTTCTGCGGCTCGAGAGGAACGGGAAAGACTAGCTGCGCGAAGATCCTTGCGAAAGCAGTGAACTGCTTGAATCCGAAAAACGGAAATCCCTGTAACGAATGCGAAGCATGCCGCAGTATTGATGCGGGCGTTGCTACAGACGTTATAGAAATGGACGCCGCGAGTAATAACGGTGTAGGAAACGTAAGAGATATGAAGGATGAGATAGCCTTCACCCCTGCGCTTCTCAAATATCGTGTTTACATCATAGACGAGGTTCATATGATGTCGGGCTCTGCGTTCAACGCATTGCTTAAGACTCTCGAAGAGCCTCCGTCATACGTAGTGTTTATACTTGCTACGACGGAATTTAATAAATTACCCACTACTATCGTTTCAAGATGTCAGCGATTTGATTTCCGCCGTATGACCACAGAGGTCATAGTTGAACGCCTTATGAAAATATCCAAGGCGGAGGGAATTGATCTGACGGAAGAGGGCGCGGGAGTTATCGCGAGAGCTGCAGAGGGCGGAATGCGAGATGCGGTCAGCCTTCTTGAACTTTGCGCGGGAGCGAGAAAAACCATTGATGCGGAGCTTGTATTCGCAACGGTGGGCAGAGGAAACCGCTCTTCGATTTATTCTTTAATAGACGCTATCGCAAGCTCCGATTATTCCGCAGTTTATTCGGCTGTAGCTAACGTTGTTATGGTTGGAAGCGATCTTTCGGTATTCTGGCAGGAGCTTCTCGATGCATACAGAGATATAATGATAGTCAAGAGCACTTCGGACTCTAAGAATTATCTCGACCTTACCGATGCGGAGCATAATCAGCTCGAAGAGCTTGCAGGTAAGCTTACTATGGCAAAGCTTCTTTATCATACCTCGGTGCTCGAAGCTACGCTTGCCGACCTTCAGCGTGCAAGAGAGTCAAAGAGAAGCGTTGCCGAGATAGCGCTTACCCGTATGTGCGATTCAAGACTCGGCTCGGGAGATGAAGCCTTGCTTCTTCGAATAGAGGAGCTTGAAAAGGCTGTTTCAAGACTTAAATTCAGTGGAAGTGTTAAAGAGGATGCTCCGATTAAGGAGCCTACTAAACCGGTATCTTCGGCTCCTGCCGAAGCAGAGAAGCCAAAGACGGAAAATCCTGCTCCCGCAGCGTTTGTTCCGAACGCAGAGCCAAAGCCTTATTCAAAGTGGGGACGTGTTATTTCGGGTTTGGAAAATACAAAAGGCTCGGTCTACGCTGCGCTTTCGAAGGCAATAGCCTTTGTTATGCCGGACGGCAGCTTCCTTGTTAAGGTTGATAAATTTTTCGTAACCGTTGTTACGAAAAGTCAGGAGAATATGGCCCTTGTAAAGGGACTTATTGCTGAATGCGAAAACAAAGATCCGGGTGCTGTAGTCGTTAATTTTGTTGCGAAAGACTCCGGTGATTCCGTCGGCAGCTTTGCCGATGAGATTGAAAAAGCTTTAAATTAAATTTAGATAATATTGAAAGAGGAAAGACAAATGAAAGTAAGATTACCTCAGGGTGTGGGCGGCGGTCCGTCCAATATGCAGGCTGTTCTTAAGCAAGCTCAGAAGATGCAGGAGGATATGGCTGCAAAGCAGGAGGAGCTTGATGCTCGCGAATACGACGTTAGCGCAGGCGGCGGAGTTGTAAACGTAAAGATAAACGGTAAGAAGGAGATCCTTTCTGTTAAGCTTGCTCCCGAGATCGTTGATCCCGATGATATCGAAACGCTTGAGGACCTTGTGGTTGCCGCAGTTAACGAGGCTATCAAGAAGGTTGAAAGCACAAATGCATCAGAGATGCAGGCAATAACGGGCTCTGTCGGATTGCCCGGAGTTCCGGGAATCTTTTAATCGGTAATGGCAGAATATATAGCGCCGATCAAGAGATTGATCGAAGAATTCAGAAAGCTTCCCGGTGTCGGTGCAAAGACCGCTGTCCGTTATGCGTTTGCTACGCTTGCGCTCGAGGAACACGAGCTTGAGCAGTTTGCGGATGCTATAATCGGCGCAAAGCGCGACGTTCATACCTGTCCCGTCTGCTGCGGACTTACGGCATCGGAGGGCAAATGCGAGATATGCTCGGATGAGTATAGAGATCCCTCGCTCATCTGCGTTGTCGAAAGTCCTAAGGATATTATGGTAATGGAGAAGGTGAGAAGCTATCGCGGCACGTATCACGTGCTTGGCGGCGTTCTTTCTCCTATTGACAATATTTCTGCAGATGATCTCAACGTAAAAGAGCTTATTGCTCGCGCGGAGCAGGGAGGCATAAGAGAGGTCATAGTTGCGACCAACCCGACCCCCTCGGGAGATACTACCGCTGCGTACCTCGCAAGGATACTCGAGCCATATAATATTGAGGTTTCGAGACTTGCGTACGGTATTCCCGTAGGCGGCGATATAGAATATGCCGATGAAGTCACACTTCACAGGGCGATGGAAGGCAGAAAGTATTTCGGTAACTGAATAAAACCTTTAGAAAGAGGCTACCTCGCAGCATTTCAGCTGTTTGAGAGAGCCTCTTTTTCTTTCTTATACCATGCTGTATTTGTACTTTAAACGCAGATTATCTGCTATCATTGCGATAAATTCCGAATTTGTAGGCTTTCCGCGCGTGTTCTGAATTGTGTAGCCAAAGTAGGAGTTTAGAGTATCAACGTCACCTCTGTCCCAGGCTACCTCGATTGCGTGGCGGATAGCGCGCTCAACTCTTGACGTCGTAGTTTTGTATTTTTTCGCAACCGAAGGATAGAGAACCTTTGTAACCGAGTTTATTATATCGTTATCATCAATAGTCATAAGAATTGCCGAGCGAAGATATTGATATCCCTTGATATGCGCGGGAACGCCTATTTGATGAATTATTTTAGTTACCTGAGATTCGATATCGGGGCGAGCTGATGCAAGCTCGTCCTTTTCTTTTTCGCGAATTCTGGTAATAGCGTCGATATGAGATAAAAGTGAAGCTTCGGAAAAAGGCTTCAAAAGACAGATATCCGCTCCCGCCTCGGATGCTTCTATAAGAATTCCGTGCTTATTGATAGGCGAGAGAAGTATAAAAGAGGTCTCGGAGCTTTTTGCCTTTATTGCTCGTATAATTCCGATACCGTCGATTCCCGGTATCCAAAGGTCGCATATTACGATGTCGTAAACGTTTCTTTTTGCAAGCTCAAGCGCATCCTCGCCGTCGGCGGCTTCATCGGGGCGTCTTCCGCCCGCCTTGAATATTGCATCGGCAATTTTCTTCCTTTCCTCGGGATTTTCGGCACAAATCAGAATTTTAAGTGATTTTTCCATGTGTTGTTTTCTCCTTGTTTTGATTTTTATTTGGTAAATCTTGGAAACAAATACATTTTACCACAATTTTCCATTTAATGCAACCGAAAAATCAAACATAGTTTTATAAAGATTTCGTCATAAAAATGGTAAAATTTACCAATTTACTCATAATTCGACAAGAAACGACAGGAAAAGAGCGGGGAAAAATAAAATGCATTTTGCCGCGCGAAATAAAAAAATCTCTCAGATAAGAAAGCAAAATACCGAGCATACTATTGCTTGCTTAATTTGTTGCTAAAACAACATCGAATGTTTTTTTCATATAATTGTTAATAATTCTAAAACATAAAAATATTTTAGTTTTCTTATTGCAAATTATATTTTGTTATGATATAATGTATTCGGGGTAAATGGACTTTCGAACGATTGTTGCTTTGAAATGCTCATTCATCCTTTATAAAAATTATGATTATTTTAATTAAGGAGATAGACCAATGAACACAAATGTAACCAAGAACAGTTATGTTAACGCTTGGATCGCTGAGATGGCAGAGCTTGTTAATCCTTCGGATATAGTTCTCGTTGACGGCACCGAAGCGCAGACAGAAGCTCTTCGTAAAGCAGCGTGCGAATGCGGCGACCTCATCAAGCTTAATGAGGAGAAGCTTCCTAACTGCTACCTCCACAGAACTGCAATCAACGACGTTGCAAGAGTAGAGGACAGAACGTTTATCTGTACTTCCAAGAAGGAAGATGCGGGTAATATCAACAACTGGATGGATCCCAAGGAATGCTACGAGAAGCTCTCTAAGCTCTATAAGAATTCTTATAAGGGCAAGACTATGTACGTTATTCCTTATTCAATGTCTGTTGTAGGCTCCGATTTCGCAAAGTACGGTATTGAGCTTACCGATTCTATCTACGTTGTACTCAACATGATTATAATGACAAGAGTAGGACTTAACGTTCTCGAGGCTCTTGGCGATAGCGCTGACTTCATTAAGGGACTTCACGCTCGCGCTGAGCTCAGCCAGGAAAACAGATATATCTGTCATTTCCCTGAGGACAATACTATCTGGTCAGTTAACTCCGGTTACGGCGGAAACGTTCTTCTCGGTAAGAAGTGCTTCGCTCTCCGTATAGCTTCCTACCTCGGTAGAAAAGAAGGCTGGATGGCAGAGCATATGCTTATCCTCGGTGTACAGACTCCCGACGGAGAAGTTAAGTATATCACCGCTGCATTCCCCTCTGCTTGCGGTAAGACCAACCTTGCAATGCTTATTCCTCCGGAAATTTATCAGAAGCAGGGCTATAAGGTATGGTGCGTAGGTGACGATATCGCTTGGCTCAGAGTCGGTAAGGACGGAAGACTTTGGGCAGTTAACCCCGAGAACGGCTTCTTCGGCGTTGCTCCCGGTACTAACGAGAAGTCCAACCCCAACGCGCTTCACACCGCTATGCGTGACACTATCTTCACTAACGTATGCCACAATCTTGATGATAATACCGTTTGGTGGGAAGGCCTTGATAACAATCCTCCTACAAATGCTCTCAACTGGAAGGGCGAGGTTTGGGATTACAGAAAGTATGACAAGGCTGATAAGGTTAACACCTCCGGTGCTCATCCTAACTCGAGATTTACCGCAATGGCAGCAAACTGCCCCTGCATCTCCGATAAGTTCAACGATCCCGCAGGCGTTCCCGTATCCGCAATCGTATTCGGCGGCCGCCGCGCTAAGACAGCTCCCCTCGTATATCAGTCGAGAAGCTGGCAGAACGGTACCTTCGTTGGTTCTATCATGGCTTCCGAGACCACTGCGGCTGCAGCAGGTGCTGTCGGCGTAGTTCGTCGCGATCCTATGGCTATGCGTCCCTTCGTTGGTTACGATATGGGTGATTATTGGGCACACTGGCTCGCTATGGGCAAGAAGCTCTCCAATCCTCCTAAGATCTTCCACGTTAACTGGTTCAGAACCGACGATGAGGGACACTTCATCTGGCCCGGATTCGGCGATAATATGCGCGTTCTTCTTTGGATTCTCGCTCGTTGCGAAGGCAAGGTAGACGCTACCGAAACTCCTATCGGTTATGTTCCCAACGTTGACGATATCAATATCGAAGGTCTTGATATCACCAAGGAAACTCTTGCTGATCTTCTTTCCGTTGATAAGGCTCTTTGGCTTGAGGACTGCGCAGGCATCCGTCAGTTCTACGCTCAGGTAGGTGACAGAGTTCCCGCAGAGCTTTACGATGAGCTTAAGGCTCTTGAAGAGAAGCTTTCAAAGTAATTTTTTCGCAAATTCCAAATCACGGATGCGTTTGGAATGGATGTTACACATTTTAAACGCTCCGTGTATTATAATAAATGAAAGGAATTACATAATTACGTATGAAAAAGCTTTTAGCTCTCATGCTCGTGCTTGTCCTTGCGTTTGCTATCGTATCCTGCACGCTCTTCGGCGGTGATAAGGATAATGGCGGAAATAACGACGGCACAAATGATTCGAACGATACAAACGATGGCGGTAATAGCGATAATACCGACGACGGAGATAATCTCTTTGGCGACGACGAAGGTATCGAGCTTCCCATTGTTGATATTACTGACTAATTAAATAACTTGTAATGAATAATAAAGATGAGCAGGAGGATGTAGATCCGCCTGCTTGTTTTTATGTATTATTATCTTTGATTTTTAAAGATTTAGTTCAAGAATAAAGACAGTAGTATGATTATCGAATAAGAAATAACACCTTGTATCAGCTTCATAGCAAAATACCGAGATACAGAGAGGTCAGTTTTTGAAATAAAGGACATAGCCTGAAGATGAACGGAGAAACCAGAAAAACCTATTGCGAAGGCTGAAAGAGCCAGGCTTTGCCAATTTGTGAGAAGCGCCGTTTTTGATAAAATGCTTGTAGCGCTACCGACCTCGAGAAATGGGATCAAGGTGAGATATATGTGACTTTCGCCAAGGAAATTACGCATCAACCCCACAATGCAGGCGAAAAAGACGAGATATGAGCAGATGTTCAAAGTATTAAGTCCCGCATTTTTAATTGACTCCGTAACTGAAAAGCGTTTTTTTGTAAGAGTACCGCAAGCTATGGTTGCGGGGCTTTTTTTATATGAAAAAATGATACCGGTGAGTATAGCAGATATTATCATAGCGAAATACAGAAGAAATCCATCGCGTATATTGTTTCTTAAGCCGAGTCCTATACCGCAAACCAGGAATGCAGGTCCCGTATTATTGCAGAATCCGATAAGTCTTTCGCACTCGTCGCGTGCGATCTTACCGTCAAGATAAAGCTCTGTTGCGCATTTTACTCCAAGAGGAAAGCCGCATATTATACCGAGGATGAAAGGGTATAATCCGTAGCGGTTTATTTTGAAAATCCGTTCGAACGCATTGTCTATGCACTTTAGAGAACTAAAGTCAAGAAAAGTATATAAAAAGTCTGAAAGAACGATGAAAGGAAATACCGACGGAATAATAACGTTGGCGCAAAGTGATAGTCCGCTTTTTACGGAATGTGAAATTTTGTCCGAAAGAAAAAGCGTGATAATAAACGTAGCTATCAGCGCGGCAAGGGTAAGAGATGCGTTGATTGCAGCTCTTGGTAGAATCTTGCTTTTAACCGATGCGCGATTTGTGGCTCTATCCGTCATTTTTTTATTCTCCCGTCATATATTTGTAATAGAAAATATGATTTAAAGGTGAAAATAATGACCGAAAAAAAGAAAAAGGACAAAGGCGGAAAAAGATTGAAAAGCATTATCCCCACCTTCAGGCTTGAAGCGGACGGTCGTGGAAACTATTTAACCGTGACGTTTGTCGGGGTATTATCCGTAAAAGCGTTTTCTGCTTCCGAAATAACGCTTGCGACGAAGCGTGAAAGCTTTGTTTTGATGGGAAAATCATTGGAAATGACCGTTTTTGAGAATAAAACCGTTACAGTATACGGCGTTTTCGAATGCATTAAGTTCCTTGATAAAAAGTCAGAGGGGAGAACGTAGATGTATCTGTACTACTTGATTTTCGGATATGTAACCGTATATATAAATGAAGATGACAGGGCAGCAGCGGCAACAGCGCTTTTGAGGCGGGGACTTTCCGCTAAAATAGATACGAATGGAAATTTGCGTATTCCTTTTTTAAAAAGAAAAAGATTTTTTAATGCGCTCAAAAATATACCGTATTCTATAGTATCATCGGGAGGGCTTCCCGTTGCTTTGCTGAATAATAAACACAGATACGGACTGTTTGCCGGAGCTGCGGTAGCTTTGAGCATATATATAGTCGCATCACTTTTTGTCTGGGATGTAAGAGTATCCGGAAATGAAAAAATATCCGATGCGGTAATACTTGATGAGCTTTCGGACGTCGGATTTGACGTAGGAAGCAGATGGGGCTCACTTTCTTTAGGTAAAGTAGAAGGGGAGATGCTTGAATCATCTGAAAACGTAGGTTGGATCAATATTAACAGGCGTGGCTGCGTAGCCTACGTCACGGTTAAAGAAAAAACGGTTTATAAAGCGGAAGAAGAAAACGTTTCATACTCGAATATCGTCGCGGCGTGCGATTGCGTTATAGAGGAGCTTACTGTTAGAAGCGGTGTAGCTTGCGTTGCTGCGGGAGATACGGTCAAGCGCGGCGATCTTCTTATCTCGGGAATTATACCGGGTGAGCTTGGCGGCGGATTTGTCAAAGCAGACGGCGATATTTACGGGAGGGTGAGCGAAGATATCACCGTTGAAGTGCAAAGAAACGAGAAGTTCGCAAGCTACGGAAAAGAGGAGCTGATTGAGGAAAAACTAAAAATTTTTAAATTTCGTATAAATATTTTCAAAAAATATAGAAAAATTGATAATACTTGTGTTATAATAGAAGATGTGAAAGAATGCACGCTGCTTGGAAAGTACCGTATTCCAATAGCGCTCGAGCGGACTTATGCCGCAAAAAAGACCGAAAGCATGAAAAGCTATACGGATTTGGAGCTTACGTCCGTAGCTTCAGCGCGCCTTGCCGAGATGAGATTTATAAAGCTTTCCGACGCAGAGCTGCTTAAAATTAGAACAGAAGGTAAATATACCGATAGCGGTTATAAAATGATTTCGCGTGTTACGGTTCTTAGGGATGTCGGCGAAACAAAGATTTTTGGATAGTGTGATGCGGAATGCGGTCCGATAGATTATCAAAGGGGAATTATATGGCTGAAAGAATAGTAATGACACAATCGAGTGAGGCAACGTCTGCGCTTTTCGGAGCGTTTGATACCAATGCAAGACTTATCGAGAAGGCTTTTGACGTAAGGCTCTCAAACCGAAATTCGGACACCGATTCGGGTGATGCCGTAGTGGTAACGGGAGAGCACGAAAACGTTGACTTCGCGATAAGAACGCTTGAATACCTTAAGCGTATGATAGGTGATGGCGAGAGCATCAGTCAGGAGAGCGTAGAATACGTTATCAGCCTTGTGCGCGACGGTCTTGACGGAGAGGCAGAGGGGCATACGGGCAGCGTCATCTGCGTAACAAATCGCGGTAAGCCGATAAAGGCAAAGACTATCGGACAGAAAAAATATATAGATGCAATTAAAAAGAATACGGTAGTTCTCGGCATCGGTCCTGCGGGAACGGGTAAAACGTTTTTAGCTGTCGCTATGGCGGTTGAGGCGCTCCGCGATAAATCCGTAACGAGAATAATCTTAACAAGACCCGCAGTAGAAGCGGGCGAAAGACTCGGATTCTTACCGGGTGACCTTCAGAGCAAGATAGACCCTTATCTCAGACCGCTTTACGACTCGCTTTTTGAGATGCTCGGCGCGGAGAACTACCAGAAATATATTGAGCGCGGCACGATAGAAATTGCGCCCCTCGCGTATATGAGAGGAAGAACGCTTGACGATTCCTTCATTATCCTTGATGAAGCGCAGAATACAACTCCTGAGCAGATGAAGATGTTTCTGACGCGTCTTGGTTATAATTCAAAGGCGGTTGTCACGGGCGATCTCTCGCAAACGGACCTTCCGTTTGGCAAGAAGAGCGGACTTTCGATAGCAACTACGGTGCTTGAGGGGATTGAGGATATTGCAATATTCAAATTCAGCGAGCGTGACGTTGTACGTCACCGCCTGGTGCGCAAAATAATAGGAGCGTACGAGAAATACGAGAAAAATCAGGCAGCAAAAAAATTCAGAGCAAAAACGAAAAAGGACGGTGAAGTATGATGCATCGCGATTTATATATAAACTTTTCAGCTACGGAAAAATTCGAAGAAATAAACTATGAGCTTAAGCTTGCGGTACGTGAAGCAATACTCGCAACTCTTGAAAGAGAAGGCTTTGAGTATTCCGCAGAGGTTTCGGTAACCTTCTGCTCTGCGGATTATATACATAAGCTTAACCGACGGTTCAGAGGTGTTGACAGACCGACGGACGTTCTTTCTTTTCCGCTCTACGAGGACGGAGAGTTTGACCCTACCGAGTGTCAGCTTGGAGCGGCGCTCGGAGATATAGTTATATCCGTGCCGAGAGCAAAGGAGCAGGCGGCGGAGCTTGGAAACAGCTTTCTTCGTGAGGTATGCTTCCTTGCCATTCATTCGACCCTTCATCTTCTCGGCTACGATCACGAGAGGAGCGCCGAGGAGGACGAGGTGCAGTGCAGACTTCAGAAGGAAATAATAGACTCAATTTTTTGAAAATAAGGCGAACGCCAAGGAGAAATAAATGACAAAAACAGGATTTATAGCAATAGTAGGACGTCCCAACGTGGGAAAATCAACCCTTCTTAACTCTATAATAGGTGAGAAGGTGGCAATAGTATCGAAGAAGCCGCAGACTACGAGAAACAGAATAACGGGCATACATACGGTAGGCGAGGAGCAGTTCGTATTCCTCGATACTCCGGGTCTTCATAAGCCGAGAACAAAGCTTGGAGATTTTATGGTTAAGACAACGAATGATACCATAGGCGGAGTTGACGGTGTAATTCTCGTCGTTGAGGCGAGAGAAGAGGTTGGCGATATCGAAGCCGACCTTATCAAAGGAATTAAGGCAAAGGGTGTCGGGGCTATCCTCGTTATCAATAAAATTGATACCGTTCAGCCGGAGAATATCGTAAAAACTATCAAGTCTTATTCCGAAGCCTTTGATTTTGACAGTGTAATACCGATTTCGGCAAAGAACGGCAAGGGCGTTGATATCGTAGTTGATGAATGCCGCCGTTATCTTAACGAGAGCATGTGGTTCTTCTCCGACGAGATAGTAACCGATCAGCCCGAGCGTCAGATGGTAGCCGAGATAATCAGAGAGAAGCTTCTTCGCACGCTTGATGAGGAGATTCCTCACGGAACTGCGGTTGTTATCGAGGAGTGGAAGGAGAAAAAGGGAACTGTTTCTATCCGCGCGGAAATATACTGCGAGAAGGCTACGCATAAAGGAATAATTATAGGTAAAAACGGCGCTTCCATCAAAAGAATAGGAAGCTACGCAAGAGAGGATATTGAGGCGCTTCTGGACACTAAGGTGTTCCTTGATCTCTACGTCAGAGTTAAGGAAAATTGGCGCGAGAGCGATTTTAATATCGCAAATCTCGGATATAAAAAAGAGGATTGATATGCTTACCGAAATAACCGGGCTTGTCTTGAAAAGCGTAAACCTTGGCGAGTCGGACAGGCTGATAACCGTATTTACTAAGGAAATGGGTACGGTAAGCGCGCTTGTTAAGGGCGCGCGCTCTTTAAAAAACAGAAATATGTCCGCAACTCAGCAATTTTGCTATTCCTCAATGATGCTCTATAAAAAAGGGGACAAGTTCTGGGTAAGAGAATCTAGCCTTATCGAAAGCTTCTTCGGTCTAAGAGATTCAATTGAAGCGCTCAGTCTTGCGGGCTATATAGTCGAGGTTTTATCGGACGTAACGACTGCCGAGGCGGAAGCAGACCTTTTGAGACTCTCGCTCAATTGCCTTTACGCGATTTCCGAGAAAAAGTATTCACTTGAGAAGATAAAAGCGGCTTTTGAAATAAGAGCCGTATCCATAATCGGCTTTATGCCCGAGGTGCTCACCTGCCGCGAATGCGAGGAAACCAAAGGTGATTTCTTCTTCGATATTATGGCAGGTAATATAGAATGCTACGCGTGCCACGAGCGAATTATGCGCGAGACGGGCAGAAACGTAGACGACGGCGAGAGAAGAGTAGTTACCATACTTTCGGACGGCGCAAAGGTTGCGCTCGGTTATCTTATACACAGCCCGCTTGAGAGAATATTCGCCTTCAATATCTCCGATGAGGATATGGCGCTTCTTTCCCGTGCGACCGAGGAATATATACTTAATCAGCTTGAGAGAACATTTAAATCACTTGAATTTTACAAAGAGGTTAAACGCTGATGTATTTTACAGCAAAAACACTTTCTACCCTTGAATATGATAAAATAACGGCGCTTCTTTCCGAAATGGCGGCAACAGAGGGAGCAAAGGCAAAAGCTCGCGCTCTTGCGCCGACGGATGATTTTGATACCGTCATTCTCCGCCAGAGAAGAACGGAGGATGCAAAGCGCTTAATAAACGCTAAAGGCTATCCGTCCTTCAGCGCGCCCGAGAGCGTATCTCCCGCTGCGGAAAGAGCCTATAAAGGAGCAATACTTTCACCGAAGGAGCTACTCGATATCGCGTCGCTTCTTTACAGCGCAAGAATGCTTCAGGATTATATAAAAACGGACAAGCTGTTCGATACGACGCTTGACGAGCTTTTTGAAAGAATACTTGTATCGAGAACTCTTGAGGACAGGATAAAAAAATCTATCCTCTCTGAGGATATGATAGCGGATGAAGCGAGTCCCGAGCTTGCAGATATAAGGCGTAAGATACGCCAGGCAAACAACAGAATAAAAGAAACGCTTCAAAGCTATATCGGCGGAAATAAGCTTAAATACCTTCAGGAAAATATCGTAACTATGCGAAACGGCAGATACGTTGTACCCGTAAAAGCAGAATATAGGAATGAAATGAAGGGACTTGTTCACGATACGTCATCAACGGGTGCTACGCTCTTTGTCGAGCCTATGGCTGTCGTTGATGCAAATAACGAGCTTAAAAGCCTTGCGGCAAAGGAAAAATATGAGATAGAGCGCATTCTCGCATCTCTTTCCGCTGATTGCGCAGATGCATCCTCTGTTATAACGCTCAATTATCATAATATCACGGAGATAGCATTTATCTTTGCTTGCGCCTCGCTAGCAATATCAATGAAGGCTGAAATGCCGAGAATAATACGTGAAAGACGCGTAAACCTAAAGCGCGCGCGTCATCCGCTTCTCGATAAGGATAAGGTAGTGCCAATCGACGTTTCCGTAGGGCAGGGATATGATACTCTTGTCATAACAGGACCTAACACGGGAGGCAAGACAGTTACTCTTAAGACGGTGGGACTTCTCACTCTTATGGCGCAGTCGGGACTTCAAGTGCCCGCGCTCGAGAATTCCGAGATAGGCGTGTTTGACGGTATACTCGTTGATATAGGTGACGAGCAGAGCATTGAAGCGTCGCTCTCAACCTTCTCATCGCATATGGTGAATGTAGTCAGTATACTCGAAAACCTCGGACCTCACACGATGGTTCTCTTTGACGAGCTTGGCTCGGGTACCGACCCGATAGAGGGCGCGGCGCTCGCGATAGCAATACTTGAAAAAGCGCAGAGCCAAGGAGCGCTCACGTTGGCAACAACGCACTACGCAGAGCTTAAGGCGTACGCGTTGGACACGCCCCGTGTGCAAAACGCGTCCTGCGAATTCAATATAGACACACTTCGTCCGACATATAAGCTCGTTATAGGTACGCCGGGTAAATCCAACGCCTTTGCAATATCGGAAAAGCTTGGTCTTTCAGCCGACGTAATAGAGCGCGCAGGTGCGCTTATAGCGCGTGAAAACAAGCGCTTTGAGGATGTTATCGAGCGGCTTGATACCGATAGAATGAAGATGGAAGAGGCTCGTGAAGAGGCAGAAAAAATGCGTTCCGAATACGAGAGCTTCAAGCAGACGTCGGAAGAGGAATTAAAACGCAAAATTGCTAAGAGTGAGGATGAAACTCAAAAAACGCTACTTAAAGCTAGGCAGATTTTGGATAGTGCGAGAGCATCAAGCGAATTTATCTTCAGGCAGCTTGAGGAAGTCAAGAAGGCTGAGGATAAGGCGCTTCGCGATAAGCTTATGCTTGAAGCGAGAGAGCGCGTGCGTGACAGCCTTCGCGAGTGCGAGGATATGTACTCGGGCATTGACGTTAAGGTGATCTCGCTTGATGAGGACTATAAGCTGCCGCGTCCCTTGAAGGTTGGCGATAAGGTTTACGTTATCACGGTCGGAACCGAGGGCACAGTCACCGCTCTTGCGGATAAAAAAGGACTCATCTCCGTTACTGCGGGAATACTTAAGACCAAGGTCACGGAGGATAAGCTAAGGCTTATTGACGAAAACACAAGATTCAAGGAAAAGAAAAAGACCCCGCCCCCGAGTGAGGGTAAGGTCAAAAAATCTATCGTTTCCGAATTCCGAATTGAGGTTGACGTCAGGGGTATGATAGGAGACGACGCGTGGTTCGTTGTTGATAAATATCTTGACGATGCAATTCTTGCGGGCGTTCCGTCCGTAAGGATAATTCACGGAAAAGGAACCGGCGCTCTCCGTGCTGCGCTTTGGAAATACTTCAAGCAGGATAAGAGAATAAAGACTTATAAGCACGCAGAATACGGTGACGGTGATGCAGGAGTTACCGTTATTGAACTTAAGCATTAAAATAATCTATTTAGGAGATAAGACAATGAATTTCGAACCCTTAAAGGAGTTTTTGGATACCTGCCTTCCTATGCTTGGTATTCCCGGCTCCGATACAATTGTTTATAAAGGTCACGAGGAGGTATTCAGATATCAGTCGGGATTTGACAACTTAAGACTGAGGACTCCCGTTCGTCCTGATGCGCTCTATCATATGTACTCGGTAACAAAGGTATCAACGTGCGTTGCCGCAACTCAGCTAATTGAGCGCGGTGAGATTATGATAACCGACCCCGTCAGCGCTTATTTCCCCGAATATAAGGATATAAAGGTAAGAGTAAAGAATCCTGACGGAACTTTCGATATCCGTCCTGCAAAAACTCAGCTATTGATAAAGCACCTTCTCTCGATGACGGGAGGTCTTGACTATGACCTTAACCGCCCCGGTATCAAGCGCGTAAAAGAGAGAACAGGCGGCATCTGCCCGACTCTTGATATCGTCAGAGCGCTTGCAGAGGATCCTTTCTTGTTTGACCCTGGCGCGGATTATCATTACAGTCTGTGTCTTGACGTTATGGGCGGTATAATAGAGCTTGTTTCGGGAATGAAGCTTTCCGACTATATGAGAGAGAATATATTCGAGCCTCTCGGAATGTATAATACCTCGTTCGGTCTTACGGACAGTAAGCTTGAAAGACTCGCTACTCAGTATCTGTACGATGCCAATACGAAGTCTGCAAAAGAGGTAGCAAAGGACTATAATCCTTATGCTTTCGGCTCCGAATACGATAGCGGCGGAGCGGGACTTATATCTACGGTTGAGGATCAGATACTTCTTGCGGATGCTCTCACTCACCTCGGTGTTGGAAAGAACGGAAACAGAATTTTATCTAGCTACGGAACTAACCTTATGAGAACGAATATTCTGAATGACGTTCAGTACGCTACGTTTAACAAAACTCCTCAGGTAAGGGGCTATGGCTACGGCTACGGCGTAAGAACCAATATGCATCCGGAAGAAGCGGGTAACCTTATGCCGGCAGGCGAGTTCGGCTGGGACGGCGCAAGACTTTCTTATATCTCATCCTGTCCCGAATCGGGAATATCAATCTTCCACGCCGAGCATATGGGCGCTTTGCACGGAACGGTAATCCCGAGACTCAGAAATATTATTTATTCCTGTATGGATTAAGGACTTGCAATGAAAGCTTTCAAATATAAAGTAAACGCCACTCGCGATGAGCTTGTAGCGCTTCTCTCGAATGACGGAGAGGTCAATAAATTCGTTTCGATTACAGAAAAAAAGGGAACTCCTCATATGCACGTTACGGCAAGGGGCGAAAAGGTTAAAATAAAGTGTGAGTACGTGGGCGGAGCATCAAAGGATAACGCCTTTATTGACGGCACGAAGCTTCACGGTAAGATAGTCGAGCGCGAGGGATATACGGAGTTTTCGGGCGTAATTATGACGGCGCCGATATTCCACGTTCTGCTGTTTTTGATGTTCGCGTTCTTCGTAGCTATGTGCATCGTCAACCGCGGCTTTAACGTAGTTCCCATTTGCCTTGTGATTTTTGATATATTTATGTATAAGGACGAATTCCGCAAGCAGGGAATAATTGAACGCTACGTTTATCGCGCTGTAAAAATGCTCAACAAAGCAAAATCAGAAAAAGAATAGACGGGAGAAAGTTATGCTTGCAAATACGTTAAATACTATGAGCGCAGAGGAGATACTCGGCATATTCAAGCCGTTTCTTTATCTGCTTGGCCCGGTTTTTGCAATTATCGTTATTTCTTTAGCTGTAAAGCTATGGAAAAAGACGGGAAACGCGCGTCTGTTTTCCTTTATGGACTCCCCGGCGCACACGGAGGATGAAAAGCGCGAATACCTTGCGAATTATTTTGTGGCAGGTATGGGCTCTGTCGGAGATCTTGCTTCGAAGAAAAGGCACTGCGCATTGTGCAATAAAAAATACTCTATGGAAACGGCGTCGTACAATTCCCGAGGCGATATCGTAAAAAGAGTAACGAACGATCCGTGCCCGAACTGTAACTTCAAGCTGAGCTACGGCACCAAAGATGGCGGATCCTGCGGATTCACTCTGACGCGAAGACCAACCACTTCACCCGCAGAAGAGAAGTATAACAGAGCCTTTGAAAGATTAAGCTATTATAACGATTATTATAAGCCTGTGATGCCGGAAACCTCAGACTCGGGAGATGACGGCAACGTAACCGTTACCATTACTTTCAGATAATAGCCGAAGCTATGGAGATTTTAAAAGGAAAGTAAAATCTCCATAACTTGATTTGCTTTTGCAAATCAAACTTCACTTGGGGCTGTACCCCAAACTTCACTTACGAAAGTAAACTTCACTTTTGCCAAAGGCAAAAACTTCACCAATAAAACAGGGCGGCCCTGAGAAATCAAATCGCTCTTTACTTTTTTGTAGGTTTGTGATATAATTCAGATGGGAAAACTTTATCTAATACAAAGGAGATTGTGTGATGAAAACAGAAATGTTTTTGTTTGATGATAAAGGTGAGTTGTTTTCAAAAGCCCATCCAATGCATGATTGTTCATTTACTGCAACCTTTGATGACAACACGCTTGTTTTAATATTCGATCATTTGGAAGAATATTACGATGGTTCTCTTGTCGGTCCTGTTATTTACTGGTTTGAGAATGCTAAGAAATTGACTATCAAATATCATAATACAGCGTTTGTAAATCTATGTTTGAAATACGGAAAAAAAGAAAAGGATTATTATGATACTGTAGATCCGCTAAATGGTAAAGAACTTATAATGTTTGGTTTTTCCGCCGATTGCTTTGGTCAAATGACTCTCGCCTTTCGTGTTCCTATAAAGAAAAAACTGTGGGGCGGAAAGATTGAAATTGCTCCTGAAAAAATAGAGTATATTTGGGAGTAATACTAAAAAAACTTCACGTTGACTGTATTGGCGAAGCAATGGAAATTTTGAAAAACAAGAAAATCTAACTAAATAAAACAGGGCGATTTGAGAAATCAAATCGTCCTATTTACTTTTCTGTGTGGGTGTGGTATAATTAAAGTGTAGATAACTTTTTTGGAGGATTGGTTTTATGATTAGAAAAATATCTGCTATTTTAATCTGTCTTGCAATTGTATTTTCTTTTGTTGCTTGTAATAACAGTGTCAAATTTATCGAAAACGAAAATAAAGCCATAGTCGCCAATGATGGAACTGAATATACTTTTGTCGGTAACGAGGGGAAAGTCTGGTGTTTTGGAAAAACGGAGTTTATCGGTCGTGTGGCAGGCGAAAAGCCCTTATTCATTGATTTTTTAAAAATATATAAGGCAGGAATGTATTCTGTAAATGGCAGTCAAGATGTTTTAGTCAGGTATTTGCCCAATAATGAATTTTCCTCAATATATGTCAAATCCGGTTTACTTAAAGCCGAAATATCACTTGAGAATTGCATTCGATTTGAGTTCGTGAAAGACTTGCTTTCCGAAAATATCGAATTTTCTCGCAACATAGAAGCAATAACCGATTGCGAACAATTTTTAACCGATATAAGAAATGGACAAACAGCAAAGGATGCGGGACTCTATGAACTAATAAAGCAACCCGACGGAATGCTTAAAAATTGTTATGTTTACGGATACCTTTGCGGAGTTTTGCAGGAGAATATTAATTTATATATTCCTATGCAAATAAGCTCATTTGATGATAAAGCATACTCGATTACAATTGATGAGAAGGAGTATGTTTTACCGGAAGAATGGGTAAATAAGCTTATTGTTGAATAGTTTTAATAATAAAAACACCGAGACTTAAAGCGCAAGATTTGCACTTCAAGCCTCGGTATTTTTTATTTAATTATCATTTCAAATTCACAAACGTTGCGGTTTAGCTCGAAATCAATGAGGTAGACGGTATTATTCTTTGAAGTCACGACCTCGGAAACGGAAACAGAGCATTTAGCGTTATCAAAGAGAACTGTGCCGCAGTCAAGCTTGATGCAGCCATCCGATACCTCGGGCTTCACGTAAGAGGTGAGTCTTTCCGTTATTTTTTCTTCTCCCGAATAATCAAATACGTCATAGACCCTTACGGAGTTATCATCGGTAACAAACGTACGCTTGATAGATTTAACCGTATCATCACCGTACGCGCCCGCTATATCCATAGAGAACTCACCGGGCTTATAGTTAACGTCGGTAGCCTCAAATTTTCTTCCGAAGCATTGCTTTATCTTTCCGCCAAAGTGAGGCACGTTGTGACCGAGGGAAGAGCACTCAATCATATCATACCGCGTTTCGGTTCTGAAATATTGCTTGCAATAAACGCCGCGTCCCATATCGGTAAGGATCTGTTTTCCGTCCTTTGCGAAAATGAACGTACCAACGTCATTGTGGTTATGATGCTCGTTATTGTTACCCGCCTTTGCGGCAAATCCGTAGCTTGCGGTGCGTTTAACGAACCAATTTGACTCTTCCGCGTAATATTCGGCGGATGCCTCGTTGACCTCTGGATTGTTGTATATATACGTATCAAGCCACGATGCGGAACGTATCATAAGGCAGAATCTTGCGCAGCCGTCCTTTGTATAGGAATACTCGGGCGAGAACACCTTAACGTCATCGGGATAAAGCTTTTTCAAGTAGTGGAGCGTTCCAAGATGATATTTCAGCGAAAGATCACCGTCGGCAAACGATACCGAGCACATCTCGGAGAGGAACATTTTCTGAATAAACGTCGCTATCTTGCGTACCTTCTCGCGCTCGAAATAGTTTTCCTTGCCGTCGGTATACGTTTTAACCATATCCGCATAGGTGAGGAAGAATCCGAAGCCGTAATGCCAATAACTCGTACCTTCAAGGCAATAGCCGTCATTCTTGAAGCCCGAAAGGAACGCCTCCATTATAGCGTCAAAGCGAGGCTTGATCTCATCAAAGAGGTCGGGGCGCATGATCATAAACGTGCATCCTACGGAGCCGCCGCAAACTGCCGCCCAATTGTTGGTACAACGGGTTTCCCACCAGAAGGTGTGATTATTCATAAATGACTCGATAATTCTTTCGTTTACCTCATACTTGATTCTTTCGCGTATTACGACGTCAAGTCTGTCGCCGAGAAGGGTGTAAACTTCAGAGAGCGCAAATCCCGTTTCTGCTGCAAAAAGGTCGATATGCCACTTGTTATGAACGTTTATATCGGGATGATGAGCGGCAATACTCCAGGTATATTCATCGCAAATAGCGAAAATTATATCCTGAAGAAAATCTATATATTTTTCTTCTTCGGGATATATAAGTGAAAGAACGGCAGATACAGCGAGCATATTGCGGCGCTTGAAATAGGCATCCTCAAACGTTTTTCTTTCTCCGCTGATAGAGAATATTTTATATAAGCTGTAGGTGAGGTCGAGAATAGTCTGTCCTTCGCAGTATTTATCCCAATCGGCGAGTCTTTCTTCTACGTATTTTTTATAGCATTCTCCGTTTCTGACCGTTTCAGACCAGAATTTTGGATCGCTTGCAATTCCGTGTAAATTCATAATAGACCTCCTTATTCAAAGCTGACCGTGAAATCTCTAACGCCTTCATTGAGTTCAAAATCTATGAAATACAGAGGCGTATTTCTCATCGTCAAAGCTTCTCTGATTGAAACAGTGCAAACGGTCGGGTCGAACTTTACCGTAAGCTCCGCTACGGTTACAGCGCCTTCCGATACCTCGGGAGTAAACCTTGTAACAAAGCGCTCCGTTATAGGCGCATTTCCCGAATAGTCAAAGCTATCGCAAAGAGTTATAACTGTATCAGTGAACGAGAAGCTTCTTTTAACCGACTTAACATCATCGCATCCGTAAGAGCTTGCCATATCGAACGAGAAAACGCCATCCTCAAACTTAACGTCGGATGAGCCGAAATCCGAGCCAAACTTCTGAACGGTATCACCAAAGTAGGGAACTGAGTGACCGAGAGACGAGCATTCGATCATACCGTATCTCGTAGCGGCGGCAAAGTATTGCTGTGAATAAACGCCGGGGCCCGGGTCTGTTATTATCTGGTGACCGCACTTAGCTATAATAAATGCGCCAACGTCATTGTGGTTATGAGGCTCGTTGTTATTGCCCGCCTTAGCGGCAAAGCCGTAAGCTTCTGTTCTCTTTATGAGCCACTCGGTGTCGCTGCCGTAGTATTCCGCAACCGCATTGTCGGGAGCGGGATTATTGTAAATATCTCTGTCAAGCCACGTAGCAGCGGTAACGAGCCAGCAGAATCTGCCGCAACCATCGTTTATATATGAATACTTGGGTGAGTAAACAACTACGTCGGGATATTCTTTCTTGAGGAAGTGGAGAAGTCCTATTTGATAATGGCAGGTCTCACCGCCGTCAGAGAAGCTGATGCTTTTTATGCCGGAAAGGTAAACCTTCTGAATAAACGTAGCGATAGCGTGAACCTTTTCGCGCTTGAAATAGTCATCCTCACCGTTTGTAAAGGTACGGAGCATCTCCGCGTAAGAGCAGAAGAATCCGAATCCGTAATGCCAATAGTGAGTACCTTCGGCGCAGAAGCCGTCATCCTTAAATCCGCGGAGGTAATTCTCCATAGCAAATGCAATTCTTGACTTAACCTCATCGAAAAGCTCGGGGAAGAGCAGCATAAACGTGCAGCCGACAGAGCCCGCGCAAACTGCCGCCCAGTTAGCGGTATTTGTAGTTGCCCACGCCCAATCTGTGCGCTCTATAAAGGAATCCACGACCTTTGCTTTAACCTCGTACTTGATTCTTTCCTTGATCAGCGGATCAAGTCTGTCACCGAGAAGGGTATAGATAGTCGCGAGCGTATATGCGGTCTCGCAAGCAAAAAGGTCTAGATGCTTTTTTCTTACCTGCGTCATTATATTTGGAAGATGAGCGGGGATGCACCAGGAATATTCGCCGCAGATTGCGAAAATCATGTCCATCGCGTAATTTAAATATTTTTCCTCTTCGGGGTAAATAAGAGCAAGAATTGTGGCGGTTTCAACCTGAACTCTTCTTCTGTAATACGGTTTTTGAAATTCGGTTCTGCTGCCGTTTAATGCATAAAGGCGGAATTCGGTATATTTGAGGGATGGAATACCGTCTTCGGTACAGTATTCCTCCCAGTTTTTCAGTTGTTCGTCCCTGTAAAATTTATAAAGATCATCGTTTCTGACCGTTTCCGACCAGAACTTAGGGTCATTTCCTTTTCCGAGTAAATTCATTGTATTCTCCTTATAATGCAAAAGCTCGTTACGAAACAATCTAACGTAACGAGCTTTTATTGTATGCGGTGCTTTAACCGTGAGTTGCAACGTTAGGTGAAATGTAATTCTTGAATTCGTTACATCTTACCGGAACGCCGTCTGTCTTTCCATAGGAAAGAATCTCCTCTTCAAGCTCGTCAATAACGTCAATTTTTCCGTTTACGTAATCGAGAAGTCTCTTTCTGAGGCTTTCAATTCTTCCCGCAACGCCGAGAAGTCTAATATCCTGTACGTCAAATCCGTGGGGCTTATTTTCCTTGTGCCACTGGTACGAGAATGCGGAGTGAAGCTTTCTGATTCTGCGGGATATTTCAAGATACGTATCGGCAATAGCCTTTAATTCTTCCTTGTTGCCATTGCGGTAAGCCGCTCTTGTTTTAACACCTATTTCATACTTAAGCTCAAGCACCTCGCAAAGCGCAGCAGCGGTCTTAAAGAGATATCCGTATGTGCGTGAGGTCTTTGCTATGTCATAAAGTTCTTTTGCGGCAGCGCCGTATTTTTCTCCAACGCCTTCGCTTACGGTAGAATCAAGGAATCCGAGGAAGAGGTCGGAATAAAGCATATACTTTGATGGGTTTTCGCTCCAATTTGCGCCTGTAAGCGAGTTGGGAATATCCATCTTCATAAATGAGTCGTAGGGAATCTTAAACATACGCTCGAACTTTGCTTTTACTTTAGCCTCGTCTTCGTTGCCCTTTGCGTATTCAATAATATGATAGAGCGCGGGGAGCTGAGAGAAGTGAGAGCATTCTCCGCCGTCGTCGCCCCAAAGCGTAATAATTACGTTATTTATCTTGTTCTTTCGGCAGGAGCGCATAGCGGGGAACATCGTTTCGAGCGAGAACTTGTTGTGGGGGATAATACCCGACCAGCTCCATGCGCCGCCCGCAAACCATATATTCGATGAAAGTTGCTTGTGGTTATCGAACATATTGTCATAGGTTTCCTGATCCTTGGAATAATAATTCCAATATACGGGGATAACCTCTTTTGGATAATCGTTCTTGATATATTCGGGAATTTCGCTTTTCGGAATATTGTAAGCGCCTCTGTTCCAGGAACGGAAGAACATATCCGACCAGATCATCGGCTGATAACCGTACTTAGCGGCAATCTCTCTTACCTTATCAAGATGTCTGTTCATAAGAACACCGGATTTTTCATAGCCGTGTATATCGAGATGCGCGCCGCGACCTAGCATATGAGCCTCGTCCATTCCCAGATGTATAAGCTTGGAACGGAAGCAACGGCTGAGAGTTTTGAACATTCTTTCGATAAGATTATAAGTTCTGTCATCGTCAACGAGAAGAATATCGTTGCAGTCTATGGGTGTCTTTTTCCAACGAATGTAAGCATTGAGATGAGCGAGAGTCTGAATGCAGGGGATGACCTCAACGCCGATCGAATATGCGTAATCGTCGATTTCTTTCATTTCAGCCTCGGTGTATCTTCCGCGAAGATAACCGAAGAAGGGCTCACCCTCAACCTCATACGTATCCTCTGTGTAGAGCATAACACAGTTGTAGCCCATTTTCTTAAGTATGGATATGTAATTCTTCAACGCGGTGATATTCATAACCGCGTTTCTTGACATATCTATCATTACGCCGAAGCGCTCGTATTTGTAATTTGCCATTTGTAACCTCCCGGTTTTTATTATACGCTTATTTTATAACGCGCACAAAATAAAGTCAACCCTCTTTTAAATAAAAATCAATAAAATGAAAATATTTTGGAGAATTCGTTAATAAAGTACAAGATTTTATCGACACTTTTAACAAATAAAGTGTTTACACATAATCAAATTTACCTCTCAGATCGTAGGAGTATTCTCCGGCAATTCGTTTGATGGAAATACCGAAAATAGCTTTAATAAGCTCCGAGTTATAAATGTTTTCGGGTGCGCCTTGATAAACGATCTCACCGTTGTTAATTATAACTATCTTATCCGAAAATGAAAAAGCCATAGGTAAGTCGTGCATAACTGTAATAATGCCTTTACCGCTAAGTGAAAGCCTTTTCAGCATTTTCATAAGAGAAAGCTGATGCGAAATATCGAGATAAGTAGTAGGCTCGTCAAGAAGAATATAATCTGTGTTCTGTGCCAGTGCCATAGCGATATAAGCTATCTGCCGTCTGCCGCCCGAGAGGGAAGATAACGCTGCTTCTGCATTATCAGCAAGACCGAGCTCGGTTATTATACCTTCCGCGACTATCCTATCCTCTTTGCCATATCTTCTCGGGTACTTAAGGTAAGGGAACCGTCCGTGAAGCACCATCTGGCGCACGGTCATATCGGGCGTACTTTTTCCTTGTGGGAGATAAGATATCCTTTTGGCTACCTCGTTTCTATCCATTGTACTGATATCCCCACCGTCAACGAGTATATTTCCTTCGCGATGCGAAAGGATTCCAACTACAGTTTTCAAAAGTGTGCTTTTACCGCAACCGTTGACGCCTATAATGCTTGTAAGCTCTCCCTTTTCAAACGAGGCGGAAATACCTTTCAGAACGTCAAGCTTGCCATAACCGGAGCAAATGTTTTTCAATTCAAGCATTTTTGTGCCCTCCTTTTGATTTAATGAGAATAAAAACGAAGAAGGGAGCGCCGATAAGCGACATAATTATTCCAACGGGAATCTCGTACGGCGCAAAAATAAATCTTGAAAGAGTATCGCAAAGAGTAACGAATGTCGCTCCGAAAAGAGCCGATAGAGGAATTAAGTGCTTGAGCCTTGTTCCAAAAGCCATTCTTACAGCGTGTGGAACTAAAAGTCCGACGAAGGAGAGAAGTCCCGCAAGGCTGACAGCTGCCCCCGCAAGAATCGCGGCAAGAAGCAGAAAAACGGTGCGGAAGAGTCCTGTATTAAGTCCAAGTCCCCGCGCGTTATCGTCGCCCATAGTCAGGACCTCAAGCTCGTTTGAGAGCGTCATAAGAGCAATAAGTGTCAAAATAATGAAAACAGATGCAGAAAGGAGCTTTTGATATGTAACCGCAGAAAAGTCACCAACCTTAAAATCACTACTCATAATGCTTATTTCGGGGTAAAATGCGATAATAGCATCGGAGACTGCGCCGAGAATACTGTTCAGCGCAACTCCCATAAGAATTACGGTTCCTCTTGAAGCACCCCATTTTCTCGCGCCTATACTGATAAGCATAACGGCTAGAAAAGCGCCGATAAAAGCAAAGAATGAAAGCTTGAAGCCGCCGATAACGCCGAAAGCCGCACAAATAGTAACGGCAAGTCCTGCACCGGAATTAACTCCGATAATACTCGGAGAAGCAAGGCGGTTTGCGAGTACCGATTGAATAACGGCTCCCGATACAGAAAGTGCCGCTCCGACCAGCAGAGCCGCAAGAGTTCTCGGAAGTCTGACGTACCAAAAAATTGCAGCTTCGGGTGAATTTGAATTGTAAAAAACAGCATTAAATATTTCTCTGATGCTGAGGCTTGTACTGCCGAGAAGAATACCCAATATAATGGATATAACAAAAGAGAAGAAGGCGATAGTATATACCGGTACCGTTTTATTTTTGAGTAAGTTTTTCATATAGCTTTTCGTATGCCTCCGCCCAACGTGCGTTGGGTTTTAAATTGTATAAACGCTTATCCATAAAGTGGAGTCTGTTATGCTTTACAGCACCGAGTGCTTTCCACGCCGGATCATTCAGTATCATATCCTCTACAGACTTTTGCGCAGCTTCGGTATTAGAGCCCATAGTGACGACGAAAATGTGATGCGGGTCTTCGCGTAATACCGATTCCATGCTCAGATTATCGAGCAAGGTCTTATCATTATCCGCGATGTTTATGCAGCCCATATCAGCGAGCATTTCACCGAGAACCGTACCCGTGCTGCCTTTTGCCTTGACCGTTGTTGATGATGCCCGAAGCAAAAGAATACGTTTGTTACTCTCGGGTAAATCAAGACTTTGAAAACAAACCTTAACTGCTTCGATTTGTGCCTGTAATTCAAGTCCGTTTTTTATGTACAAGTCATTTCTGCCTGTTATTTTAGTGCATATTTCGAGAATTTCCAGGTATTCGTTAAAATTATCAACGTCAAAGTAGGCAATGGTTATTCCCGCTGCTTCAAGCGTGCTTTGAAGCGCGACGTTACTAGCCGTAGCGGCACTTGCGAGAACGAAATCCGGCGCCGCGGATAGAAGCAGCTCAAGGCTCGGAGAATGCGCTCCGCCTATGTTGACGGCACCGTCAAGCTCAAGTTCGAAATCCTCCCAGGCATCAATAGGCGCGGCTACGAGAGTGCCCCCGGCAAGTGTCCATACGTCGGCAAAGCTGCCTATAAGCGCGGCGACTCTTTTCGGTTGCTTTTGTACCGTTACGGTGCGCCCCAATGCATCGGTAAACGTTATTGGATTTTCATTTTTTATATTTTCCGCATTATCATTGCTTTTTACCTTGCAAGCACAAAATGACAGTAGCATAGCAAAGATAATGATAATAAAAATCGGATATCTTAAATAACATTTGATACACATTTTAAACCGCCTTATATTGACATCTTTTGCAATAAATGATATAATCAAAATACTTAATTATTATAGCATAAGATTTTTGAAGTGTCAATCAACAAAGGAGAAACAATATGAGCATTACAAAAGAAGATATAATGAGCGTAAAGGGTAGAGGCTTCCTCCGAAACAGAGGCACGGATTCCTTCTCGGGAAGGATTGTTTCCGTGGCAGGGGTATTCACGCCCGAAGCACTCCGTGCTATTGCCGAGTGCGCGGAAAAATTCGGTAACGGAAAGGTAGTTTTCACATCAAGACTTTCTGCGGAAATAGTCGGAATACCGTTCGAGAAAATACCCGAAGCTGAGGCGTACGTTAAAGAACGCGGTCTTGCATTCGGCGGAACGGGAGCGAAGGTTCGTCCGATAACCGCCTGCAAGGGAACTACTTGCGTATTCGGTAATATAGATACCCATAATTTAGCGCAAATACTTCACGATAAGTTCTACATAGGTATGAGCGCTGTTAAATTGCCTCATAAATTCAAAATAGGCGTCGGCGGTTGCCCGAACAGTTGTATGAAGCCTAGCCTTAACGACGTTGGTATTGAAGGCTGCAAATCCTTTGAGTTTAATGCCGAGCTTTGTCACGGCTGCAAAAAATGCGCGGTTGCTGAAAACTGCCCCATGAAAGCATTATCAATAAAGGACGGCAAGGTAATGATTGACAGTGATAAATGCATCGGTTGCGGAGTATGCGTAGGAAAATGTCCGTTTTCCGCAGTTCCAAAGGAAGCGGACTCGCTTTGCCGAGTATTCGTCGGCGGAACGTGGGGGAAATCTCAGCGAATGGGAACGAAGCTTAAGTCTTTATATAAAGTTGAAGAGATACCCGAGATCGTCGAAAAGATAATGCTCTGGTACAAGGAAAACGGATACGTCAAGGAGCGCCTCGGCGCAACGGTAGACCGAGTTGGCATATCCGCCCTCGAAGAAGCCATATCAACGGATGATTTGCTCGCCAGAAAGCGAGAGATAATAAAAAAAGCATTACTTGAGCGTTAATGAAAAAAGAGCTTAGTCATTCCTCGAAAATAAGGATTTATGACAAAGCTCTTTTTGTTAGCAGCGAATAAAAAAGGGATATTGCGCAACATACACAGTATCCTCTCTTATGGTGCCGGTGGCGGGGGTCGAACCCGCACGTCCTTGCGAACACGGGATTTTGAGTCCCGGGCGTCTGCCAATTCCACCACACCGGCATAATATAACAACGGAGTATATTATAACATAGCAACAGAAAAAAATCAATATCTTTTTCAAAAAAATACGGAAAAAGTGAAATTCGCTATTGTTTTTTTAAAATTTTTATTGTATAATTTAAAATGATAAATTGTTTGCTGTGGATGAGGCTTTAAAATGTACGAAGAAAATACTTTTGAATTGAATAAAACAGCTATATCCAATTTAGAGGGTATTCTTCACGATATGGGTAAGCTTCACGAGCAGGCAGTCTGCGAGATAAGCTTTGCGGCAGAGACGCTTGCCACTGATGCAATATCCTTACTGGATAGCGGAATGACGGTAAATGAGCTCATATCTTTTTTATCGGAAGAGCTGCACTTTCCGTCGGTTTTACCTGAGGACGATGTGCCGAGCCTAACAGAAGATAACGTAAGAGGCTTTCTTTCTCAATCATCAAATCTTAATCGCGTTGTTTTTGCATCACTTTTCAATAAAAGACTTTTCGAGCGGGGAGTAAACGTCAGCGAGAGTGATTACTTGCCGTCGGCTGAAAGCGAAGAAACGTTCACTTTTGTGAAAAACTTACTTTCCGACGAGGCTTTTGACGTTTTTTCGCAGGAGTTTTCCGACCCGAGAATAGTATATGCCGATAGCTTCAAGGATGCGTGCCAAAGGGTTTCGGACGGCAGAGTCGGTTACTGCATTTTGCCGTTTGAGGAAAAGGGCGGTGCGCGTATTAACAGCATTTGTGAGCTTATAGAAGCAAACGATTTAAAGATAGTTGCAATCACTCCTGTCTTTGGACTTGAGGGCAATGCCGATATGAAGTATGCTCTCGTCGGACGTGGATTCGTTATCCCTGAGAGCGATGAAGCTACGGATAGGTACCTTGAAATAGATATCGTCAAAAATTCTTCGATAACTATGGGTGACCTGGTCTCGGCTGCGGAATATCTGGGAATTTCCGTATACAGTATCGATACTTCTGTCAGGGATGCTGCGGGCGGTGGTTTTACATATACTGTGATATTCAAGGATTCAAACAGAAGTTTTACGGATCTTCTTACTTATTTAAATCTTTTCGCAGGTAATTATTCGCCTGTGGGCATTTATAAAAATATTGAATAAAGGAGTAATTTTATGAAAAAACACATAGAATATAAAACGAGCGGAACTTGCTCGAGAATGGTTATTCTCGATATTGACGACGGTGTTGTTACCGATTGTAAGTTCGTTGGCGGTTGCGCGGGAAACACTCTTGGTGTTGCAGCGCTCGTTATTGGAATGAAGGTTGAGGAAGTAGTTGAAAGACTTAAGGGAATCAAGTGTGGCTTCAAGCCTACCTCTTGCCCCGATCAGCTTGCTAAAGCAGTAGAGGCAGCGCTCGCATCTGCAGAATAATCTTACGCATTTTTTACGCATACGCACAGAAAGGGATTTTTATGAGCTATAACAAAGAGTTTAACAGATGGCTTAATTCGGAGGCTTTGACAAATGATGAAAAGTGTGAGCTTCTTGAAATCAAGGATAATGAGGACATAAAGGCGTTTCGTTTTTCGGCACCTATGTCATTCGGAACGGCAGGATTGCGTTCTACGATGTATATGGGTATCGGATGTATGAACCGTTTTACCGTAGCGCAGGCGACGCGAGGAATAGCTGCGCTCATTAAAAAAGCGGGCGGAGAATCGCGCGGTGTTGCGATAGCATTTGACTCGAGAAACAATTCTCCTGAGTTTGCACGCGTCAGCGCATCCGTGCTTGCATCGGAGGGAATAAAGGTTTATATATTTGATTCTCTTCGTCCGACTCCCGAATTATCGTTTACGGTAAGATACTTCGGCGCTATGGCGGGTATTAATATTACCGCCTCTCATAATCCCAAGGAATATAACGGCTATAAGGCTTATTGGGAGGATGGTGCTCAGATCAATCCCGAGCAGGCAAATATAGTTTCAACAGAGCTTGCAAAGTTCGATGTGCTTGATACGTCGGGAACGGACTGCTACGACAGTTTTGTTGAGAGCGGATTGATCACTGTTCTTGACGAAAGCTTTGATGAGCATTATCTCGAAGCAGTTCTCAAAACTGCAATAAACTCCGAATTTGTAAAAGCTGTTGCCGACGATCTTCGCGTAGTATACTCTCCGCTTCACGGTGCAGGATATAAGCTCGTTCCTGCTGTTTTTGAGAGAATAGGACTCAAATACCTTCATACGGTTGACTCGCAGATGACACCTGACGGTAATTTCCCGACTGTCAAAAAGCCCAATCCCGAGTATCCCGACGTTTTTGCGGACGGAATTAAAATAGCTAATGAGGTAGGCTCCGATCTTGTTATTGCGACCGACCCTGATTCCGACCGTGTAGGCGTTATGGCGAGAGGCTCGGACGGAGAGTTCAAAACTATCAGCGGTAACCAGATGGGCGCGCTTTTGCTCGATTACGTAATAGCTGCTAAGCGTGAGCTTGGTAAGCTTGATAAGGATGCATTTGCGGTTAAGAGCATTGTTTCGACTGATATGGCGTATACTATCGCAAAGGTTAACGGTATAAAGCTTTACGACGTATATACAGGCTTTAAATTTATCGGTGAAGTAGTTAAATCCTATGAAGCCAAAGGAAAGGACAGCTCGTTCCTTCTCGGCTTTGAGGAAAGCTACGGTTATCTTCTTGGCTCTTACGCAAGAGATAAGGACGCTGTTGAAACGTCTATGATGATCCTTGAGATGACGGCGTATTATAAGCTTAAGAATATGACTTTGATAGATGCTCTCGATACGCTTTATAAAAAGTACGGATATTTTGGAGAGCGTACTATCGATATCTATATGGAAGGACTCGACGGAATAGAGAAGCGTAAGAGAGTAATGCAATCTCTTCGTGATAGCATTCCCGAAAGCTTCGGCTCGGTAAAGGTCGTTGAAGCTCGCGACTATAAGGCGGGCGTTATAAAGAATCTTACAAACGGAAGCAGCGAAGGTACAGGACTTGAGTCCGCGGATGTTTTGTATTACGTTCTCGAAAATGAGGATAAAATAGTCGTCCGTCCTTCGGGAACCGAGCCTAAAATTAAAATATATCTTCTTGCTCACGCTAACGATAAAGAGGCTCTCGCAGCTAAGATCGAAGCATATGAGTCTGATGCAAAGAAGATATCGGAAGTTTAAATCTATTTTTTGGAATGGTATAAAAAAGTGACCGAAAAACAAAATCATATTAGAAATTTCTCGATTATCGCTCATATAGATCACGGAAAGTCTACTCTGGCGGACAGAATTCTTGAAAAAACGCGTACTGTAGCAGTTCGTGATATGGAGGAGCAGCTTCTTGATAATATGGACCTTGAGAGAGAAAGAGGTATAACCATAAAGGCGAGAGCTGTAAAGCTGAGTTATACGTCGCAGGCGGGGGATGAATATGAATTCAATCTTATTGATACCCCCGGTCACGTCGACTTTGGATACGAGGTATCGCGTTCGCTTAAAGCGTGCGAGGGCGCTTTGCTTGTAGTTGATGCTACGCAGGGGGTTGAAGCGCAGACTCTTGCAAACGCATATCTTGCTATTGACAATAATCTTGAAATACTACCCGTAATTAATAAAATCGACCTTGCCAGCGCAGATATTGAAGGCTCAAGACGTGAAATTGAGGATATTATAGGTATTCCTGCAGAGGACTGTCCCGCAATTTCCGCAAAGAACGGCATAAATATAGAGGATGTTCTTGAAAAAATCATAACGGATATTCCCGCTCCCGAGGGAGATCCAAACGCTCCTTTAAAGGCTTTGATATTTGATTCTCATTATGACCCCTATCTCGGAGTCGTGGTATATATTCGTCTGTTCGACGGTGAGATAAAAGCGGGAGATAAGGTAAAGCTTATGTCTGCAGGCGTTGAGTTTGACGTTTGCGAGGTCGGAACGATGCAGCCCTTCGGTCTTAAGAAGTGCGAGTTGCTCTCGGCTGGCGACGTGGGATACTTTACCGCGGCTATCAAAACCATAAGCGATACGAAGGTTGGCGATACGGTTACGGGTGTAGATAATCCTGCGGACAAGCCTCTTGACGGCTTCCGCGAGGTTCATCCAATGGTATATTCGGGTATTTATCCCGCCGACGGCGCAAGATACGGTGACCTCAGAGAAGCGCTTGAAAAGCTCCAGCTCAACGATGCCGCTCTCATATTCGAACCTGAAACGTCGGTTGCCCTCGGATTCGGCTTCAGGTGCGGATTCCTTGGACTCCTTCATATGGAGATTATAGAGGAAAGACTCGAGCGTGAATTCAACCTCGATCTTATCACAACAGCTCCTTCGGTAATTTACAAGGTGCTCCTCAAAAACGGAGAAGAAATACTTATTGATAATCCCTCTAAATTCCCGTCACCCGATGAAATTGATACAGCATATGAGCCTATTATGAAGGCATCTATAATTTCACCATCCGAGTACATTGGCGGTATTATGGATCTTTGCCAGGACAGGCGCGGTGAATTTATAGATATGAAGTATATCGACACCGAGCGTGTTGAGATACATTACGATCTTCCTCTTAATGAAATTATTTACGATTTCTTTGATGCACTCAAGAGCCGCTCAAAGGGCTACGCATCACTCGACTATGAGCTTAAGGCATATAAGCCGTCGAAGCTTGTTAAGCTTGATTTTATGCTCAACGGTGAGGTAGTAGATGCTCTTTCGTTCATAGTATTTGAGGACAGAGCGTATGCGAGAGCAAGAAAAATTGCAGAGAAGCTTAAGGAAAATATTCCGCGTCAGCTCTTTGAGATACCGATCCAGGCGGCAATAGGCTCAAAAATCATTGCCCGCGAAACGGTAAAGGCAATGCGTAAGGATGTTCTTGCAAAGTGCTACGGTGGTGATATTACCAGAAAGAAAAAGCTTCTTGAAAAGCAGAAAGAGGGTAAAAAGAAGATGCGTAAGCTCGGTAGCGTTGAAGTTACGCCCGAAGCGTTTATGGCAGTTCTTAAGCTCGATGATGGAAACTAAGCCAATAGGACTTTACGTTCATATTCCTTTTTGCAAAAAGAAATGTAACTATTGCGACTTCTGTTCAGTTGCTTGCGGCAGTGATAAAATTACACGGTACACGGATAATCTTATACGTGAAATTGAGAGCTATAAAAGAAATCCGAAAATTAAAATTGATACCGTGTTTTTCGGAGGCGGAACACCATCGGTTATCGATGTAGGCAGCTTTCTGAAAATAGCATCTGCGGTATACGATAGCTTTGATGTCGCAGCCGATACGGAGTTTTCGGTGGAGGTGAATCCTGCGACTCTTACAGATGAAAAGCTTTCTGCCTTCAATGCAGTTGGTGTTAACAGAATTAGCATCGGATTGCAGTCAATTCACGAAAACGAGATGAAAATCTTAGGCAGAATTCATACATATGATGATTTTTTAAAAACGTATCATATGGTAAGAGCTGCCGGGATCAAGAATATCAACGTTGATCTGATGTATGGAATACCCGAGCAGTCAGTATCAAGCTTCAAAAAAACGCTTGATGCTGTGATAGCGCTCTCACCCGAGCACGTGTCAGCTTACGGACTTATTGTTGAAGAGGGCACGCCCTTCTTTACAAACCGCGATAAGCTTAATCTGCCCGATGAGGATACGGAATACAGTATGTATCTCGACGCCGATAGAAAGCTTTTTGATGCGGGCTACGCTCACTACGAGATATCTAACTATGCACAGCCCGGGTACGTATGCCGCCACAATTTAAAGTATTGGCGTGATGAAGAGTATATCGGTGTCGGTCTTGCGGCGCACTCATACTATCTCGGAAAACGATTTTATAATACTGCGTCCTTTGATGAATACTTTGAAGACTTCGGCGCAAAATACAGAAAAGAAGAAAATGCAAACGTCGGTCTTGATAAATTTGAATATGCTATGCTTGGACTCAGACTTTCGGAGGGAATATCCCTAGCGGAATATAAGAAGCTTTTTGACGAAAGCTTTGCTGATGGTAACGAAGAGAAACTTGATGCTTATATAAAAGCAGGATTTATGCAGATAAAGGACGGAAGACTTTCCTTTACGGCAAAGGGATTTTATATCAGCAATGCGATTATGGCTGAGTTGCTTTGATTTTCCTCTTGACAAAGAGCGCGCTCTCGGTTATAATTAATTTAGAAATACATAGAACGGAGAATAACAATGGAAGATAATAAAAATATAAACGTAGAAGACAACGAGCCTTGGATCATCACTCTTACCGACGAGGAAACTAATGAGGAGAAGGATTTTGAGGTAATCGCGCAGGGTACGGTTGATGAGAAGAACTATTTCGCTCTTGTTCCCGCTAACGAGGAGAGCGACGAGTACGTAATTCTTGAATACCGCGAGGACGGAGAGGATATTATCCTTGAAACTATCGAAGACGATGACGTATTCGATAAGGTCGAGGATTATTTCAACGATCTTCTTTTCAGCGAAGTTGACTACGACGAAGAATAATTAAAATCAAATATTTCCTGCGGGGTGCGTGATATGGCATATTTGGACCTACACACATTGCCGGGGAGCTTGGACTTCGGTTGTCGGGATGCAGGCCTCCCGTAAAAAGACTGTTTTTAAAACCTCTTTTTCACGGACGTTGGAAGCGCAAAGTAACCGAGAGAGCACCCACCTGTACGAACAGGGTTAAACTTTTGCTGTACACGGCCTATGCGGGTTTACTTAGTAAAACTGAAGCGCAACAAATATTGATTACCCGAAGTAGTCGTTATTTGTTGCGTTTTTTGGAGATAAATATGCCTTTGGATGAAAAATTCAGAAAAAAATATTATAATCTTTTAAAAAAATGCCTCATGACAGTTGATTTTAGCGAAAAATATGAGGATACGTGCGCCAAATATAAGAGCCTGCGGAAGGCGATAAATGCAGAGCTTCGGTCAATCGATTCGATATGCTCGGATGCGGAGCATCTTATTGATAAAGAGTCAGGAAAGCTTAAAGCGGAAGCAAAAATGCTTTTTGCAACAAACTCAAAGCTATCCCGCATGCTTGATGAATTTTTGAAAATATGGTTAAAGAAGCAGAGCTTTGGCGAGTTCGGATGGGAAGATGATATGATGAATAACATAGATTCGGTCATCGCTATAGCGGAATATTCGTCAATGGAGGACGAAATCATAGAAAAACTCGGACTTGACGAAGGTCAGCGCTTTATTTATGAAGTAAAAAGAGAAATTCTCAAGCTTGAAGAAACGTTAGGTACTAGCTTTTTCAGGGAAAGTGTTTTGAAATTACGGGACCTCTTTAAAATAAAAGTTCTGTTTTCAAGTTCATCCGAAATCAACGTTAGCGAAAAGGATAATCTGAAAGAAAAAACTTTAGTATTAACAAACAAAGATAAGGTTAGCTTCAATTATAAGCAGTGGGCAAAAATAACTCATAACGGTGAGATTTTTATTGAGCTTGAGCTTATGGAAGAGTTGAGAGTGGGAAAATTCAAGTACTATAAGATTGAAATAACAGAAAAAGGTCAGAAGCTGACCCTTGTTGAAAACAAAGAACTCGAAAAAGAGCTTGATAAAAAAAGAGATAAGCTTGAAGTTGGCACTTAAATTACATAAACGATATGCCTCTGCATTTGCGGGGGCATATTATTTTTATCCGACCTCATTTTAACCCGTGCTTTCGCATATAATTAAAAAAATGCCTTTGGAGGAAATGATGTTTAACGGAATAAAAGGGTTGACGGAGCAGGAAGTATCGCTTTCGCGCGAAAAGAACGGCGATAATTCGCTCGTAAAAGAAAAAACAAAGGGGTTTATCGGTAAATTTTTCGAAAACTTATCTGACCCGATTATAAGAGTTTTACTGATAGCTGTATTGATAGAGGTTATTTTTACCTTTGGCGCTTGCAATTGGTGGGAGGTTGGAGGAATAATCGTTGCCGTTTTAATAGCCACCACAGTGTCTACGGTGTCGGAATACGGAAGTGAAAAAGCATTTTTAAAAATGGAAGCGGAAAACAGTAATCTGAGAGCAAAAGTCATACGTAGCGGCGAGCTTTGCGATATAAATATTTCAGATATAGTTGTGGGTGATATCATCTACGTTTCTCAGGGAGAAATAATACCCGCTGACGGCGAGATTATTTACGGTAGATTATCTGCAGATCAATCAGCGCTTAACGGCGAGAGCAGAGAAGCTGCAAAGTTTCCTGGCGGTAAAACAATAAAAGGCGATTTTTCATCGGAAACAGATGTTTTCAGGGGTTCCGTTGTAACAGAAGGCGAGGGGATGATAAGGGTGACCCGAGTCGGCAAGGAAACGTTTTACGGAATGGTCGCCAAGGACGTTCAGACCGAAACGAGAGAAAGCCCCCTGAAGCATAAGTTATCCCATCTCGCAAAGCAGATTAGCCGTTTAGGTTACTTTATGGCTGCAACGGTTGGATTTACGTATCTTTTTTATGCTTTCGTTGTAGAAAACGGATATGACCGCACCGCAATACTTGCTTCATTTAAGGATATAAGCTTTACCGTTACTACGCTAACACACGCGCTGACACTTATGATAACCGTAATAGTCGTTGCCGTTCCCGAAGGATTGCCAATGATGATAACTGTAGTTCTATCCGCTAATATGAAGCGTATGCTTGAGGATAACGTAATGGTGAAGAAGCTTGTCGGTATAGAAACCGCAGGCTCAATGAATATGCTTTTCACAGACAAAACGGGAACCTTAACGACGGGGAAAACTACGCTTGAACGAATAATTACCTGCGACGGCACTTATAAAAACATAAGTCAGCTTAAGAAAAATAAAGAAGTATACAGCTATCTGTTTATAAGCGCAAAAGAGGGCAGCTCAGAGATTAAAGGAAGCTCATTGGGGAACAGTACCGATAAAGCATTTTTTGAGTTTTTTAAGAATGAAAAGGAAAAGGTTCCTGCAATTTTGGATAGAACACCGTTTTCAAGTGACAGAAAGTATTCCTCGGTTACACTCAGTAGCGGCATTAAAATTATAAGAGGTGCTCCGGAGATTGTTTTGCGAGGGTGCTTGTATTCATTGTGCGAAAGAGGAGTAAAAAAAGCCTTTGATGCAGAAAATATATATAAAAAATACCGTGACGCTGCATCTGTCGGTGGAAGAGTTATAGCAGTTGTGGAAGAAGAGGGAAACACACGTACCTTCATTGCATTTGCGGTATTAAAGGATAAGCTTCGTCCCGGAGTTAAAGACGCGGTTTTAACGATACGGAATGCGGGGGTTCAAGTTGTTATGATAACAGGTGATAGCAGGGAAACTGCGGTTGCCATCGCAAAAGAATGCGGCATTCTGCGAACGGACAGAGGCGAAAGTGTGATAACCCACGATGAAATGGAGAAGCTCTCGGATGTGGAGCTTATGGAAAAGCTTCCGCGGCTTTCAGTTGTTGCAAGAGCGCTTCCAAGAGATAAAAGCAGACTCGTAAGACTATCTCAGGAGCTCGGGGCGGTTGTGGGAATGACGGGTGACGGAATTAACGATGCACCGTCGCTCAAGCTTGCTGACGTTGGATTTGCTATGGGCAGCGGAACAGATATAGCTAAGGGCGCCGGAGATATTATAATTCTGGATAATAGCTTTAAAGCTATCACGAAAACTGTTCTTTACGGCAGAACGATATTCAAATCTATAAGAAAGTTTATCGTTTTTCAGCTTATGATGAACCTTGCCGCTTGCGGTATATCACTCATAGGTCAGTTTATAGGTATTGAAAATCCAATAACGATCATACAAATGCTTTGGATAAATATCATAATGGACACTCTCGGCGGACTTGCGTTTGCGGGTGAAGCACCGCTTGATTATTATATGATGGAAAAACCAAATCCGAGGAACGAAAAGATTCTTTCCCGCGAGATGCTTGGGCAGATACTTATAACGGGTGGATATACTTTGGCGTTGTGCTTTGTATTTTTACACGTTGGCTTTTTCTCGTCCCTCTTTAGAAAAGAAACGGGCGACATATATTTTTTAACTGGATTTTACGCATTGTTTGTATTTTCGGGACTTTTTAATTGCTTTAATTCCAGATCGGAGAGAATGTCCCTTTTTTCAAATATATCAAAAAATAAGCCTTTTTTGTTAATTATGAGTACGATTTCCGTAATTCAGATACTGATGATTTATTTTGGCGGTGAAGTATTCCGAAGCGCTCCATTAACGTTCCGCGAGCTGCTAAACGTAATACTGCTTGCATCAACGGTTATTCCGTTTGATATGATAAGGCGAGTAGTTAAAAAGCTGAAATAAGCGAAATATGAAATAAAGAAACAATAAATCAAATATAAATTAATAAAAGAAAACTAAAAAAGAGTAGGAGTATTACGAGATAGCTTTCTCGTTACTCCTGCTCTTTCGATTTATGCAAATAAAAATATACATATCGGTATACAAAACCAATGAATATTGTAAAAAACTTATGCTTAATAACTTCAACTGAAGGATAGATAGCGTTTTTTTATAATTTTTTTAAAAAATTATTTATATCTCCCTTGATTTTTCTAATTATATATTGTATAATTTATACGAGAAAGTTTTTGTAAAAATAAATTTACAATAATATCTCTTACGTGTCGAGAAGCGACACATTGATTAGTAATCCCGGGGCATTTGGAATTTTTACAAAAGAAAAAGAGAGAAATTACTTCCTCTCTTTAACCGGAGCCGGTGACCGGATATTTAAACAAAGCGCTCTTAACTTGCAAATGACCTGTTGCACATAGACCTGCATGACAGTCAAATTACGAATCAGCTCAATGAATTTAGTTGAGAGCGAAAAACAGAAGTTTTTCTATCGTAGTTTTCTTTCCCTCGACGTACAAAGTACGTCTTCGAAAAGAATAACCACGATTCTCAAATAAATTCAAAAGATCTTACGTGTCGTGAAGCGACACATTGATTAGTAATCCCGGGACATTCGGAATTTTTACAAAAGAAAAAAAGAGAGAAATTACTTCCTCTCTTTAACCGGAGCTGGTGACCGGATATTTAAAAAAAGCGCTCTTAACTTGCAAATGACCTGTTGCAACATTGCCTGCTTGACAGGCAAATTACGAATCGTGTCGTGAAGCGACACATTGATTAGTAATCCCGGGTCAACCGGAATTTTACAAAAGAAAAAAGAGAGAAATTACTTCCTCTCTTTAACTGGAGCTGGTGACCGGACTTGAACCGGTGACCTGTTGATTACGAATCAACTGCTCTACCAACTGAGCCACACCAGCACACCACATATTCTATCATTTTTTTATAAGTTTGTCAATAGCAAATTGAATTTTTTTTGGAGTATTTATGGATTTATGCAATATTTCCGTTATTAAGTCCTTGATGGCGGATGCGGGAATTACGTTCAGAAAAGAATATGGGCAAAATTTTCTTACTAATAGAATGATTCCCGAAGATATTGCGGATATGTGTACCGACGATCCGGAGAGCTTGATTATTGAGATCGGTCCGGGTATAGGATGTTTAACGGCAGAGCTTGCATCGAGATATCGCAAGGTTGTTGCAATAGAGATAGATCGCGGTCTGATACCTGTGCTGGATAAGACTCTTGCGGAGTTTGATAACGTCACGGTAATAAACGAGGACGTTATGAAGATAGATCTTCACGAGCTTGTGGGGAAATACAGTGACGGGATGCCCGTATCTGTTTGCGCAAATCTTCCGTATTACATAACTACGCCAATTCTTATGTATCTATTGGAATCAGGAGTAAGTTTTTCTTCTATTACCGTTATGGTGCAAAACGAGGTTGCTTCAAGACTTGTGGCAAAAGCGGGAAGCTCTGATTACGGTGCGATTACTGCTATCCTCGGTTTTTACGGTACGGCAAAAAAGTTGTTTAAGGTTTCTGCAGGATGCTTTTTACCTGCGCCGAAGGTAGACAGTGCAGTTGTTCGTATTGACTTATACAAAAAACCTTTATATAAACCGCGTGATGAGAAGCTTTTCAGAAACACTATTAAAGCGGCATTTGAAATGAGACGGAAAACCTTGCAGAATGCGCTTTCTGCCAAGCTGGGATTTGATAAGGAGCTTATAACCTCAGCAATTCTATCTATTGGGCATCAAGCAGATGTCAGAGGAGAGCGCCTCTCTACCGAGGATTTTGTTAAGCTTTCCGACTATTTAGAAAAAAATAAAAATAATATATAAAAATATAATTCAGGGAGGAATTATTATGACACAGTTTGAAAAAGCTGAAATTCGCAGATTACCTAAAAAATACCGTCCTATGGGAGCTTGGGGATACTTCTGGCACAATATTCTTTATGCTATTCCCGTACTTGGCTGGATCTGCCTTATCTGGGGTGCTGTAAGCGATAAGAATATCTCTCGCCGCAGTTATGCAAGACTTGGATGTTGGGTACTTTTGATTGCACTTGCAGCTGTTGGTGCTGTAATGTATCTTGCTCTTAACAATTCTCAGATGCTCATTGATTTGTTGGATAAGCTTAAGGGATTGATACCCGCGGCTAAGTAATTTATCCTCAGATTAAACTCTATAATAAAAGAAGGTAGCATTAGCGTGTTATCCTTAACGGAGAACACGCAGTCAAATCCGTCTTCGACGGGTGAAATCCACCTATGGTGGATGAAATCGCTTTCGCGATGAAATCCTGCTTCGCAGTGTTATATGACATACGGATTTGATTTCATCCAAGGCGACGCCTTGGATTTCATCTGAATGAAGTGAAGATTTCATCGTTGTCGTGCAACGATTTCATTAAACCAACAGAAAAAGAGAGGACATTTCGGTTAAACCGTGAACTGCTCCAAAATGTACAGACAGCACAAAAAAAGAGACTCTTGGTAGAAAATATTAAATTTTAAGAGACGAACTGGCATCGCTTTTCAAGTGGTGTCAGTTTTGTTTTGAGTTGAAT
>JAFQPR010000037.1 GCA_017411605.1 Clostridia bacterium | reverse complement strand
ATAGAAAATGACTTTAATTTGATGGAGAAATTCGTAGAATTTCAACCTTATAACACATATTCTTAGCTCATTTGTTGATTTTAGAGCTTCTTTATGTCGTTTTTTTGTCATTTTCGGTTGCGCCTAAATGCGCCAGCCCCCAAAATATTAAAAATATCGCTTTCTTCTCTTATACTGATAAGAGAATCCAATAAGCGCAACAACACCCATTACTATAAAGTTTACAGGAGAGGTGAGCTTAAAGAAGTTTTTAGATACGGCTTCGACAATAAAGTACGCGCCCGCAAAGGATAAGCCGAGTCTGGAAATGTTCTTTCGCATAATAATTAATATAAGAACTACGATAGCTACCGCAACGTAAGAAAGCGTTGCGTTTCCAACAGTGGGAAGACCCGGTATAAGACCGCCGCCAAAGCAGATAACATATGTAAATATCGCGCCTGCACCAACGTAAAGCACTCCATACAAGAACTTACAAAGAACCGCGCCGATAACTGCCGCGGTTACTCCGCAAGAAACGGGAGTTACCAAAGCAGAGCCGGGCATCGCAACCATAAGAGCGGGATAAGCAAACACCGTACCCACAACGTAGCCGACCGCGCCAAAGACCAAAACTTTAAGGAGTGGCAAAAACTTTCTTCCGTAAAACAGAAAAACAAGACCTATGCCGGCGAGTATATAAGAATAAAGTCCCGGAGATGTAAATATCGCAGCCACCGTCAAATCTTTAAAAATTACGGTCTCTCCAAGCTTATTGAACAGATCTCCGAGTTCTTTAATAAAGCCCCAGAAATCATAAGTGCCGTCAAAAACGGCCTTAATGAACTCTTTTACCATTTTCATTCCTCGCACTAAAAACATTTATACATAATCATTATATCATAAGATTTTATAAAAATCAATATCCAAACCTCATTTTTTTGAGAAAAAAGCAGCGCCCGCGCCAATTTTATATTCGGCTCGGGTGCTGACATAATCATTTTAAGCTTTTCTTCGCAACAATCACTTAATATTGAATTATTCTTTGTACTAACCCATATTTACTTAACGTAAATGCAAGCTTTAGTTGACATTATTTGCGTTTTTTCTTTCTTCTCTCTCTGCTTCAAGGAATTAATATCGTTTTGGTAAAGCTCACTCGTGCCTTTATTTGCAAGCTCGCAAGAAACCTTTGCATCCTCTATCATTTCCGCAACGTTGCTCTTGATCTCTTCGGATACCTCGTTGTTTTTAAGAAAATCATCGACAAATACGATAAGGCTTCCAACCGTGATCTTGCCTTCCTCATTCTTTAGGCATTCGGTATCTTCAATACCAAGCTCCGCCGCTATTCACTTTATCATCTTCGCCGGAATCTGACGGGTGTGTGCTACAAGCAAAAAGCGTAAAGCAAAGACATAAAATGATAAATAAAGCAATTATTTTTTTCATAATAATCCTTCCTTTCGTTTTAAATGCTTTTATTTATTAATGCTTACCGTAAAGATTATAAACAGTTTTTCCCGACTTTTCCGCCATTCGAATCGTCTGAGCAGACCCACTGTTCGATCTTCCCGAATAAGCTATAATAACATCACATAGCTCAACAAGCTTAGCATTACGTTTTCTCATACAGCTCGCGCTGTATTCCTCCGCGGTAAATATGACCTCATCCGCGTTTGATGCAATATAGTCATACATCTCTCTTGCGGAATACGCCCACCGCTCGGATTGATTAACACAAGGAAGAACCAAGGTCAATTTGATATCCGGATAGGATAAGCGCTTTTTTATGAGAAGCTTTGCTGCCATAGTATCAAATCCGAGCGCGCCGCCCGTATAAAATTCACGGCAGCCTTCATTGTATACGTAATCTATCGCTCTGGTGAGCAGATTTTCAAGAGATCTTACGTGCTCGGGAGCTATAATTCTATGCCCCGTAAACGAACAAGCCTTCATCTTTTCTCTCCCGATTAAGCTTATTTTTTCTATAGTTCCTATAATGGTTATAGAAATTATAGCTTCTTTTATTTATTTTGTCAAGTAAATATAGTGTCTTTTAGCTAAACGAACGGCGCTTCGGTTTAAAAAAGTGCCCCGGATCTTCACCCGAAGCACTCTTGATTAACATAAGTTTTTATTTGTTTAAATGATTGCTTAGTCTATCTTGACAGCGGTGCTTTTTATTCAAGCTCAAACGCGCCCGTATAAAGCTGGTAGTACGTACCACCCTCTTCAATAAGCTTATCGTGCGATCCGCGCTCGATAATTCTTCCGTGATCGAGAACCATTATAACGTCGGAATTTCGCACGGTTGAAAGTCTGTGAGCAATTACGAATACGGTTCTGCCCTCCATGAGTTTATCCATTCCGCGCTGAACAATCGCCTCGGTTCTCGTATCGATAGAGGACGTAGCCTCATCAAGTATCATAACGGGCGGATCCGCAACAGCGGCTCTCGCTATAGCTATAAGCTGACGCTGTCCCTGCGAAAGGTTTGCGCCGTTGCCCGAAAGCTCTGTTTTATATCCTTGCGGAAGTCTTGTGATGAAATCGTGCGCGCCCGAGAGCTTTGCCGCCGCGATACATTCTTCGTCGGTAGCTTCAAGCTTGCCGTATCTTATGTTATCCATAACGGTTCCCGTAAAGAGATTGGTTTCCTGGAGAACTATACCGAGAGAACGCCTGAGATCGGACTTTTTGATCTTGTTGATATTTATACCGTCGTATCTTATTTTTCCGTCGGCAATATCATAGTATCTGTTGATAAGATTCGTTATCGTAGTTTTACCTGCACCCGTCGCGCCTACAAAAGCGACCTTCTGGCCCGGCTCGGCATATACGGAAACGTCGCGAAGCACAGGCTTGCCCTCTTCGTACTCGAAGTCAACCTCAGTCATTCTTACGTCACCGCGAAGCTCGGTATATGTTACCGTTCCGTCCGCGTGTGGGTGCTTCCATGCCCACTTGCCCGTGCGCTTCTCAGTTTCGGTGACATTTCCGTTTTCATCAATCTCGGCGTTCACAAGGGTCACGTAGCCGTCATCGCACTCCGGCTCCTCATCAATGAGTGAGAATACTCGTTTTGCGCCCGCCATTGCCATTACAATAGAGTTTATCTGCTGAGAAAGCGAGTTTATATTACCCGTAAACTGCTTTGTCATATTAAGGAAAGGAACAACTATAGAGATACCGAACGGAATTGCCGAAAGGCTAAGATTATAGAAGTTCGGGATAAGCATAAACAGACCGCCGACGGTTGCGATTATAACGTACATTATGTTACCGATATTCATAATAATCGGTCCGAGCATATTTGAATAAGCATGCGCCTTATGGCTCTGCTCGTATAGCTCATCGTTTATTCTCTTGAATTCCTCGGCACATTTTTCCTCTCTGGAGAATACCTTTACAACCTTCTGACCGTTCATCATTTCCTGAACGTACCCTTCTACCTGAGCGACAGAGCTCTGAAGCTTGATAAAGTATTTTGCGCTTCCGCCACCTGCCTTTTTGGAAACGAAGAGCATAAATATAACACCGACAAGAAGGATCAGCGTCATCCATACGGAGTAATATATCATAATACCGAAAACGGTAAGAACGATTATTCCCGAACGTATAAGCGTGGGAATAGCTCTTGAAATAAGCTCTCTTAAGGTATCGATATCATTAGTGTAATAGCTCATTATGTCGCCGTGCTTATGAGTGTCAAAATACTTTATGGGAAGATCCTGCATTCCGTTGAACATTCTGACTCTCATCTTAGATAAGAAGCCCTGAGTGATATATGCGGAAAGCTGAGTATCTAAGGTTATCGCGATCGTTGACACAACGTAAATTGCTGCAAGAAGTATAATTGAAGGAATAAGTTCTTCCTTAGCGGCAGAATAGTCCCCCGTCTTAACATAAATCTCAATAATCGCAGTTATCTTTTGCATAAATACAGCGGGAATAGCCGAAACAAGAGCTGCAAATACGATGCAAAGCGCATTCAACGGAACCAAAACGGGATAGTCGTGATAAAGCATCTTGACTACGCGGACAAGGAGCTTGCCGTCAAAGGCGGGCTTCATATGCTTGCCGAGAGGAGCAGAGTTTTTCGATTGATTACTCATTTTCACTTCCTCCTTCCGAGCCTTCTGTCTGAGAAGTATATACTTCACGATATATCTCGGAGTTTTCCATAAGCTCACCGTGAGTTCCAACCGCGGTAACCTTTCCTCCGTCTAAAACAAGGATCATATCCGCATGCATTACGGAAGAAATCCTTTGCGCAATAATGATCTTGGTCGTATCGGGAACGTAGGTTTCAAAGCCACGTCTTATAAGCGCGTCGGTTTTCGTATCGACCGCGCTCGTTGAGTCATCAAGGATTAGCACCTTAGGCTTCTTCAGAAGCGCTCTCGCGATACAGAGCCTCTGCTTCTGACCGCCCGAGACATTTGTTCCTCCCTGCTCTATCCAAGTATCATAACCGTCCGGGAAGGATGAAACAAAGCCGTGCGCCTCAGCAAGTCGGCACGCCTCTTCTATCTCTTCATCCGTTGCGTTTTCATTGCCCCATCTAAGATTATCCTTGATAGTGCCGGCAAAGAGAAGATTCTTCTGAAGCACCATAGCAACGGAATCACGAAGAGTTTCGAGGTCGTAATCTCTTACGTCAACACCGCCGACCTTAACCTTACCTTCTGTTGCGTCATAGAGTCTTGGTATAAGGCTGACAAGAGTTGATTTACTCGAACCCGTTCCTCCGATGATACCCACAGTTGAGCCCGAAGGGATATGAATATTAACACCCTCGAGTACAAATCTCTCGGCGCTCTTTGAATACTTGAAATTCACTCCCTCAAAATCTACAGAGCCGTCAGCTACGTTCTCTATCGGGTTCTCGGGATTCTTCATCGTGGGCTCCTCGGAGAGCACCTCGTATATTCTCTTAAACGACTCGGTTGACATCGTTATAATAACGTATATCATAGAAAGCATCATAAGCGACATAAGTACCTGCATACCGTATGTAAGCATTGCTGAAATATGGCCTACATCAACACTGCTTCCCTTGCCTTCGATAGCTAGCTTCGAGCCTACGAGAAGCACAAATATCATATTAAAGTAAAGACATATTTGCATTATCGGGGTATTTAATGCCACAATACGCTCGGCTTTGGTAAAGTCATCCTTGATGGTATCGGATGCGCCGAAGAACTTTTTCTTCTCATATTCTTCGCGTGAAAATCCTTTGACAACTCGTGCCGCGCGAACGTTTTCCTCAATAGATTCATTGAGCTTATCGTACTTTTTAAATACTCTTCTGAACGCAGGCATAGCAAACTTCGCTACCATAAGAAGTCCGAACGCGAGCACGGGGACGATAACAACGAAGGTCAGCGCAAGCCTTCCTCCCATAATAGCTGCCATAACTATCGAGAATATGAGCATAAGAGGACTTCTTATAGCCGTTCTTATTATCATCATATACGACATCTGAACGTTATGAACGTCCGTCGTTATTCTTGTTACCAAAGAAGAAGTTGAGAATTTATCTATATTCTCAAAAGAATAAGTCTGAATCTTGTCAAAAATATCATTGCGCAAATTCTTTGAGAATCCCGAAGAAGCCTTGGCGCACGTTACCGCCGCAATACCGCCGCACGCAAGAGATATCATGGCCATAATAACCAAAAGAATTCCGGTTTTTATTACGTTCGTGATATCGGATCCCGTACGAAGCTGATTTACAAGATTTGCCGTAATGAAGGGTATTGCCGTCTCAATTGCCGCTTCACCGACCATAAGAATGATGGTAAGTATTGTCGGAGTTTTATATTCGCGGACACAGGACAAAATTCTTTTTATCATTTTCTTTCCTTTCTATCCGAGGAACTCATTTTTTGTCTCGGATTTTTTACATCCTTATAATTTTATACTATAAATTCTACAAAGTCAAGTATATTTTTAAAAATAATTAACTACTTAATTAAGTTAAGTTTTTTGCCGAAAATATGCTTTTTTATTAATACCGCTTGACAAATTTTTTTCTTTATGCTATAATACTTATTAATTACACCGAGTTTTATTGGTTTGCGGTGATTTTTTACGGAGGAAATATGGACGACGACGCGGATTGTTGTAATCCCAACACGTTACATATAATCTATATCAGGCTTGGCTAGACAGGTATATCGAAAGATATCGTGTAGCTAGGTCTTTTTTTACTTTTTTCTCTCCGACACACGCTAAAAGCTCTGCATGTTTTTAATTTAAATTTAATAAATATATTTTTAAAGAAAGGAAACAAAAAACATCCTATCATGGACGAACACAGTATTATCATGCTCATAACGGTACTGTTCTGTATCCTTATGAGCGCGTATTTCTCGGCTACCGAAACTGCGTTTTCGACAGTCAACAGAATACGTCTTAAAACAATGGCGGAGGACGGCAACAAAAAGGCTGCAAAAGCACTCAAACTTGCCGATAACTACGACGCACTTCTCTCCACCATACTAATCGGAAACAACATTGTTAACATTCTCGCATCCTCGCTTTGTACGTTGATCTTCATTGATCTAATAGCAAACAAGAGCCTTGCGACGACGCTTTCAACTGTTGTTCTCACCATTGTGATTCTTATTTTCGGTGAAATTTCTCCCAAAAGCATTGCAAAAGAATCGCCCGAAAAATTCTCTATGTTCTCTGCGCCTATCATTAATGCATTAATGATACTCTTTACTCCGCTGAACTGGATATTCAAGCAGTGGAAAAAGCTTCTCAAAAAGATCTTCAAAACAGGGGAAGAGGTAGGTATTACAGAAGAAGAGCTCATCTCTATCATTGAGGAAGCAGAAGAGGACGGAAACTTTGAAAAGAGCGAGACTGATCTTATCAGATCCGCTATCGAATTCAACGAGCTTGAGGTCGGCGATATCTTCACTCCCAGAATTGACATCGTAGCCGTAAAGGCAGAATCAACAAACGATGAGATTCGCGAAGTATTTAAAGAATCCGGATATTCAAGACTTCCTGTATACACAGATGACCTTGATAATATAAACGGTATTCTCTACTATAAAGATTTCTTCACTAAGGATTTCGAGTCTATCGAATCTATTATGAAGCCTGTAATATTCGTTACAAAGAACAGAAACGTTAACGAGCTTATGAACGAGTTCCAGGAGAACAAGCTTCATCTTGCAGTCGTTACCGACGAATACGGTTCAACCGCAGGTATCGTAACTCTTGAGGATATTATCGAGGAGATCGTCGGTGATATCTGGGACGAGCACGATGACGTTGAGATCGACGTTAACGAGATCGGTGATGGCGAATATATTATATCCGGTAAAGCAAACGCAAGCAAGGTATTTGACGAGATCGGAATTGATAAGGAACCCGAGGCGCTCACCATAAACGGTTGGGCTATCGATGCTCTTGCAAGAATTCCTCGCGAGGGCGATGAATTTGAAGCTGACGGTCTTGCCGCTAAGGTTCTTAAGATGAACGGAAAGCGTATAGAAAACATTCACGTAACAAAGCTCGTTCTCAACGAAGAGGACGAGGATGACGAAATCAAAGAAAGAAAATCGCGTCATAAGTCCGACGACGAGGAGTCCGAGGAAGACGAGAACGAATAATACTCTTATCTTTGGAAATAAAAAAAGGTATTTGAAGAGAGCTCAAGAATTGCACTCTGCAAATACCTTTTTATTTTGATAATTCTTTTCATCAAAAACATTGAAGTTGAGGTCAACTTCGATGTTTTTATCATAAATAACCAAACTTTTGTTTACAAATCATTACTTTTTGGAGTTTTCGCGAGCAATTGAAGTGCTTTTTTCTCCATAAGAATAATAATACTTATACTTTTTGTTAGACTTAGGATTGATACCGTTAACTATTACACCGAGGATAGTTCCGTTAACAGATTCAATTCTCTCGGTCGCAGCCTTTGCGTCATTGATGTTAGAGTGATTGACTCTGACTGTCATAATATAGCCGTTTACGATATTGGCAACAACGCCTGCATCGTATACCTCACCGATAGGAGGCATATCAAGAATTATATAGTCATACGCAGACTTCCATTCCTCGGCAAGCTCCGACATACGGTAGCCCGAAAGAAGCTCGGAGGGGTTAGGCGGTATCTGACCGCAAAGAAGAACGTCAAGCGTTGAATCCTCATAAGCAGTTACAACATCAGAGGTCTTATTCGCCATTCCCGCAAGAAGCTCGGAAAGTCCGTGTTCCTTCTTTATCTTGAAGAGTTTAGAGAACGTCGGGCATCTCATATCGCACTCTACGAGAAGAACTTTCTTATCGAGATTTGAAAGAGCTATAGCAAGGTTAGCTGCAACGACGGTCTTACCTACTGCCGCAACGTCACTTGTAACCGCAAAAATCGGATTTTTTGCTGCAGCGGCAGAATAGATAACGTTCGTTCTGAGAGTATTGAAGGATTCGGTCATAAAGAAGGGCGAATTCTCGTCAAGAAGCTTATTCTTATAGTTACGCTTTACTATACCGTTAGGATTCTTGACATATTTATTCTTTCTGTTCTCCGTTTCCTCCTCTGCTGACGCAAAGCTCGGAATATTACCAACGATGGGATACGGAAGGTTTTCCTTTACGGTATTCTCATCATATATATTAGTATCGAAGATGGAAAGAACGAAGAAGATCGCGTACACAATAACGGCAGCAATAAATCCGAGGATAACTGCTGTTGTTATTGGTGAGGATTTTACTGTTTTGATGCTATTTATATTGCTGACTCCGCCTATGACAGTTATCATAGATACGGTTTCGTTCTGAATACTGCAAAGCGAACGAAGCACGTCCGGCATTACCTTCTCTATAGCCTTAACTACGTCGTATGCATCTTCTCTCGAATCTGCGCTTACGGTAACGTAGAATACCACGGAATTTTCTTCTACCTTACGCGCGCTTATCATGCTACGCACAGCGGCAACACAGGCATCCTCGCTTTCATACCCCAGCTTTTCTGTAAGATTATATTCTGTTACAGCTTTTCTGACAGGCATTTCCTGCTTTACAAGCTCGATACAGCTTGATGCTATAGCAGCAGCGGCGTATACAAGCGACTGGGAGGTATAATCCGCTCCGGGTGAGTTATTTGCAACCCAGAAGGTTACGGTTCCCTCGTACTTAGGCTTTTCAATAGCTACGGAATAAGCTACGCCGATAGCTCCGAAGAAGAGCGCCGCAACTATCATAAAGACTATCGCCTTTTTAAAGACTTTGAAGAGAAATGCTAAAGATATTTCTCTTTCGTTTTTCTGATTTTCCATTTTGGAAATTCCTTTCGTGCGAAAAATTTATACTTTTTTATTATTTTTAAATGCTTCGTGCGAAACGAGCGCAGACTGCACGTCCATATTCGCGCGTATTTCATAAAGAGCGACGGAATTAATAATACGGTCAAGTACACCAAGCGCAAGCGATGCGGCTTTAGGGCTGCTCGGTATATATATCTGAGACGCAAGCATAACCGTCGCACTGTCCGCAGCAATTCTTTCTGCCGAAGGCTCTGCGGCTCTTTTTAAAAATCCCACTGCGGCAAGCGGAAGCATTCCCGGAACGCCGTAGCCCTCTTTTCCGCGCCATGGCGTTCCCGATGCATATACCACGCCGTCAATTATACGAAGAACGGGTTTATCACCGTTTAAGATATATACCTTTTCTCCAAAGGCTTCGCGCCATAAAGACAAATGCGTTGTTTTTCCTACTCCGCTACGCGCTGTCACGGCATAAGCCTCATCTTCCTCTGCTATTACAGCGCCGTGAAATACAACTGCACCGTATTCGGGAAGCCTTTCGGCAATCTTCCTGTAAACAGCTATGGATTCAAGATATCCCGCACTGAATTCAAACTCGGACATCTCTTTTTCATACTCAATGTCCTCATTGGTCGCTTCAACGGAGAAATCTATATTATCGGAGTTCGATATATAATCCGCGGCAAGCTTCTCGATATATGGAAATCTATTATTTATCTCGACCGTGAGTCCTGCTATAGATATTACCATATTCAACCTCCGTTTTTATATGCCGCAAGGAGCTTTTCGTTTCCAATCTCAATTACGGTAGAGTAGAAGGCGGCTTCACTTGAAGACAATACCTTATTCAATGCAGTACATCCGGAAAATGCATTTATACGTATTACCTCAAGCGAATCGGGCAGAGCCACACTTTCAAGAGAAACGCAATTCATAAAAGCGCAAGCCCTAATTTCCGCGATACCCTCGTGAAGCTCAATACTTCCGAGTTTCGGGCAATCAGCAAACGCATAATCGGAAATAACGGTCAATGCCGCAGACAGACGAATGTTTTCTAAGGAGTGGCAGGTGCCGAATGCATAGCTTCCGACTTCTTCAACCGAATCTCCCATCGTTACAAACATAAGATTTATACATCCCTCAAAGGCGTTATTACCTATAGACGTAAGACTATCGGGCAAGTATACCTCTTTCAGATTCTCACAGGAGCTGAAAGATTTATCACCTATTGAAACTATGTTTTCACCAAACTCTATCTCTTCAAGCTCCGTGCAGCCGTAGAAGGCATCATTATCTATATACTTTAAAGCGTCGGGCAAAGTAAGCTTTTCAAACGAGCAGGTACCAAACGCACCCTTCCCTATCCTTTCAAGCGAGTCGGACAGCTTGATCTGCGACAGATTATAGCATCCGTAGAAAGCGTAATCGGGTATAGAGTAGAGGGATTTGAGATTTACCTTCTTCAGTCTATCACAATAATCAAATGCTCTTTCCCCAAGCAGCTCCAGACCGGAAATGTTAACTTTTTCAAGAAGAACGCATCTTTCGAATGCATAAGGATATATTTCTTTTATTCGAGAATTAAAATTAAACTTTGCGAGCTTAACACAGCCTTGGAAAGCGCTGTATCCTATTTTTTCAACACGCTTTGACGAAACCTTTTCAAGCTTCTCGCATTTTGCAAATGCGGAATCACCTATTACCTTAAGCTTTCTCGGAAGCTTTATTTCTTCAAGCGACTTACATCCGCCAAACGCATCCGCGCCTATCGACGTATAGCAGCTCGGTATTTTTACCTCAGCAAGCTTTTCAGCGCCAAGACAAATAGATACCGGTACCTCCGTCAAGCCCTTGCCAAGCTTAAGCGATACGAGATTCGGAGCAGAGCCCAATAATGATTCTCCAACGTAGGTCACGCTATTCGGAATCGTAAAGCTCTCAAACGCACTGTAAGAAAATACGTTGTTGCCTATACTCGTCAGCGTTTTCGGAAGGTCAATTTCCTTAAGCGACGTGTTTTTATAAAAAGCATTATCGTGTATCGCGGTTATGCCCTTTGAGATTTGAACTTTCTCAAGGGAAACGCAATCGGAAAACGTTTTTCTCCGCACTTCCCCGATACTACCGGGAACCGTAACTTCGGTAAGTCTTTGACAGGAGTTAAACGCCGATGCTCCAAGATAAGTAAGAGAGCTTGGCAGCACTACACTCTCAAGTCTCGTACAATGCTCGAAAGCGGATTCACCGATACGGCTGATGCTTTCGGGAAGTACAACAGACCGCATATAGCTTGCATAGTAAAATGCGTAATCGGTAATCTCGGTTACGGTACTCGGCAACGCTACCGATACCACGTCGATATTGGAATCAAACGCCGAGCTGATTTTTTTTATTCCCGACGGAACAGTTACGGCAAATCCAATAGGTACTTTGGTATTAACACCGGATACGACCTTCTCCTCATAGACGGTCTTACTGCTCTCGGTATCACTCGAAACCGTATTGTACTTGATAAGTATTCCGTCACCCGCGGTTACGAACTCATCGGAAAGGGCTTTATAGTACGCAGTGCCGAAAAACGCTCTTCCGCCGATATCGGTAACCCCTGCGGGAATATTTATGCTATTGAGATTCTGTGAGCCGTAAAATGCATAAGTGCCTATTCTCCGTACACCTTGCGGCAAGGATACTGATTTTAAACTAAGATTTTCGGAAAGTGAGTTATCCGCAATTTCCGTAACGTGATTTGGAATAAAGAGCTTCTCGATTTCATAAAGAGCCGGAAGCTTAATGGCTATGCCATTCTTTTTATCTGTAAGAACCCCTGAGTTAACCTCAAACGTAACGTTTTTACTGTCAACGGTTATCTCTTCAAGAGAAGAGCAATTATCAAAGACGTGAGCGCCTATTTGCGCAACGTTTTTGCCGAAAGCAACACGCGAAAGCTTCTCACAATTATCAAAAACAAGATTTCCAAGAGATTTAACACCGCCAAGATCTGCAAACGACTTCAATCTATCACAATACTCAAATGCATAATCTGCTATAGAAACAGAATCAGAAGAAATCGACAACGCTTCGATATTCACACAGTTGGAAAACGCTCTTACGCCTATTGATTGAAGAGCCTTGGGAAATTCTATATCCGACAGCATTTTACAGCCCGCAAAGGAATAATTGCCTATTTTTCTCGTAGTTTCGGGAAGCATAAGCTCTTTTATTTCAGAGCATTCCTGAAATGCGCCGTTGCCAATTTCCTTAAGGTCTTCGGAAAATACTATTTCTGTAAGATTGGTGCAGCCTGCGAAGGCGTAATCACCTATATATTCGATAAAATCTCCAAAATCTACAGATTTTATATCCGAGGACGCAAAGGCATAATCACCGATAGACAAGACAATTTTACCTTGAAGAGCCGTCGGTATGGACACGTTTTTGCTATCGCCAACGTAGCCGACGATCTCAACATTGTATTCATCAATTAACGAATACTCAAAATCGCCTCTGATAAACACCTCGCGCTCCGAAGGCTTGCCATTGCCAAGAATCAAGCATAAAGTGACTGAAATTGCGGCAATAATTATTACCGAAATACCCACGATAAGCAGATTTTTTTTATTTAAAAATTTTTTCATATTTAACCTTTAGCAATATTTTTACCTATATAGTATATAATATTTAAAAGTTAATGTCAATGCTTTTTCGATGAATTTGTATTTTTTTACGTTTGTACCAAAAATCAAAGGTGGTTTGTGTATATAAAGCTTATTTTTGGAAAAAACTAGAGAGGAAGAAATAGAGGAAAACGGTAACGTCACTAAAAACTGCACCGCTATTCCTCGTTGGAAAGGATGGTTAAAATGAAAAAAATTCTACTTTTACTTCTGCTTATCTCACTTTCTGTCGGAGTTGGTACCGTCAGCGCAAATGCTGCATTATTCGGCACGGGTGCTGAGGTTATTGCAAATGACGTTACAATGATAAAAACAGGACTTATCGGTGAGCCTCTGAGTTTTTGCGATACCGATTTCAAAAGCGCGCTCGCTTTGGCGGAGTTCAAAAAAATTATCATTTCTGAAATACCCTCCTCTGCTGACGGCAGACTTACTTTAGACGGTAAGCGCGTTTATATCGGGCAAGAAATTAAAAGAAAAAATCTTTCCTCCCTGACCTTCACACCACAGAGCGATGAAGTTACAGAAGCCTCATTTAAATTCAAGGTGGACAGTAAGGATAACACCGAGCACGTATGCACGGTAAGATTTGCAAAAAAGGTCAACTACGCGCCAAAAATTAACACGGATACCGCAGAAACGCTTTCGGTTACAACGCAAAAGGGTATATCGGTATACGGTAAAATAAGCGCTTCAGACCCCGAAGGCGACGAGCTTTCGGTTATTGTTGTAAGCTATCCTAAAAATGGCACTTTAACTCTCACGGGTGAGGGCTTCGGAGAGTTTTGTTACACTCCAAAGCGTGACTACGACGGAAAGGACTCCTTTGTATTTGTGGTTCGTGATGAGTACGGAAATTACACGAAGCCCGAAAAGGTTTCTCTTAGGGTCACCGAGAGAATGAGCGAAGTCGTTTACGTCGATATGACCGAGTCTAAATCCTACAATGCTGCGGTAGCAATGACGGCTATGGGAATTATGTCCGGAAGCAGAATAGGTGATGATATGTACTTTTCTCCCGCAGGAACAGTCACCCGCGCGGAATTCGTTGCTATGGCAATGAAGGCTCTCGGAATCAGGCAGGACAGTACTCTGACGAAAACTTATTTTGACGATAACGACAAGATACCGAAGTCACTCGTCGGTTACGTCGCAACAGCGGCAAGAATAGGCGCTGTTAACGGCTCATTCGATACCGACGGACTTTATTTCAGACCTAACGATAATATTACAAAATGCGAAGCAGCCATCATTATGGCGAATCTTCTTGAACTCAAGAGTGATAGTTCTGTTTTCTCTGAAATTGAAGGTATAACCGATGTTCCCGTTTGGGCTCGATCATCCGTTGGTGCCATGTTTTCAATCGGCGTTTTCGACAGTGCGGAAGACATTGATATGAATGAAGCTCTTTCAAGAGAAGCTGCCGCGGAATATTTATACCGTATAGCTCAAAAATAATAAAACAGGAGAAGCGAACGCAATCGCTTCTCCTGTTTTATTATCTTTTTTGTATACTGTTGTTTGCTTTTTTTATTATTCTTCCATAAGTTTCTCGGCACAACGCGCTATTAGTTCTGCCGTTCCCTGGATGCCCAGTGTGGAAGAATTGATAGCCATATCGTAGTTATCGTACTTTCCCCATTTATTTCCCGTATAGAAATTATAGTACGAAGCGCGACGGCGATCTGTTTTATTTATAACGTCCATTATCTGCGAACTCTTAACCTCGGGATGACGCTCTGCCACTCTTGCTTTTCTATGATCGAGATCTCCGTAAATGAAGAGTCTGAACACGTTTTCTTCTTCTCTCAAAACGTAATCCGAGCATCTGCCTATAATAACGCAGCTTCCCTCTTTTGCATACTCCTTGATGACCTCAGCCTGAAGAATAAAGAGTTTATCGTTTATCGGCATCTTATAGCCGAAATGCATTGTCGTTCCAACGACGTTAGAGCCCATCGCAAGCGTATAAAGAAGAGAGTTAGCAGCAGTTTCATCGGTTCTCTTAAGTACTTCCTCGTTGAGATTTCCCTTTGATGCCGCATCTGTTATCAGCTGTTTATCATAAAGCGGTATTCCAAGAAGTGCGGCTACCTTCTCACCTATTTCTCTTCCTCCGCTACCGTACTGACGTGCAATCGTTATGATAATTTTTTTAGCCATAGTGAAATCTCCTTTGCATATTCTCATGTTTTATTTTAACATAAAAATTTTGCTTTGTAAAGGGATTATCATAAAAAAGACCTAAATCGACATATGTTTATTGAATTTTTTTGTTATTTGTGCTATATTAAAATAAAGGTTTTACTTGCTTTATATTTGAGGTGTGCTTATGAATCATATTGAAATAAATGAAACGATTGCTAAAGCTCTTTTGCCAAAGCGAGAAATAAACGGACACAAGGGTACGTTTGGAAGAGCATTCGCTTATATAGGAAGCGGAAAATATCCAGGTGCCGCGCATCTTGCCACCGAGGCTATGCTACGCGGGGGATGCGGATATACCGAGGTTGCGTCCGAAGCCGATGTTATTTCGGGATTACTTGCAAAATTTCCCGAGGTTATTTACACCGCCCTTCCTGCAACCGAAGCCTTAACGGAAAGAGAGATTAACCTTTTAGCGGAAAAATCCTCTGCCGCCGACGCGACGCTTATCGGCTCGGGCTCGGGGTGTACCGAAGCTTTAGCACTTCTTACGATAAAACTTACAGCGCTTGATACAAATAAGCCAATTATACTTGATGCAGACGCACTGAACGCGATTTCGCGATACGGTAATACCGACAGTATATTACATTCGGCAAAAAGACCTGTTATTTTAACTCCTCACGAAATGGAGTTTTCAAGGATCTCGAAGCAATGCCTTGATGAGATAAAGGCCGATAGGGTCAAGGTTGCAGAAGACTTTGCAAAAAAATACGCTTGCACACTTGTACTCAAGGGGCATGGCACGGTAATAACCAACGGAATTAAAACTTACATTAATCCGACAGGCTCTACGGCACTATCAAAAGGTGGAAGCGGAGATACTCTTGCAGGACTTATGACCTCCCTTATTGCTTCGTCTAATATGCCTATCATAGATATTGCCGCACTTGCTTGCTATATTCACGGTCTTGCAGGTGACAGACTTTCCGATGTTTTTTCGAAATTCGGCGTAACACCTTCCGATCTTCCCAAAGAAATGGCAAAAATAATCTGTTCGATCCAAGATTAAATCTTCTGATATTTAATAAGGGGCTGGCGCATTTAGGCGCAACCGAAAATGACAAAAAACGACATAAAGAAGCTCTAAAATCAACAAATGAGCTAAGAATATGTGTTATAAGGTTGAAATTCTACGAATTTCTCCATCAAATTAAAGTCATTTTCTAT
>JAFQPR010000006.1 GCA_017411605.1 Clostridia bacterium | reverse complement strand
GCTAGCTCAAGTTCAAAAACTTGAGCTAGCCTTTCGCGCGTTAAGGGGATAGGTGAATTTGGAGCGAAAATCTTCGTTCTTCGACCCGAAGGCGTACAAACGTACGTCGAGAGGGAGAAAACGGAGATAGAAAATGACCGTAATTTAATGGAGAAATTCGTAGAATTTCAACCTTATACAGTAAAATACAGTAAATCTTAGCTCTTTTATTGTTTTTGAGCTTTTTATTTTGTTTCTCGGTCATTTTCGGTTGCGCCCAAATGCGCCAGCCCCATTTTGCTTTTTATATGGTTAATTGCAGTATAGTGATTTTAGCACTCTGGTTATCTTTGATTCATCCATCGTGTCAAAATCATCAATTATCCTTATTTTCATATCGTCTGCTCTGTTTCTGATAAATTTTTCTTTGCATTCCATGCGTTCCATGGACGTCGCTACAAGGACGCACTTCGCATAATCGTCACCGAATCTTGAAGCGACGGTTTTTAGTTTGTAGAGCTCGTCGTTATCGAAAAGTCCGCTTTTGCACGAGATAAATACGGGAATAGCATCTTTCATAGCGAGAACGTCAATTTCATTAAGCGTCGGAGCTTCATCGGTTTCGGTATTATCCCAATCTATAAGAACTCCAACTTTAACGTCATTATAAAACTTTTTTCCTTCATCATCAGTAAGAGCCGCGAGCTTACTTGCGACTGCTATCTCAAGCATTTTTCCCGGGGTGGAAAGCGCGTTTTTCACCGATTCGTTTTTGAAACTGAATGAAATCTCATCTCCAAGCGCCAGCGAATGAATAAGTTCGTTTTCTTCGAGCCTTTTTAAGAAATAATCATTAAGACCGTAATTGTTGCCCGTGCGCTTGATTTCGTTCTCTGCGAGAACTTTTTCAAATCTAACATCAAGTCCCGATGACTTGTTGCAGAGCTTCAGAATATCACCGATTGTGCCTGATGCGGAATTCCATCTTTTTTGATCTTCCTTAGATATAGTCCATATTTTTTCAACGTCGAGGTTGAAATCATTGTCAAATACAAAGCTTACGCTGTTTTCATCAAAAGTAATTCTACCCCCATATAGAAGAATATTCTCCTCTATTGAGATATCGAATAATTCTGCTTTTGCGACGTTACCGTCGGCATCGCAGTCGGTAATCGTACTGTTCTTGAAGTTAAACCTGTGGCACTGTATGCGATCGGGGTATTTTTCCATAAGGATGCCTAACGCGACGAGGTAAAGGTCTTCTCCGCCCGTAAGATCAAAAACGCAATCATCGTTTTCTTCGACGATCAAAGAAAGCTGCTCGACGATAACCGAGAGATTGTTTTTATTTACGGTTTTATAGCATATCTCGGTGTTTATATTACGTTTTTCGAGCAAGTTTTGATAAACGGGTATAGACTTAGTTATTGCTTTTTGATTATCGCCAATGAAAATAAGCTTATCGGCGCGCAGAAGAAGCGCGCCTGCTATATTTTCAAGTTTTGTTTTATCGTAGAACTCTATGAGCGTCATTTATGCTTCCTTTTGCATTCTTATCTCGGTATTAAAGATCGTAGAAGAGCTTTTCTTTTTTGAGCTTTTCCGTGGGTATAAGGTCCGGATGTGTTTTTGCCGTATGGCTCTTGGTTTTACCGTCGGCGGGGGTATCATATCCCTCGCTTCTCATATAAGCGCACCATCTCGGATGCTCTATCTTTGAATATTCGAATATTCTTTCGACCTTCCAATTATTAATAACCGTTGGAGGATCCGTAAGCTCGTCCATTATAATTCCGTAATCGGTAAACTGATGGAGCTTAAGCTTAAGCTTTTCGTGTATCGCTTTTGAAACGGAAGAACGGTAGTTATATTCCTTTTGCCAGAATTCGATATCTGCAGTGGCATCGGCAGCTTCCTTTGCCTTTTTCTCGGCCTCTTCCTCCGCCTTTCTATCAGCCTCTTCCTTTGCTTTTTCGGCGAGAGTCAAAGCGGAAGATTTTTGCGTATCATTATTTTTGCAGCATTCATTTGCAGCCTCATCGGCATTATCCGTTTCTGCAGAGCCGTTTTCTGCTTTCTTTTTTTGTTCTTCTACGTATGCATCGGCTCTTTTCGCTTGTACGAAATATCTCCTGTTGGTAATTTTACCGGCTACTTCCCAATCGGATTCTACTACGGTATTCTTTGCATAGAAACTATCAAGATCGCCGATTATATGTATACCGTACGTGTTATTCTTGCGTTCTTCTTCAGCCTTGAGCTTTTCCTCTTCTTCCTTTTTCTTATTTTCTTCGGGGGCTTCGAGAGTCATAGAGGCGTTAACATCTTTTTGAACGGCATTTTCCGCTGAGTTATCTTTTTCGGATTCTTTTTCTTCTTTCTTTTTACGAAGTTCTTTTAATTCCTTCGCTTTTTCGTGCGCTTTTCTCTCATCTTCTTCCGTATCATACATAAGAGCGGGAGTATCATCCTCATCCCATATGCAGCTGATAAGACGAGCAGAATTAGAGTCATAAACTACGGTTTCTACGTCAACGTCGTTTATTGAAAGCCCGCGTAGCTCGCAAAGTCTGCGAACATTCATCGCGGCATTTATATTATCCTCATCGCTGCCTAAGCAAATGAAAATATAAGTAGGATTCTCTATGGCGTCAAACGCAGTTTTGAATTTTGGAGAATTAACGTTTATTTCGGGATGAAATTCAATTGTATAATTATCCTCGCCAATAACGGGATTTCCGCTTCTTTTGTTCATTCCGGGGAAGTTGAATTTGAAATAATCTTCTGCATTTTTATCACTGTCAAAAACATCTATCCTAAGATCAAAGTTAGGATACTGACAGAACCATGAGAGAGCCTTGAGCATTTCTTTTCCGTAACGTCCAAAGCCGATAATAACAGCGGATATAGTGCTTCTGTTGTAGGTTTTAGCAGGTGTTTTATTGTTGCTTTTCTTATCGGTATCCTTGATTTTTTCGTTAGGATTATATCTGAGAAACGCCTTGTTAAAAAGTCGCATACCGAATCTGTCAAGATTGTGATATATTAAGGTACGAATATCGTTTACGCGTACTACCTTAATATTCTTCACGTTCTTATCTCTGAGTATCATCTGGCTTTGAGTGCTTTCCGAGAATACGAATAGCTCGATACCGGATAGATCGTAGTTTTTCATTATATACTCTGCCTGCTTGAGCTTTTCATTTTCGTTTTCGGAGATAAGATAGATATTGATATCTCTTTTGCTTTTCTTGAAAGCAATATGTAGAGATTCTATGTCCTTGTAGAAGAGAATTGCGCCGAGCTTTTTTGCCTCATCTATCAGATCTGAGTTTTTTTCCTCTTTATCGACAATAACGTCCGCAAAGACAATTACTTGCTTTCGAAACAATTTAACGTTCTTTTTCCACCATGAATCACCGATGTCGTTTTTGATGATACTCTTGGCAAGCGCTACGGATTTATCGTTAAGCTCAGAGAAAACGTGTGTTTTCTTGCATCTCAAAACACTTCTGTAAGCAATAAGCGCAATAAAGTTCTTCAGCATCAAAATGAAGAACGTGAATGTGAGTATCGGAGCTGCAAAATAGAGAACGGTACACATGAAAGTGTATTTGCTGAGCGTAGACGAATCATTAATATATTGGTTGACCAACTCTAAGTATCCGAGATATTCTCCGTCGATAGCAAACAGCCTGAACGTGTGCTGTAAGGTCGCAAATGAGGATATCCAGAAGGAATAGCTACCTTGTTTGAAATTTTCATAATAAACAGGGAAAAACAGTATTACTCCGGATATGAGAGTTCCCAAGAATACTATTCTGAATGGGGTAAAGAATTTATCCTTTTTGTATTTTATTCTGAAAAATGCAAGAGCGATGCTTGCAATAAAAACAATAAAGGATGCAATGATGAATCCGTTAAACTTCATTTTTTTCTCCTTTTCTCAAAAAGTTTTAATTAAGTTAATTATATCAATTATATAACCGTTTGTCAATAAATGTCTATAAATAAAACATTATCTGAAATATCGTAACAGAAAACAAAAAGAGCTCTCGGAAACGCATACCGAAAGCTCTTTTGTTTTATTGAAGATTTAAATCACTGTGCCCTCGGGAGGGAGAACGGTTGTAAAGGGAGCCTTTGCTGCCTTGACCTCCTCGTAGAAATGAGCATTTGCGGCTTCAATATATGCCTGTACCCAGAAAGTACCCACGCCAAGGCAGAGCGCACCGACAATCATCCAACCGATAAACGAGAGCTGTAGGAGGAAATACTTCATCTTGAAGCCGTCCATCATACGTCTGCTTTCGGTAATAGCATCATTGGCAGAAAGCTCGGGACGATCGTTTTTGATATAGAATGTAAGCGCGTAAGAGCAGGACTTTACAATTCCGGGAATGATGAAAAGGCAGGTCCAAAGCGCAATGAACACAGTATGAAGAATACCGGTTATCAAAGCTCCGACGAGGTCCTTCTTTGCTCCGTCAACTACTGCGGAAAGCCCGTCATAGGGAACGAAGCCTCTGACTCTTCCAATAAAATAGTTTGCCGTGGCGCACGTCAATATACCGCTGACGATAAACGCTCCAATACCTGTGACGGCAAGAACACCGTTGATTGCCGATACTATAAGTGCAATAACCATAGCATACAGCCATTCGTTTTTGAAAATACCACCGCCAAGAGTAGCTCTGGCTTTTGCGCGTATTTCGTAGTTTGAGCTTAACATATAATTATCTCCTTTGTACTTGGTTGTTTTGCTAAAGATATTATACGCTCTGCGTTGGGAAATGTCAAGAAAAACATTATTATGGACAGAACTATCTCGTTGAAGTCGAATTTGCTGCATAAAACGCATTGATTGGATTATTATCGGTTACTCAGCGAACAAAAATTGAAAAGCGGGCAGCCATATCGACTGCCCGCCGGAAGCGAACTGTTAATTAGTATTTTTTTGAATCAGCCTTGGTCAAAGTCCCGGATACCTTTAGCCTTCCCCAGTGGTGAGTGAACGAAAAACGATTGGGTGTCGTTTTTCGAAGCGAAGTCCCACGAACGCGAGCAAACCGAGTAAGCGATGCCTTGCGACAGTTTGCGACACGGGAGTGGTCAGGAAGAAGGGGGACCATCTTTGATGGTGGATGAGGTGTCTTCCATCGGGGTAATTTGGATTTTAACCGAGGTCAAAGTCCCAGATACCGTCGTTATCTTCCTTAGGAGTAGTTTCAGTACCCGGCGAGGTAGTAATGATGTCATTTTCCGCGACCTCTAACAGCTCGGCTTTAGGGTGAGAATATTCTTTCATTTTTTCTATCCTCCTATTATGTTACCGAATTTTTGTAAGCCTTAGCGCTTTCGCAATATTTAGCGAAACGCGCAACAACGTTAACGAGCGCATCGTCATTCTGAGTCTTAGCCCATTCATAGTATGCTTTGATATGGAAGCTGCCCGATTCTGTGCCACCGATCTTATAGGTGATAGTTTCGCACATTCTGTACGCGTATACGTCAATATCGATATACTTGCCGTTCTCGTTTTCTCCCGATTCTGTCTTAAGGCCTACGCCGTCGGCATAAAAGCTGTAAGTCGATACGTCGGCATCTTCAGCGACGTAGAATCTGATAGTAGGAGTAGACGAGAGTATGAATGTGGCAGACTTGAGTCCCACCTCTGGCGTATCGGAGCTGCCGTTCATTACGGGGGCGTTGTTATCATCGTAAGAGTCACCGAGAATTTCACCGATCTTAGCTATAACGTCATCGTTTCCGCTCGCCTTGAAGTAAACGTATGCGCTTCTTACGTATGAGAGAACGTCGCGCATAAGCTGACTTTCGATCTCGTTATTTCCCGCGAGTATCTTCTCTGCGTATTTAACTATATTAAAGCTATACACAGAGGTTGCGGTTTTTTCCTCGGAAACGCTGACGGTTGCTGTAAGCTTGATGGTGCGGGTTGCGTCTTTGGCAGCGAGAGGTATTGAAACGAGGTAATAATTCTCGCCGTCGATATCCGTTTTAAGACCGTCTATTGCAGTAAGGTTGTCGTAGTCAACGCCGTCTAATGTAAACTTAACTAGGGATTTCTCGGGAATGTATACGTTGAATATAAGATCTCTGTCAAGCGTCAGACTCATCTTGGGAGCAAATTCGATATTTGCAAGTTCGGTTAGTCTGAGTCTGTATGTCACCGTATTAGTTCCGTCTTCAACCTTAACGAATACGGCGTTGCCTAAAGCGGTGAGGAATTCAGCGTCGGGAGCGGAAAGTCCGCTTGCAAGAGTGAGAGCCGTATAGTTGGCGTCGTTTTCTTTCGCGAAGAGAAGGCTTGCTCCGTTCTCCGCGATATCCTGATACATAGCGAACGTTGTATCGCCTGCGAGTATTTCTCCTCCCGTTACGGTGACGTTGTTATCAATAGTGTCACTTCCGATTCCGAAGAGAACGATTCCGTCCTTAGCCGCGGTAATATCAAACGTGCAGTTAATGAAGTTGACAAACGTATTACCTATAGCGTCAGGGGTGTTGCTCTTGCCGAATTCTGCGGAAAGGTTGGCGGTGTTGCCTATAACCTTGACGTTAACGTCCTCAAACGTGAAGTTGAATGTCTTATTCGCTACGTAATCGTCAGCTCTGTCGGCAGCGCCCGTCCAGGCATCAAACTTTATGAGTGCCTTGTTTTGAAGAACTATATCGCCGCCTATGATATTAAACTCGGACGGGAATATTGCAAGGTCACCCGATCCGCTCCAAGGCTTGATGGTTGCGCCGAATAATGGCTTATCCTTAGGTGCTGTAAGCTCAAATCCACCAAGATCAAGAGTGAGAAGACCTTGAACCTGAGCTATGTTGTTATACTGCTCGTTTGCTGCCATCGCGTAGTCGCGGCGCATAAGGATGAATGCTGCTCTCGGAGAAGCTCCGTAGCTTGTTCCGTCCCATACGTTAGCGACCAAATAACCCTTAGCGGCATTGAACGCACCGTCATTGTCGTAACTGTCTGTGATATCAAGGAACGTATCGTCAGCGCCTACAAAGTTTTTGTTTTCACCGAAAACAACAAAGGGATAATCGGTTATCGAATGGTATCTGTAGGGAATATCACCGTATTTTGTGGAGATGGCTTCACCAAGGCGGTAAAGGATATAACCGTCGGCAGCGGATTCCTTTGCAAAGGTGAGCGATTTTCCGTTTTCAGCCGTGAATGTATTTGCGGGATGAGCAACCGTGGAAGGAAGCTCGACTGCGAAATACTCACCATTATATTTACCGAAGCGGATAACATCTCCGTTGTTGGAGTTCTGCATTGTAGGTACGCTTGCGTAGCCTATGAGCTTGCATCCGTTTATAGTTGTTGTATAGTCAACCGTTCCTGCGCTTCCGTTTGTTCTGTTGTCGGAAGCATTTACTATAGTAACGCCCGTGGGAGCATAAGTAAGATCAAGCACGCAGTTGTTTAGCTTGAGATTCATAAGAGTGCTGTATCCCTTGCCTGACGTCCAGGTTGCTGCAACCATATTTTTTGTTGTAGCGCCCTCTGCGTAGCTCATCGTAACGTTTTCGTACGTGATGTCCCAAACCTTAACGGTTTCTGCGGTGATTCCACCGTGGTCAACACCCATGATCTGACCGCCGGATACGAGAATGTCACCGTTAATGAAAATAATAGTTGTTTTATATGCAAGAGTTTCGTCGGTTTTACTTGAAATATCAAGTATCGGCTTATCTTTTCTGATGAGAGTATAACCGTTGAGATCAACCTTCATCGTACCGCCGATCATATAAAGGAGATTCCAAGTTGTATCGTCTGCGGTGGTTCCGTTGGCTCTGGGAGCTGCCTTTTGTACCGAGTAGTCACGTCTCAAAACGATCTCTACGGTCTTCGCTGCGCTTGCCGAGCCCTTCGCGTAATCCTTTACGTGTGATATCGCAAGTGCCCAGGTATCGTCAACTCTCTTGAAGGCTCCGTCCATAAAGAGAAGGAAGGGATAGGTAACAGCCGAAAGGTATTCGGGATTAGCCGTTATCGTTGAATGAGGAACCGTTCCGTAAGGAGTAGTAAGACTGTCGAGATAATATGTCGCGGTAGTTCCGTCGTCGATGTGCTCAACGAAGTATCTGTTGCCGTCGTCGGCTCTGAAATACGTTGTGTTGGGAGTATTTGCCGAGAGGGTAATAAGAGTTGCCGCAGGGACGTTCTTCGTATCGATGAACTTAAGTGATACGCCCGAGCCCTTTGAGCCCGAGAACGTAATGTTTGTAAGATCGTCGATAAGGAACTTAGTGTTCTCAACGGTAATATCCGTATTAATCTTTGCGGGAGTGTTATTAACGTTAAGAAGCGTTATTGCTACGGTAGGCTTAACGGTATTGAGATCGAAGGTACATCCGTTAAGGTTTATCTTAAGTCCTGCCGCATAGTTGCTCGAGCCGTAGGAAGTAAGAAGGTTTGTTGTTGTTGCACCTTCTGTAAGTCCGAATTTAACGTTATCGAAGTTGAACGTAAATACCTTTAAAGCACTACTGCTGCTTGCAACGCTGTGCTTGATAATGGATGTAGTATTAGCCTTGATAGTACCGTTCTTGATATTGTAGATAGAGGGGAAAGTATAATCAACGGTTTCGCCGGCAGCATTAGTGACGGTTTCCCATCTCTTGCTGTGTGCATTGAAGAGGCTCTGCGTGGAGTTTGAATCCTGGATGAGAGTATTTCCGCCGAGGTCCAGCGTAATCTCTCCTCTTACCTGAGCGAAGTTGTCGGTATACTCGGATACCTGTGTTCCGTCGGATTTAGTAACAGTCTGGAACGTATAGTCCCTTCTCATTACGATATACGCCTTGTAGGTATTGACCGTAAATTTACCGGTATCAACGTTGAACTTGTTGCTCTTTACGTATTCCTTTGCAGCACCCCATGCGCTGCTTCCGCCGTTTACACCGTAGAAGTATTTATATCCGCCGATGAGCGTTCCGTTTTCCTTGAATACTACGAAGGGATAGTCTTGTGCATCGGCATACGTGGACGTGATAACGCCGTAAGGAGTGACGAGGTCGTTTTCCTTGAGCTCGTATCCGTTATCGGTTGCCTGGAAGTTCCTGTATACGCCGTCATCGCAAAGGAAGTTGTCAATAACCGGAGTACCGCCGCTCGAAGGAGTAAACTTGAGGTAATTGCCTTCAGCGTCTTTCTTGAGAAGAACGCTGTCCTTGCTGTCGGTATTAACAAGTGTGATTCCCGAGCCGTCACCGATGATCTCGCCGCCTTCGATTACTACATCGCATTCTGCCGCCGCGGTGTTAACAGCGAAGAGCGAGCCTGTCTTTGCGGGCTTGTTTGTCTTAAGATCAAAGGTACAGTTCTTGAGATTAATGTTAGTGTCGATAACCGTGGTGTGACCGTTCTGCCAGATAGTCCAGAATGCGGCGTTCAGACCTGTAGCACCGGATGCGAATCCGAAGGTTACGTTATCAAATGTGAAGTTGAAGGTTTTTACGTTTTCCGTGGTGTAGAGGCAATGAGTAACGCCCATAACGTTTGCGGGAGTTTCAAGACGTCCGTTTGTAAAGATAACGTTCGTTTCAAACATAGGAGTAGTAGACGTTACTACTGCGTTAATAATTACCTTGTTTCTTGTGAGCGTATTTCCGCCGAGGTCGATAAGAAGAGTTCCCGCGGTGTTTCCGTACGTAGGCTCAGCGGTATTTTCCATACTCTTTCTGAGAAGTATTTCAGCCTGGGAATTAGCGTAACTTTCGCTACCGAGAAGGCTGTTCGCTCCCGCAATAGCTGAAGCGAGAGTAGTATGAGCGGAAACAAGCACTCCGTCCTTGAAGAGAAGAATGGGGTATGTATCAGCATCCTTGTATGTTTCCGTGATTATACCGTATTTTGTCGAGTTATCACCCTTTGTGAGAGTGTATGTTGCCATGTTGTCGGTAGCGCTTGCCTTAGTGTAAGCCGCATAACCGTCGGAGAGCATATAAGATCCCGAAACGGGAACTGTTATGGACTCGGGCATAATAAGCTTGGTGTAACTTCCGTCAGAGGTTTTAACGAATTCGGCTATCTTGGCATTATCAAGAATAGTTATCCATCTCTCTGAAGAGAGCTTGATCACACCGCCCGTAAGTGTGTAATTTACGTTAAGAGAGGCTGTTGCAGGAGCAGGCAATATCAGCGCTGCATCCTTTGAGTGAGATGCTTCGGGGAAATCAAGCGTGCAGTCCGTAAGATTGATATTTGAGCTTATCTTTACGCCTGACGTGGTATCGATATCCGATATTAACTCGGTTGCCCACGCGTTAGGAGCAAAGCCAACGTAAGTGCCGTAGAGGTTGATATTGAATACCTTACCCGAGCCTGCCGAGGTTGCGCCCTCGTAGGAAACGAGCGCTGTTCTTCCAAGACGGATAGCTCCGCCCGTGATATTTATCGCGGTAGCGGAAGTGCTCGTAGCCTTAGCCCAGAAGAGAGAATTGCTTGTATTCTCGCAGGTAATAGTGTAAGTGCCGAGGTCTAAATTAACCGCAGAGAAGCCGCCGAGCTTATCCGAGAGATCGGCATCGGTAAGCGTGTAATCGCGCTGAAGCTTGATGGTGTATCCCGAGGTATACGCAGAAAGAACGTTTGCCCAGCTTGCATATTCTGCAATCTTGCTATCGCCGTTGTAAATAGCAAAGGGAGAGGTGGATACGGGAGCGCTGTATGCGCCTGTACCGTCATTCTTTTCGGCTACAACAGCACCGCCAACCGTGATATCGGTAACTGTTTCATTTACGATAAGATCGTTGAAGTAAACGGGAGCATTGGTATCTCCGTCGGGAGAAACGTATACTGCGAGAGATTGAGTGTTGTTAGCCGATGGGAATCCGTAATCGGGCTCGTATACGTCGTAGGTGAACTCAACGTGAGTCCAACCGTTAGCCGTTGTCTTAACGTTGCGGATAACGTGATTATAGTCGATAGTGCCGTAGCCCGTACGGTTTGTCATCCAGTTAAGCTTGAGCTGAAGCACTCTTTCTGTTGTATCATAAACGTCGAATGCTATCGTATATCTTCTTCCGTAGTTTTCGGCGGTGGTTTTTTGACCGCCGGTAACGTTGGGATAGGTGAAGATGTGAGTAACATTGCTGTAATAAACAGAAACTCCGTTAGCGGTAGGAGTAGTAACTACAGCGCCGAGCGTCTTTTCACCGTCGATAACAGCGCCGGTCGTATATGTAACCTTACTGTTGGTGGATGAGGGCTTTGATGAGTCAAACGTTTCTGTAAGAACGTTCGTTGTGCCTGCAGCTTTTGCGCCCTTAAGAAGGAGAACTATCTCGTTACCCGCATTTGCTGCAATATAGTCGGTAATATCTATCTCATAAGAGCCTGCGCCGCGGAGATTTATGCTTCCGAGAAGCGTACCGTCGGTTGCGCCGACTTCGCTTACCGCATAAAGCTCTGCAATGTTAGCCGCATCGTTTGTAACGTTGAAGCGGAATACGAAACTGTTGCCGCTCGTCATCGCAGGAGCGGTGAGAGTGTAATAGTTACCCGAAGCCGCAGCCGCGGTTGCCTTGTCAAACTCGGTTATAAACGAAGTCGTATAAGCGGTGCCGATAGCCTTACCGTTCGCGCCTGCAAAATCAGTGGGAATCGTGATAGTATACTCTGTATTGCCTGAGAGCGCGTTAGGAATGAAGGTCCAGACAACGCCGCCGCAGGAGCTCTCCCAGCTACCCGAAACAGCAGTATCACCTGCGGTAACTGTTATCTTCTCAATTTCAGCGAGAGTAGTCTTACCTGCGAAGCCGATAGTTATTTTATCGGTGACCTTAACTCCGCCGGCATTTGGCATAGGAGAAATGTACGCTACGCTGATAGCATCGCCCTTAAGGAAATAGTTAACGTATCTGAAATATGCATCGTAGGTATCTAAGTTATAGTTCATATCCATACCGCTCGTAAGAGTATGTCCAATAGGAACCTCAAACTGAAGGATAGGAATATTGAGCTCGCGGCAGATATTGTAAATATCGTTTGAATAACCGAATGCCGCGTTATAAGTATCGGTCATATTACCGGAGATGAACATAGGCGCGTGACCTTCGGTAATATCCTCCTGTTGGGAGCCGTTGCAGGGGTTGGTGAACTGTACGCCAGAGATTATCTCGACGCCGCCGTAGGTGAGCCAGGGCTGCTTTTCACCCGCTTTGACGGTAAAGCCGTCAGCGGTGATCGCGCCTGCGCCGACGCTGTAACGAGTTTCACCGTGATGTCCCTCGTAGTAGCGGTCGGGAACGAGATTCTCGAGAGCTATCGAAATAGCATGCTCAAGCTCTTCGGTCGTTTCGTATTTGGTTGCGTCAACGAGCGCTGACTGAATATTTTTCTCACCGAGGTAAGCAAACCAACCGCCCTTTGAGTTACCGTAAACACCGAATGCGTTAAGGTCGAAGTTGTAGGTATTTCCGCCCGAGAGGGAGATGTAACGAAGATAACGCATAGCAGCCGTATTAACGAGCTTGTCGTTATACATCATAAGAGCGTAGTTCATATGATCTTTTGTTACACCGCCGGAGCCATCGTAGTATCCCCACGAAGCGCTTCTCGCCATAGGCTCCCAAAGATAATCGAATACTACGTTTGCATATCCGTTATAAAGGAAATCGTTTGAGTGAGGTCTGAGGTCTGCGCCCGTAACAGAGGTCGTCGGGTGACCCGATGAGTTAGCAAGCGACATAACCGGAACCTTATTTGCGGGACTTGTAGGATAAACGATATTGATATAAAGATTCATATCAATAAAGCTTCCGTCGGGATCGACGCAGTCGGTAACGGTTTCTGCCTTAGTGAATTTAACGTACGTATATTCGCCGCTCGCGTCAACCTTTCCGCTTGCATCGTACCAAACGGGCGCGTTTCCGTCAAAATCGTTCTGAACAGCCTTTCTCGTGCCATCTGTATGTACCCACTTGAGAAGCTTTGTGCCTTTAGTAGCGCGGAAGTCTGAGTTCCAGTTCTCGACAATTTTTTCGAGCGTACCCTCGGCGGAGTGCTTATCTATTTCCCAGAATACTTCGTTGAGAAGCACGTTATAGCCCGAGGGGGCAAGGAAGTTCTCGCGTATATTACCTGTGGGGAATATCGCTGTATTAGTCAGTATCTTTCCGTTGATAAGCTGTGTTCTGAAGTTTTGAGTGGAATTAGCGATAGCGGGACTTACCGCCGTATCCTGATTCAGGTAATCAAGAACTACTACCGCATATCCGCGGTCGAGCATAGACTTGATGATAGTTTCGTTACTATCAGTACCTATTCTCGCGATCTTTGGATGGTTGATAGTGTAAACTACTACGGGAGTACCCTCGTATCCGGGCTTGAAGTCGCCCTTCGAGGTGTCGTAGTATGCGGTATACTGGTAGTCACCGACGTATCCGTCGTTATTTACTCTTACAGTATCCTGCGCAAGATAGCTTGAAAATTTCGTCTTGATGTCGGTCATCTCGCCCATCACCTCAACGGTTTCCGATGCGGAAGCCATAATTACGGTGAGCGAAAGCGCGATAAGAAGCACCGCCATCAGAAAAACAGAGATTTTCAATGCCGCTTTTTTCTTTGCTTTCATAATCAATTCTCCTTTATTATTGTTTTTTGTGTGGTTTGATTTTTGAATTGCAGTAAGACTTTTATTTGTTGCTTTTGTATATTATCAATAATTATTTTATACATATTGTACATATACGCGCAAAATAAAAGCCTTTCTAATATGATTTTAGCATAATGCACTTGACAGTTTAGGACAAAAATGATAGAATTAAGGACAGAAAGTGATATTGTATAGCAAAATATGTATTAATAAATTTAATGCATAAATCAACTTAGACAATGGAGAGAAAAATGCGGATACAGCGTCATAACTTTGGAAAGGATAACGTCTTCGGTTATCAGCTCCACGAGGAGAAATATAATTTTCATCAGCATATCCATCAGTTCGTTGAGCTGACGCTTGTGCTTGAGGGTGAACTTCAAATAACGGTAGGAGACAGAGTGCCCGAGCGTGCGAGAGCGGGAGACTTTATTATGATATTCCCGTTCCAGACTCATAAGTACGCGTCTGATAGAGTAAACAAATTTGTTATATATACCTTCTCTCCAAGCCTTATAGCCGATTTCATCGAGAGTGCCAAAGGAAAAGTCGGAGAACGTTCTGTTTTCCATGCTAATAAATCAACATTCGATCTGTTCACGTCAAGACTTCTTGATGAGAAGGATTTTTCCATTTACAGTATACGCTCATGCCTTTACGCGATGCTTTCGGATTTTAGCGCAAAGGTTGATCTGTGCGATAGCAAATCCGACGGTAGCGCAATAGAGAAGCTTGTTCGGTACGTAAATGAAAACTACACCGAACCTATTCCTCTTGAGGTAGTTGCAAAGGAGATAGGATACAGCGGAAATTATCTTTCCCATTGCATTAAAAAGTCTTTTTCATTCGGTTATCCTACACTCCTCGCGTGTATACGAGTGGAAAATGCGAAAAAATTACTGCTTGAAACAAAGCTTTCCTCTTTGGAAATCGCACTGGAATGCGGTTTCGGTAGTGAGAGGAGCTTTAACAGGCAGTTTAAGCATATAACAGGAATGACACCGAAAGGGTATAAAACATCAACAAAAATGACCGTTGTGAACAAAGCAAAGAGTTTAAACTGGGAATACAGCAGTAATGCGGTATTTTCTGCTCCGATTGAGGAAGACTCTTGACACAAAAAGTTGAACGGAAAATATCGGAAAATGATAAAAATGGGAGAAAAGATGAAAATACTTATCACGGGTACCGCCTCGGGCATCGGACTTGCGGCAGCGAATTACTATAAAGAAAAAGGTCACACAGTGTTTTGTGTTGATATCAAAAGATCAGAAAATGATGAAGCGAGCTTTGAAGCTGATATAAGAGATGAGAATAAGCTCGTCGGAATAAAGGAAAGGCTGAAGGCGGACGGCGTAGAGCTTGACGCTATTGTAACCGTTGCGGGAGTGCATACTATGGCAGCGCTTGCGGAAAGCAACTTTAGCGATATAAAAAGACTTGTAGATATAAACCTTCTCGGAACAATGCTTACCGTGAGAGTTTTCCACGAGCTTTTGTCGAAGCAAGGCAGGGTAGTGATCGTAACGAGCGAGGTAGCAACTTACACGCCTATGCCCTTCAACGGTTTATATAACGTTTCCAAAACAGCGCTCGACTGCTACGCGGATGCGCTCCGTCAGGAGCTGAACTTGCTCGGGCAGAAGGTTATTGCCGTACGTCCGGGTGCCGTGCAAACACCGCTTGCGGCATCCTCCGCAGACTCGACCGAAAGGCTTGCCGAAAGTACGGTTCTTTACAGTGCCGAATCAAAACACTTCGCATCACTCGTAAAGAAGTTTACGGGAACACCTATGCCACCCGAAAGATTTGCAAAAACATTATATCGCGCAACAACCTCAAAGCATCCAAGGCTTGCATACAGTAAGCATAGAAATATAGGACTCGTACTACTGAACGTTCTTCCCAAAAGACTACAGTGTTTTATTATCAAATTTCTTCTTAAGAGATAAAGCGAAAAGGCTAGCTCAAGTTGTAAAAAATGAGTTAGCCTTTTTTAGTTTGAAAAATACAATTAAAACTATATTTTACACGTTAAATCCTGTTTTGCGTCTTACGTCCTCATCCGATGGATCGCGGTATTCTTCGTCTTCTGTATTGGCAATAGCTTTATTTGAAGATACTTTGATTTTTGGAAGAATATCTTCGGGATAAGAGCAGAGTGATAGAGGATTATTCTCGGTTACGTGGCACATCGTGTATGCATAACGCACGGACTCCGGTGCAAGACGATACTTTGGAAGCACGTCAGGACCGCAGGAACGGTTGCCAATTCCGTTTTGCGCATAGTCTAATGTGAAAACAGTCTTTTCGCGGCCTACCGTGTCGCATAAATGCATCATTCCGTCAAGCTCGGTCGCAGTATGTGGAAGAGCTGACATGGTGTAAGATTTGTCACCGAAGAAGCCTAAGCCTTCCCCCGATTTGTCTGTCAATGTCATATATGCGGTATTCATCTTTGCGCCGCATTCCTGGGGCATAAGATAGTTATTCAGCGAATCTCCAACCTTCTCTTGATAAAGTCCAAATCTACCTGACGCAGATCTGTCGGGATATGTTTCGTGCGGACCGAATCCGTACCAGGTCGTATTACAATATTCGGGTGAAATTATAGACGAAGCGCCTATTCGCAGAAGAGTAGGAAGATTACCGACGGGATTGACCGTGTTATCGAAAAGAACTCTTCCGTCGCCGAAAACAGTAACAGTCGATAATACGTCAAAGCCTGCCTCATCATTGGCTGAGCAATGATAGCTTACGGATATCCGTGTTAAGTTTTCGCGTATATCCGTGATGGAAACGGACTTGCATACGTTCTTTATGTATTTTAGACCTGCGCTCTCCCACGTCGCGCTGGCGTTCTTATCATTCTTATCGAAAGAAAGCTTGCGTCGGTCGTTATCGGTAAGCGCGCGATAGAAGGTAGGCGTGTTAATTTTTTCAGCTATGATCTCACCGTATCTTATACTTATATCACCCGTGTTTTTGTCAATTGTAAATACGAAGGTTGAGCCGTTAACTGTAATCTCGTTTGAACTTTCTTTGACGTTGATACAGGGAGTCGCAGAAGTGTTAAATATATCTTTTTCCTTTTCACGAAGCTTGAACTGCGAGAACGCAACCTCGTGTCCGCGCTCGCAGAAGCTTTGAGCCTCCTTGTATCTGAAGCTGATATCCAGAATGTACTCATATGTACTGCTAAGGTTTGGAAGCTTAAGTGTTACGAATCCGTCTTCTCCGGATAAAATAGGAGGACACTCTTTCTCGCTTACGTATATTTCTTTTCCGTCTGCGAGAATGGAATATCTTATGTAGAAAGCGGATAAATCTGTGTGGAAATAACGATTATGTATATAAAGGTTTGCATTTTTACTATCAAATCTTTTGCATACTATAAATTCGTGAACCTTTTTAAGTTCTGCGAGCTTTGGCGTTGTATCTCTTGTGGGAGTCACTAGTCCGTCACAGCAGAAGTTGCCGTCGTGCTTCGTTTCTCCAAAGTCACCGCCGTATCCGTAATATTCCGTCCCGCCAGCCTTTTTCTTTATAAGTGAATGATCACACCACTCCCAAACAAATCCTCCGCCAAGCTGACGATGAGTATAAATGGCATCCCAATAATCGCAAAGGCTTCCGCAGGCGTTACCCATCGCGTGAGCATATTCGTTCGTTACGAACATTCTCTCGGGATTCTTTTCTGCGTGTTCGATCATATTCTCGGGTGAAGGATAAGTCTCGCTGTCCATATCCGCAACGCTGTTCATCTGTCGCTTGTGAATAAGACGTGTCGGATCGTACGTTTTGCAGAAGGAGGCGGCGATAGCGATAGTTTCGCCAAAGCCTATCTCATTTCCGAGTGACCATATAATAACAGAGGGGTGGTTTTTATCCGAATGCACCATAGCCCTGACTCTGTCAAGCGCGGCGGTAAGCCATCTGGGATCGTTTCCGGGTAGAATATTTTTCCTGTATGAAATGCCATGGGATTCCATATTGGCTTCATCCATAACGTAAAGACCGTATCTGTCGCAAAGCTCGTAAAGATAAGGATCGCAGGGATAGTGCGAGGCGCGGAGCGCATTTACGTTATTACGCTTCATAAGAATAATATCGCGCTCCATATCCTCGCGCGTTACGACGTACCCCGTTCTTGGATGAGTTTCGTGGCGGTTTACACCCTTGAGCTTAATTGCTTTTCCGTTAATAAGAAGCTCACCGCGCGCCTCTTCTATCTTTCTGAAGCCGTATCGCGTTGAATGTATTTCCGATATATCTCCGTTATCCGAATAAAGCGTCAGGATAAGAGTATAGAGGTTCGGTGTTTCGGCAGTCCATAGCATAGGAGAGTCGATATCGGCCTTAAGATAAGCGGTTGCAATGGTGCCTCCTTTTATATCTGCGGGCATCGCGTAAGGCACCTTCTCCTCAAATCTGTAGCTGATATTACCGTTTTCAGCGGAAGCCTCAGCTACTGTATTTCCGTCGGGCGAGATAAGCTTCATTGATACCTTTTTCTTTTGAACGGTATTTTTTGTCATATTAAGAAGCTTGCTCTCAACTATAAGGCCGGCGCTTTTAAAATCCTCGGAAAAATCCGAGTATGCATAAAAATCAAAGAGGTGAATATCCTCTGCGGCATATATCGCAACGTCTCTTGTTATACCGCTGAGTCTGAACATATCCTGATCCTCGAGCCACGATCCCGCGCAGAATTCGGTGACCAGTATCGAGAGGTCGTTTTCCTTATCACGGAAGATAAATTCCGTAATATCAAATTCTGCCGCAGTTTTGCTGTTTGTGCTATAGCCTACGAAAGTTCCGTTAATATAAACTGTCGCGGACGAGGAAACAGCGCCTATGCGCAGAATAACTCTTTTATTTGCAAAATGCACCGGAACAGAAAAGCTGCGTTTATAAATACCTACTCCGTTTTTCTCGGATGTAAACGGCGGATTTTGCGGCTCGCCTCTTTCGAGGAAGGAGTAACCAACGTTTATATATTTTGGCGCACCGTAGCCGTGAAGCTGCCAGCAAGACGGGACGGGTATCTCGTCCCAAGCTTCGCCGTTATCGTTTTCAAAGCCATGGGGAATATTATCTAAGCCTACCGAGTAATTGAATTTCCACGTGCCCGAAAGCGAGTGATAATACGATGATTTGGTATAGTCGCAAAGCAGGGCTTCAGCTTCATCCTTATACGTAACCGTAGGCACGTGATAGGGAAGCTTATTAAGACCAACTATCTCGGGCTCGTCAATAAGTCTTCTGCCCCAGGGGGATTTAGGAAAGTATTTTTCTCTCATAACATCTCCTTAAAAAATTGTTTTAGTCTATTTTATCATAAGAAGATAGGATTTACAATACAAAAATAAAAAAAGCCGAGGTAAACCGAAGCTTACCCCGACGATTAAAGGTGTATGAAGTATATTTGTCTTACTCCGCGGAGATAGTAGCTTTTGCCGACCTTGCTTTTTTTCTGTCCATAATAAACCAAGGGAGATAAGAGAGAGCAAAGAGCAGTGAAACAGCTAGTATCATAATTATCAGCCTTATTGCAAAGTTGGGAGGGAGTATATCGAGTATTGAAGGCGTGCTCTCGGGCTTTGCCATAAAGAGATAATTCGCGCCGGGACCGATAACGACGTTGGCAACGTATGCAATAACTGCAAGGCAGGCGAGAGAAGAGTAGGAGATGATTATCGATTTGTAGTTCGGTCGCATCTTATGAACGAACATCATATAGAATATTGCAACGTAACCAAGAAGATGCTCGCACCAGAATTGATAATATCTGTATCTCGTAGGGCCTGTGTATGTAATAACGGTTGGAGTGATGAGCGCGAAGATCGTTCCCGCGAATACCCAGAAATATGAAATATCGAAAAGAGTCTGCGACTTTGTTGCCATCATATAGCTTGAGAAAATTATTGCCCATCCGCAAACGGTTATAGGAAGGTGATCTACCGGGTTGGGATCAAGCTCGGTTATTCCTACAAGACGCCAGAAATACGACATCTCGCAAATAATCATAGCGAATGCAAGTCCCATTCTGATCTTACCCTCGTGCTTCCAATCGAGAAGATTCTTTCTGTATCTGAATATCAAATAGATAATACCGGCAGCGATAAGAATTGGCGCAAAATGAGCAAAGGTAAAGTTTTCAAATTCAACCTCTGTGCCCTTGCCAAAGAAATAATGGAAAAACTCTTTCATATGTTTTCTCCTTCTTGTACGTTGATTGTACTTGCAGTATAATGAAGTCATTATAACATACAAAAAATGTAAAATCAACAAATTTTTTATCTTTTTATCTTTTCTATTGAAAAAATAAATATTTTGTGTTAAAATCAAGGTATCACAAAAAACGGAGGAGCCGTTATGAAAAAATACCTTTTACCAAAAACGGGTAATTTCTACAAGGCAAATCTTCATTGCCATACCACCTACTCGGACGGTAAAAAAACACCCGAGCAAGTCAAAGCGCTTTATAAATCGCTCGGTTACTCTATCGTAGCCTATACAGATCACGATATATTGATACCTCACGATGATCTTACCGATGATACATTCCTTGCGCTTCACGGCTTTGAAATGGAAACAAACGAGCAGAAGCTGTGGGAAGACCAACCCAAAACCTGCCACATTTGCTTTATAGGACTAGAGAAGAAGAATCTCACTCAGCCTATGTGGCATAGAAGCAAATATCTATTTAGAAACGCGCCGAACTATAAGCATCTTGTAAAATTCGATGAAACTCTTCCCGATTATGAGCGCGTCTACAGCTCGGAGGGAATTTCGGAGATAATGCAGACCGCAAGAGAAAAGGGCTTTTTCGTAACCTACAACCATCCCTCGTGGTCACTTGAGGATTACAGCAATTATATGGGTTACCACGGTATGCACGCTATGGAAATGTTCAACGGCTCGTGCATAGTATCCGGATTTGACGACTATAACCCCCGTGTTTATGACGATATTTTAAAAGGCGGCGAGCGTATATTCGCGATTGGCGGTGACGATAATCATAACTCTGCTCCCGATAACTCAAGACGTTCCGACTCGGGTAAGGCGTTCACTGTAATTAAGGCTAAAAATCTTAAGTACCGTACTGTAACGAAAGCTCTTGAAAACGGTGATTTCTATGCCTCGGAGGGACCTGAGATCCGTGAGCTTTACTATGAGGACGGAAACGTTTACGTTAAGTGCTCGGGCGCTGATCGCATAGTTTGCAACTACGATATCAGATGCGCGCATAGTGTTTTTGCAAATAACGATATTCCTGTAACAGAAGCGTGCTTCAAGATCAACAAGAAAGCAAAATACTTTAGAATAACAGTAATCGATATGAGAGGCAGGCGCGCTTGTTCTAATGCATACTTTGTTGATACACTTGCGGATTAACGATCGTAATTGACAATAATTGTTTTCAAAAAAAGCAGAAAAGAGAAAATAAAATGGTAACTATAAAGAATGAGTATCTTACAGTAGATATTGCAAAAATGGGCGCCGAGCTTACTCATATTGTTTGCGATGGCGTTGAGTATATGTGGAATAAGGACGAGAAGTTCTGGGCGCAGAGCGCACCCATTATGTTCCCGATGTGCGGAGGACTTAAGGGAGGCAGATACGAGCTCTTCGGCGAGAGCTACGAGATGTCGAAGCACGGCTTCGCGAAGCTTTCTATGTTTGAAGTAGAGAAGAGCACCGAAAGCTCAGTGACCTTTATTCTTAGAGATAACGATTTCACGAGAAAAATGTACCCCTACGCTTTCGCATTCCGCGTAAGCTACGAGCTTGACGGTAAGAGTATTAAGGTAACCTATGATGCCGAGAACCTTGACGATAAGGTTATGTACTGTACCTTTGGAGCGCACGAGGCTTATGCTTGCCCCGAGGGAATCGAGGCTTACGAGCTCATCTTCCCTGAGCGTGAAACCCTCTATGCTTACGGTCTTAACGGTGACATTGTAACGGATTATACCAAGCTCGTTGTAAACAACAGCAATAAGCTCGTGCTTGATGATAGGCACTTTGCCCTTGATGCTCTCGTATTCCGTGACGTTAAGAGCAATAGTGTAACTCTTGCGAGCCGTGTGAGTGAAAGACGTATAACCGTAGAATTTGACGGATTTGATTATCTTGTCCTCTGGCATAAGCATACCGCTCCATATCTTTGCATTGAGCCTTGGTGCGGACTTCCCGACGTTGTCGGCAGCAGCTATAACTTTGCCGAAAAGGAAGGAATGCACGCAGTAGAGGTTGGCGGCAGATTCGCCAGAACTCACACTATAACGATCGGTTGATATATCTTATAGCGCAACAATAATAAGCAGGCTGTCGCATTTAGGCATAACCGAATAAAAAACAGGGGTATTGTGAAATAAACACAGTACCCCTTTAATAGTAAGCAAAAATTTGAGGAAATCAAGGTCGAAAACCTATGGTTTTTCTCATTTTTATTAATGTTTTTTATTCTAACGTCGTTTCCTCGCTCAGCGTACGCTTGTTAGCCGACGCTTTCTGCTCTAAATCCGTTCGCCCCAAGGTTCTGATCTCATTAAGAATTCGCAAATCGTGTAATTACAACCGTGCTTTACCGATTTATCATTGATATGCCTGAATTCTTAATGAGACAGCCCCAACTATTGATATTAAACCGAGTTTTCTTTTTTCTTAATAAAGCCTTCAAGATTTATCTTGTGACCGTATTTGACCGAACCTAACTTATCCTTTTCGATAATTGTCTTGTTAAGGTCGATATTATTAACCGCAGCAATCGCTATTATGTAGTGAATAGCATCTGCGAGTTCTGCGCCAAGCTCTGCATCAAGATCCTTATCACCTGCGGATTTTCGCCCTGCTTTGCAGTTAAGCACCTCGGCAATCTCGCCCATCTCCTCGACTAGTTTCATAAACAGCGACTGTCCGTCAGCCCACTCGCCGTATCTTTCAAACAAGTATTCTTCGTATGTATCAAAATTTACTTTCATTTTATTACCTCGAAATATTCATTCTCTGTCAAGCTCGGATGCTACGGCGCCGTATATAGGAATCGTTATAAAGAGTATCCAATAAGGGTGCCATAAGCCCCACTGCATACCGATAAAGAGATAAGCAAATGTTACAAAAACGGGATAAGCAAACGGTGAGAATTTCTTTTCTTCCAGACATCCAATAATAGAGTAATAAATAGGTACTGTCAAAAACAAAGTCCACGAAACAGCCCACCCATTTGCGAGAAATCCCCATAGAAGAAACGCTATAGTAGTGAGTATCGGGTAGGGAAGCCCGTATAACAATTTGAATATCATACGTCTTTTTGGTTTTGGTACTTCTGCGTCATCTACGATGATAGCTGCATCGGATATAATCTGTTCGGTGCTTTCGGTTGTTTCCGATGTTTCGAACGCATCTTTCGCGCCTGCTAAAGGTGCGCTTTTTCCTTCGAGATTCTCTTCGGTTTTTCCAAAACTGTTTCCGACAAGCTCGTCGAGCGATATCTCGAAGAGCTTAGATATAGTTATAAGATTATCGGTATCAGGCAGCGACTCACCGCATTCCCACTTTGAAACCGCTTGTCTGGAAACGCCGAGTTTGTCTGCGAGAGCCTCCTGCGATAATCCGCTTTTCTTTCTTAATTCGTATAGCTTGTTTCCAAGTGCCTCACCGTTTGTCATATTCTACCTCCATAAACTGCTCTCTTTGTTGTGAATTGTAAATTGCGAAAACGTATAGTAAAAAATCAACAAGTTATAATTCCGTATTCAAGCAGATTAATTATACAAAGAAGGCAAAGAATTTTCAACCTACTTTGCCTTGAAATTCAGCAACTTTAGGTTGCGAAATAAAAAAGTAAAATGTGCATCTGTTTTTTTGTAATTTATATGTAAATAAAAATAGTCATTTTGCCAAAAAAAGCTCCATCAATCTGTGCATGCGCTTTTGATGAAGCCTTCTTTTTTTGAAGTTAAATACTTGATTTGCTCGCGTTTTGTGCGGCAACAGTTTTGTTCTCGTTGAGCTTATCGAGGAAGCAAACCCACTTTACCGATGCTCTGAGGTCGGGTTCGGGATATACGTAGATAAGATTACCGTTGTGGTAAATATCAAAATGATCTCCGGGGGAAATCGGAAAAGCTCCTATCTTTTCTGAGCTGACGGAGAAATCAACGGATTCTCCGTGAAGCGTACCCGAGAGCTTAAATACGTTTTTATCGATATAGATCTCGCCCTCGCCCGCGTGCGGATCCATAAATCCGTCTTCCTTGCAAGAGCCGAGCCTCGCCTTTGAGGATAAGCATTCTACATCTGTATCAATAGAATTCTGCTGCCATTCAAACCATTCGTTTATACTGCCAAACGGAGTGCCGTGAAGCTTGTAGAATGAATCGAGCGTTGCGTCAAGACCGCACGTGCATCGGATATGCTCACCTTCTGAGGTTATAGTTCCTTCTTTTTTGCAAATAGGGCATTTGAAGAGTATCTTATCGGCGCCGCGAGCAATGTTTTCGCATTTGTATTCAACGCCGGCCATAGAGACCTCGTCATCGTTGAATATTGCCTTTTCGGTTATCTCCTTGATCTCGGATACCGTGCGCTCGGCAACCTCTTCCGCCGAAAGAAGAAGCTTAACCGATGCGTTTATTTTACCTATTCTGTCATCACCCTTGTCACGCCATTTCGGGAAGGTCAGATATGCTCCTTCGGCCTTCCAGACGTAGAGGTCAATACCGAGCTTTTTAATAAGCTCAGCCGTGCCGTCGGCAACGGGGAGTGTTTTTCCATAGCATGAGAGTCTGCCTTCGGGGAAAATTACGATAACCGCATTTTCTGCTTTTGCGCGCATTATGTTCATTATGGTAGAAACGTCGGGGGTGAACATCTTTTTGGTGATAACGTGCATAAGCTTCAAGAGTCCTGCAGTAGAGTGATTATGCATAAAGTGCTCGCTTACTATGTATGTAGGACGAATGGGATAGAGCGTGAGAGCCGAAATGATATGATCAACGTCAGAGGTATGAGTCGCAACGATGATTGCAGGTCCCTTGATATCCTTGACTATATCTTTATCGTAAGTGATATTATACTTTTTTGTATATTTGCGCTTAAGAACCGAGTAGACAGCGGCATAGAGCAGGGGATTAGCCTTTCCTATGTGTTTTTTAGAATGCCTCTTCTTATTCATATCAATTCCCCGATCGTTATAATTTTTAACAATTTGTTACATTATATCATTTTTTCTCGGTGCTTGTCAATATATTTTACCTTTATAAGGAAAATAGCGGAGAATGTTATTAATACTGTTTAAAAATATTTAGGACTCTTTCTAACACTTTGTCATTAAAAAATGTTGACAACTCTTTTTGCGTTTGCTATAATCGTTTTCAGCGAGATAATACATTTATATGAGTATTGACATTAGTTATATAAAAGCTTACATTAATTAAAACTGTAAAATTAATTTGTTTTTGGGGTATTATGTTAAAATTAATGCTTTTTAATTTATTACTGTTGCTTATAATAACGGTATTATTAATTATTGTCAAAAAGACCGTCAAATCCGAAAAAGGAAAAAACGTTTTACTTCTTGTATCTGCGGCGGTAACGATTATTTTTCATTACAGCACGTTGATCTTTCACTGTTTAACGGGCGGTGAGGCTATTGAATATTTAAAGAATAATCCCAATCTTATTCTTCCCATATATCCATGCAATGTAGTTATGTGGTCATGCCTTTTGTTCGGATTTCTCAAGAAAAGAGATTCAAGCGTCTCGAAGCTTCTTACGGATTATATTTTTTGGTTTGGAATTTTCTCCACTCTTGTAGGAATGTTTGCTAACGTAGACTTTATAAAGAATCCAACCTTAGCAGACTATGAGATAACCAAGAGCATCGTTGCTCATGCAACACTATTATTCAACGTGCTTTTGCTCCCTCTGTTCGGATTGATAAAAATAGACTTTCTTCGAAATATGAAAAATATGTTTCTTTCCGTCCTTGGAATGTATGTTATCGGCCTATATTGCAATCTGGTATTTGAGGTGTTGGTTTCTGCTGAAAAAGCGTATGACGTAAACTCAATGTTTATCATTCATTCTCCCTTTGACGGTATGGATTTCTTGACCTATCCGATCATAGCTGCCGTGGCGCTGGTATTGTATTTCCTCCTTTTTATCTCTTGCGATGCAATCAAGAATAAAAAAGGGAATCGCTTCTGCGACCGACTCTTTGATTCGCTTAAGAAAAAGCATAACAGAAAATAAAAAAAGTATAATAAGAGGCTGACTCCTGTGCTTCGCGTAAGCTGAGTCAGCCTCTTATCATTACTGTTTATATTCAAATAAGCGATATAGCTTTTTCGAAAGCTTACCTGCGTAGAGCCTCTTAAAAACGAATTTTTCAAAACCGCAAAGCTTGTCAATGTATTTTTGAGGGGTCATAGCGTGCTCCTTTACGAAAAGCAGTTTATCGTTTTGCAAAATCTTCGGGTCATCTATTCCGTAAACCTTAGTAACTCCGACGTCATTTATTGGATTCTTGAATTTTGAAAGCTTTGCAGCAAGCACGGAATAGCAGTCTGTAAGCAAATTGATTTTCTCAAAATGGCTTGAGAGATTATCGATAAGGCTCTTTAATTCGTCCGCAGACATATACATACTAACGCCTTCCATAACAACGACGGCGTGCTTTGTTTCGGGAATCTCGTCAAGCCAAGCTGATTCGCGCACATCACCCGAAATCATTTTATAGCCGTCCGTTTCCGAGTAGTAGCGGCGTCGCTCTGTGATGACAGCAGGGAAGTCAACGTCATACCACGAATGCTCCGAGTTGCCTACTCGAAGCACTCTGCTATCCATACCGCATCCGATATGTATAACGACTGCATCGTTCACTTCGCTCAAGACCTGCTTCACCCATTCATCAAATACGGCGGATCGTATTCCCATATAGTATGCAAGCCATTTTGATTTGGATTTCCCCTTGAGCTTAAAGGCTTCCGTAGCCCATATCTCCTCGGCTTTTTTGTCATTAAGAAATAATCCCTTTTTGCTGACTAACGACTTACCGTATAACGGAATATATAAAGTTTTATTTACATTATTCATATTTTCACCGGAATTTTACCTATAATCATTTTTAATAGTTTAAAAGCAGTATTTGAATACTTTATTATTATATGCAATTTTTACACTCGTTCTCAGATACCTTACAGACGTAATTGCAATAATCCTCTAAAATAATTGTTGCGTATTTTGATGCTTGAATTTCGAGAGAACGGTTGCTTTTGTTTTTGTCGTCTGAAAAGTACCACTGAAAGTAATGTGATAATTCGTGTGAGAGTGAATGAAAAACGGAATATAAATTCATTTTTGAAGGGATGTATATCTGAGGATAAATTCGTCCACCGCTTTCCTCGTTAGAGTAAAATATGCCGTAGCAAAATCCTCCTTTCGATGAGTCAAACTTCTCTTGATTGCAAAAATATACGTTGCACCTTATTGGAAAGAAAAATTCTTTTCTTAAATAGCGAACAAATTTGCAAATATTTATCTTCGTGCGGTGATCAATAGCCGATGCGAAACGAAGAGAAAGGTTGGATTTCGCTGCGGAATTCGAGTAAAAATGTCTATTTTCTTCAGTATTTGTCACCCATAAAAACTGTTTTGACATTATTATCCTCCTTTGAGTTCAGCGACTGTAGCAAGGCTATTATACCATATAAAAGAAAGAAATGCAATTGTATCTAGAGATATAGTTGTTTCCCCGCATAAAAGAAAAATACGGAATACCAAAAAGGTATTCCGTATTTTTGTATAACGAAAACCACGCGATAGTCGCGTGGTTCAAAAGAGGTTAACCGATGAAAAGAAATCCTCCAATATGTTATAATAAAGTGACCTGCCAGTCAAAATAAAAAACATATTGGAGGATTTATCTATGAAAAAAGAGACCATAGACAGTAATATTTTAGCACATACATCGTGGAATTGCAAGTACCACATTGTCTTCGCGCCAAAGTATAGGCGAAAGGTGTTTTTCGAAGAAAAACGGTTAGAGATAAGAGAGATATTGCGGAAATTATGCCAATGGAAAGGTGTAGAAATAATTGAAGGTGAGGTATGCCCAGACCATATACATATGCTGGTAAGCATCCCGCCCAAAATGAGCGTTTCGGGATTTATGGGTTATCTCAAAGGAAAAAGCGCACTTTTGATTTTTCAAAAGTGGGGCAATATGAAATTCGCCTACCGAAACCGCGAGTTTTGGTGTAAGGGATATTACGTAGATACCGTGGGGAAGAACACGAAAGCAATAAAGGAGTACATAGCAGACCAATTAAAACAAGATAAAGAGAGCGACCAGTTAAGTTTGTTCGACCCACGGGACCCATTTATGGGTAGTAAGTAATAGATGCATGGCTGGCAGGCCAATCTTAAACGCACTTGTGCGTCGCCAGTAACATTTAGGGTTTTACCCGAAAATGAAATACCCCCGGTTTTACCGGGGGATTTTTATTGGCTATAAGCTGTAATTTTGATACAAGATTAAGGAAATGTTTTTTCCAATACTGAATTAAATATACTCTTTTCCAATTGATACGAAAAAATTGCCGAAATGTATGGCGAGCCGGTAAACTGCAACAATCCATCGGAGTATACAGAATAACATCCGTAGAATTCGGTAATTTTATCAGCCGACGGGTAGTCATATGTGCTGTTGTAAAAGACTAAATCTATACTATCACTTTGAGAGAATGGCGGAGAAGGCTCAAGCCCCGCACTCGACTCTGTAATTGCTTTGTACAGCTCCTTTGCCTTTTCTCCCTCTATTGTTGTATTTTTGTCAAGGTATGAAACATAACATTTGAAATCATTTAACTCACAGATGTGCTTATACGACATATCAACGGCATCATAGTTGTTAGATTTACTAACGTTGCATCCACAGAAAAGGGTTAGTAATAATAAAGCCACAACCAGACAACTAATTTTTTTCATTATGTATCCTCCTTTTTTGAGTATCCTTGCGTTCATTATATCACAAAAAAAACAAAAACCGCAATCCTTTTGTATCAGAATTGCGGTTTTTGTTGGCTAATAACCCTAATTTTGATACAAAATTTTAAGGGGTATCGTTTTTATTTATCGCTTGATCTATCTTGTTAGCAAGTGTTTCAGACATATGAACCATAGACTCTATATGTACTTTTCCATTAGCTAAAATCAAAGTCATTGAATCTTGATTTACGCGCAATTCCTTTATGTCAGAAAAGCGATACACAGTTGTTTTACCTAAAAAGGTCGTGTACTCAAAAGTATCATCGTCAACAATCCTAATTGTTTGATTTTTCCAGCAAAGCCACGCGGCAATACCGAGTCCTCCGCAAATAAGAACGCCGATAATC
>JAFQPR010000036.1 GCA_017411605.1 Clostridia bacterium | reverse complement strand
TTCTCCCACCTGTGAGGCGTATATAAATACGTCGAGGGAGGGAAACGCAAATAGAAAATGACTTTAATTTGATGGAGAAATTCGTAGAATTTCAACCTTATAACACATATTCTTAGCTCATTTGTTGATTTTAGAGCTTCTCTATGTCGTTTTTTTGTCATTTTCGGTTGCGCCTAAATGCGCCAGCCCCTTAATTTTTTAGTTGTTTCTGTCGGAGCAATTCGTAATTTGAAGCACTCGAATCATCACTCCGAAAAGCTGTAATCGCAGATGAGCTTGCGCGAAAGATTAAGAGCAGACTTTTCTGCATCCTCCGAATCGGATGCGGAGTGTTCGATATAGGCGTTTTGCAAGGTATTATTATCTACGAATTCGAACGTTATATCAAATATCACCTCGGCGCCGTTTTCTATCTTCGCTTCGTCTATGAGGACACGCTCGGAGAGAGTAGAGAAGTCGTATTCTTCGTCTATTGATGTGGGCGGAAGGCCGTCTGTATATTTATCGTCGGAAAGTGGGAGCAGATAGTTATCGTAGTCTGTTGTTGCCAGAATATCCGTTCCCGATTTTAGAATGGAATTTATCCGTATCTGGCTGCCCAGGTAATGATAAAGACCGTCTGCAACGTACGGTATATCATCATTTTCGGTAGGTACCGCCATAAGCAGCTTCAGCGCAATAGTGCTGTCGCTCTTATTTTTGATATGTAGCTCAAGCGTTACGGTATCACCCGGTCGGAGTCCGGAAAAAATCTCGCTATTTGAGGCATCGATAATTTCTCCGTTGAATGAGAAATATTCCTCGGTTTCCGGGGTTCCGCGCACGCCTATACTAAGTCCTGTTGCGCTGACATTTTCATTGTGAGCCAACCAACCGAGCGAATCGTTTAAGAAGCACGATATCGCAAGTATAAGCAGTATTCCCGTTATCAAAAGCGGTAAGAAGGACGCGATATATTCTTTTTTTAAGTATTTAAGCATTTTAGAGCCTCGCGCCCCCTTTCCTTTAGTCTATATCGTCTTGCATATCTTGGGTAATAGGCGAAATGCTTCTTACTACAGTAAGATTTTGTCCTGTCATAGCAAGATGACGTTTTGCACCCGCACTATCATCTGTTTTAATATATCGTCTGATTTTAACGACCTCGTGTTGAATTTTTGTATCCTCGGGAAGCATTGAAACGAAGAGATAAGAAGGATAGTACTGCTCATATTCTTCTTCACTGAGTATTTGCTCGGGCTCCCGGAACATCTTATCTACGGTAACGATATTTCCGTTATAGTCGTAGACGAAATCAAGAGTTCCAAGCGGAGATCCGCCTGTTCCGTCATTGCCCTCTCCTGCAGCTCCGGAAACGGAGAAGTAGCTTATTGAGAGCGAGCCTGCGGCAGAGCCGAGAAGATAAACGGCAGGAGTCGTTACCTCGAATCTGTAATAAACAAATGCGTATTCGCTTCCGAGATACACGTAAGAGCTTTCATTTGCTCCCTCGGAGTCGGTTACGGTGGTATACTGCATTTTTCCGTCGACCTTTTCCTCTAAAACTCTCTCGGTCACGTGAAGTATATACTGACTGTCCGCAGATGAAGCGGCAGTTTTTGATATAGGAAGCTTGAATTCCTGATCGGGACTTGAAAGGTCAAATTCGGATCCCCAGAAGCTTTCATCGGTTTGCCACAGACCGACGGTAGATGCGGTGGTCTGCTCGGGGTTAACCGCAACTATCATATTGATATAAGAGGGATTTTCCGCGCTTGCTTCGATTATATCAAACGCTATCATACCGGCAGGGATGGTAGCCTCTGAGCCGTTTGAACCGATAGGCACCTTAAGAACGCCGCCGTCACTGTATATTTGTAAGTTTGAACCGAAGCTCAGAGAGAAGTTTCCTTCGGTAGCCTTGTATAGCTTGACCGTATGATTTAGAGTTTGTAAAAGATCACCCTGGCCGTTATTAAGCTTGTAAGATCTTATGGGAGCCAGGCGGTAGGAGTTCGTTTCGTTAACGTATTCTAAAACGTATTTTGAGGGATCAAAATCATAAAGAGTATCGAGCACGGGATTGCCGTTTTCATCTAAAACATCGGTTACTTCACCCGTTTCGGTGTCTGTTTCGGTTTTAGTGACCGGAATTATATTTTTAGGCGTTAACTCGTAGTTACCGTCAGCGAGAGTGGTAATATCTCCGTGTCCGTCTACAGTGTTGGCGTTAAGCTTAAGAATGGTGAAATAGTTTGTTTCATCCTTCATTGAAGCAATCGTTGCAAGGTCATCCGTTGACGTTTTATTCATATCATATTCAACGGATAATCCCTTTGCAGTCGTATCAAATTGGAACATAGCCGATACGTAAGTGTAATTTGAACCTATTCCAATAAATCCGCTATTACCGATTCTTTGGTTTTGTGAATAAATTGAGAATTTACCGTTTTGGAAATACTCAAAAGTATTATTGTATAGATATGCGGTGTTTATACTAAGCATAGTTGTCGTGCTTTGATCTTTATCTCCGTAATATGGAAGAGGAGCGCTGTAAGCATTGTTTGCATAGGGCACCGTAAAACCGAATTTGTAGTTTGAAAGCGTATCGTCGGGGCTTCGCATTTTTATACTTGTGCTTGCGTAGTAGAAGGAGTTTTCGAGATACTTTTTATTAGTACCGATAAGGTTTATCTCCTTAAGGCTTCCGTCGTCATAGTACGACGTTGCTACCCCGTCGGCGGTATATATCTGGTCTGCGGGAAGCTCAAACATAAATGTTCCCGAGCGCGTCATATCAAACAAATATATCTTACCGTCATAAAGGTAAGCCATAACGTAATAACCGCCCGTTGTTAATCCGGCGGTGCCTTCAACCGCTGTAAGCTTATATGAAATACGCGGTGTTGAGTTCAAATCGTCGGTATATTCCCATTTATCAGCCGACGAGGTACCGTAAATTTTAGGAGTATTTTCTTCAAGATTCCATAATCTCATAACGTAGTCGGTCTTTGTTGCGTCGGATGCGGAATCGGCAGAGCTTGAAGACATCGCAAACGTGAATACCGTATCGTTGAAATAGTAATAGGTAACATTGGTTCCACCGAATAATTGGAATCCTTCCTTCATTACTATTGACGAAAACAGAGCCTTGTAATTTCCGTTCTCGTCAAGCTCGGGCTTTTTCATCTCCTTGACGTCGTACTTTGTCTTTTTTGATAAGCTTTCGAGCGTTAAATATTCCTCGTGGCTTTCAAAAAGAGTTTCCGCAAGGAAATATCCCGTGAGCGAGCCGCTCTCGTCACCGCCTCCGCCGTCAGAGCCGTCGCCTATAAGATCCGAGTCAGAAACACCTTGAGAGCCGTCAAGCGTACCGTCCTCTCCAACTGCGGGATTGACGTAGCGTAACAGTCCTATAAGCCCCGTAGTGCTGAAATAATTCGTATTACTGCCCGATGCGTTTGATTCGAGTCGGAACGCTTCAACGCCTTCGCTGTAGTAAACGCTGACGTCGGTTATCGTAGCGAATTCAGCGTGTCCTGCAACTATACCGACGTGATGCGATTCGCCGTGAGTCGCATTATTGTTTGTGTGATTTGGGAAAAGGGAATTCCACCAATTTTCAATAGTATCGAGAAGGCTCTTTTTGGACTGAACTGTGATGTCCGCAAAAAGCAGATCTTCGATAGTCGCTGCATATCCTCCCGTAAGTGTTTCGGTGTCTTCGTCATACGCTCCGTAATATCCGACGTGTCCGAAAAATCCAATGTCGGGCTCATCAACGCTCGCTTCAACCGTGAGGTTGGCTATTGTTGAAACTGAAGTTCCGTATGAAGCGTAGGTTGTTGTTCCATCGAAAATTGAGCCTCTGATAACGCCGGTAAACGGAAGCTCGTATGAGCCTACGGGCTCGATCGTCATATCCTCGCAATCTATTGCGACGGGTGTTCCGTCGGTTTTGCAAACGCGGAAGTGAGGCTGTATCGGAACCTCGTTTCCGTTGGCATCGGTTTCTGTTCTTTCGGCAAAGAATCCCGCATTCTGAAGAACCGATAGGTTTTGCACGTGATATTTCTGCGAAATGACGTAAGGGTTTTTCTCACTGCCCCAAGGAATTTCATTTCCGTTTTCATCTACATCGGAAAATCCTGCATCGGTAACAGACGCGTTTGTGAAGTCAAGTCGGTCAAAGATAAGCTCAACCATAACGGAGTTCATACCCTGCTTGATGAAAAGCGTTCTGAAATATGCAACGGAATATGGAATCATCATAACTAAGGAACAAGCAATGAGTATAATGATTGAAGCATATATAAGTGGCTTAATAATTTTCGCTTTTTTCACGTCGCGTCTCCTTTCCGAAAGAATTTAAGCGGTAACCAGAAGCGTTACCTTGATTTCGTAGGCGAGATAAAAAGGCATATTATCCCAAAGATAATCTACGAAATACTTGTAAAGCGAGATGTTAGGCTCAAGCTTTACGTAGACAAAATAGTAATCGTTTGTTATTGCTGAAATATCATAATCTATGTTGATGACCTCGGGATTGCCGTTCGCATCTATCGAATCCATATCCAACGTATCCGTTACTTCAAACAAAGCCTCGACCTCTGTTATATCGGTAAAGACGGAGGGATCGGATTCGGAAACAACGTAAGAGAAACTTATAAACGTAGATTCGTTATCGGTTTCTATTGCCGCGATGCTTGATAGCTTATCGGTATCCTCAAATGGAAGTGCGGTCATATTTCCTTCACCGTCCAATATTATATTTCCGTCTGCATCTCTTTCGGGAACGTAAATGTTGAAGTGATCGGAATCTGAGTCAACGTCGCCGTAGCTGACGCCGAGATTAATGTTTCCTCCGTCGGTCTTAGGTACTTTTATGGCGTAGTAAATATAGTTTGAATGCTCAAGATACGAAAGGTTAGTGATTTTTCCAAATTGGAGATCTGATACCGAAAAGCCTTCCGTTCCAACCGTTTCGGACTCCTCGATGATAGGAACGGTAGTATCGTTTTCACAACTGATTTTGTAAACTGTATATTCATCGGGTGAACCCGCAGAGAATGAGAGATTCGGAATGATATCTTTTTTGCCGGAAAGCCATGCTAAAGAAAGACTTACGAATAAGCATAAAGTCAGTGTGAATAAAACTATTGTCGTATAGATTTTTAAACGCTTCATCGCTCCTCCTTTCTCCGATAATACGGTAAAAACAAAAAAGCTGCTATTAACCCATAAGGAAAAATAGCAACTGGCTGACCTCATAGGCCCCTATAGCTTTGCGTCCTTGCTTTACAACAAGTTTGCCTTTATACAACAAACATTATAGCACATTATAAATCTTTATTCAAGTTTAAAAATAATTATTAATAATTGTTTTAAATATTTTGTACAAAATTCTAATTCTTTAATAGAAAAAAACTAACTTTTTTGTGCAAATTGAAATCAATTCTGATTTTGTTAAAAAAGCAAAAAAACAGATTATTGACATAATTCGACTTTTGTGCTAAAATGATAACATCTTACAACATTTTGAGGTTATTATGAAAAATAAAACTATCGAAAAAAATCAAAAATCCGATATGATTTATCTTTCCCGAGCAAAGAGCTTTATTTTCATTGCTGCCGTTTATATTATGGCGTTTGGCGTTGGATTTCTTTCCTATCAGGTGCTTCCGTTCTCACCTTGGTTAAATCTGCTTTTAGCCGACGTGTTTGCGACGATTTACGTATTCCTGTTCAGCCTGGCTGCGGGAAACGCATCGGTATACGATCCGTATTGGAGTGTCCAGCCGATTGCGATTCTTAGTGCTTTCGCCGTTTCTGTCAAGACCTTCAGTGCGGCATCGGTGCTCGTGCTTATTGCTGTTCTTATATGGGGCTTTCGTTTGACTGCGAACTGGGCTTACACCTTCCACGGAATTGAGCACCAGGATTGGCGTTATACTATGCTCCGCGAAAAAACGGGTAAATTCTATCCGATAATCAACTTTGTCGGAATACATATGGTTCCAACTCTCATCGTCTATGCGGCAACTCTGCCCGCAGTGCTTTTAATTAATCTTCCGGGCGAGGCAAATCTTTGGACTGTCGTAGGCTTTGCGATATCCCTTATTGCCGTAGCCGTTCAGACGGTTTCGGATATCGAGATGCATAAGTATCGCAAAACAAGAGCTACCGTATTTATAAGAGAGGGACTCTGGAAGCATTCAAGGCACCCGAATTATCTCGGTGAGATACTTATGTGGTGGGGTGTTGCTGTTATGGCGATGTCCGTTTTCGGATTTGAATGGTTCTTGCCGCTTGGCGCTCTGCTCAATACCGTTCTTTTCTTCGCAGTGAGCATTCCCATGGCTGATAAAAGGCAGTCGTTAAAGGAAGGCTTTGCGGAATATAAGAGTGAAACGCATATGCTTCTTCCTATTCCCAGATTCAAAAAGTAATTTTAATAAAAGCAAAAAGCACTTATGAAAGTCTTCGCAAATGCGAAATTTTAGCTTCCATAAGTGCTTTTTGTATAAGTTTTTATATCAGTATCAAATCGGATAAAAGAATTAATCCATATAACCCATCATAGCGAGCCAGAACTCAAGATCTTTCGACCAGCGCGATACGATAGGATTGTCGGGCGCAAGACCTAAGCCGTGCCTTCCGTCGGGATATACGTGAAGCTCGCATCTGACGTTAAGCGAATGGAGCCTTGCAACGTATCTTAAGGTCGATTCAAGCTTAACCGTGGCATCTGTTTCCGTATGCCATATAAATGCGGGCGGAGCATCACTCCTCGCGATAGCAATTGGGTTAACGAGCTCCATCATCTCGCAGCGCCTCTCGCCCAAAAGATTATTGTACGAGCCGTTATGACTGTCAAAATCGGTAACGGGATAGCATAGGATCTGCGCGTTGGGTTTATATGGTACGTCGTCAAGCTCATCGTATCCCTCACCGTCGATTGCTCCCGAGTAAAGAGATGTGATTTCAGCAAGATGACCTCCTGCCGACGAGCCCATAATAGCAATTTTCTCTGGATCTATACCGTATTTGTCGGCATTTGCTCTGACGTATCTCATAGCGCGCCTTGCATCAAGCAGGGGATAGGGAAATCTCGTGGGAGCAACTCTGTACTGCAAAACGAAGCAGTCAAGTCCTATTCCGTTTAAAAAATTCGCATATCCTTCGCCCTCGTGGGGAGCCCTTTTACTGTATCCGCCACCGGGAAGGATAACTACCGTTCCGTGGCCCTTTTTGTTTTCAGCTTTATAGTATTCGAGGGTGGGATGGTGATGCCCCTCTTCATAACCCGGAACACTTTTCCAAAGTTCAATTATTTCCATAGCAGCAACTCTTTATAATTACGAATTTGTATCGGATGGTTTCTTTTTCTTGCCGAAAAGCTTGGCAAAGAAGGTTCTTATGCGTTTTCTGCGTTTGTTTTGCTTCAAGGTAGCGGCAAGTCTTTCCTTATCGAGCTTTCTTCCCATAGCAAGACGTCTTACGTATTGCTCGTAGGTATACATCTCAACGTTGGCGGAGAACTCGCAGATCTCCTTTTTCTCAAAGTCCTCAGCCTCGTGCTCCTCCCAACCGAGCATCTCATTCATACCGTCGTGAAGCATATTCCAGAACAGCTCTTTTGCATCGGACTTGAGAAGATTAAAGGTGTGATAGCAACGGCTGCAGGAAAGGTTTAAGAAAGCCTTTGCGAGAGGCTGATACATTCCGCCCTTCATAAGGAATTCTTTAAGCTTAAGGAATACGCCCGGTACCTGAAGATAATATTTTTTGAAGCTTCTGACTCTCGCCTGCTGACTGTATATTCTGTGATGCACGAGAATATCGGGTATTCTTGCAACTCTCTCGGCAAAAGCAAGAGCGGAAGCTGTAAAATAAACGTCCTCGAATATCATAGCCTCGGTAGTAAAGGTAATATTCTTTTCAAGAATAAAGTTCTTTCTGAAAAGCTTGTTCCAAGCGGCGCCCGTAGTTGATTCAAGGATATAGTCGGGATACTCGTTCTTTGAGGTTATAGCGCCACCTTCGTATATTTTACCGTGCTCGCTTTCGACGTTGGCTACAAATTTACCTTTTTTGTTATCAAATATATCATAACGCACAATAGTTATGTCAAGCTCGTTTTCTTCGGCGTGATTATAGAGCTTCTCGAGCAATTCGGGCTCGAAGAAATCGTCAGCATCAAGAAAGGCAACGTATTTACCTCTCGCGCGCCTAAGACCGTTGTTTCTGGCGTGCCCCGGCCCGGCGTTGGTTTCTGTTATGATTCTGATACGGCTATCTCTTTTTTGATATATTTTGAGCATATCGAGAGAAGTGTCAGTAGAGCCGTCATCAACGCAGATGATCTCTATATCCCCGAGAGTCTGATCCATTATGCTTTCAAGCGCGGGACGTAGGTGCTTGCAAGCGTTGTATATCGGAACTATTACAGAAACTTTAATTTCTGCGTTAAGGCTTTCGGCGAGCGCCTCGTCTTCAATTGCTGTATTCTTATCTAAATCGGTATTCTTGGAAGTATCGATTTTTTCACTCATAATAAAACATCCTTAAGTATAGTTTAGGAATAAATAGGAGCGTGTTAATTTATGCACCCACATATGTATTTTAGCACTTTTGTAGTAAAATGTCAATACTTGTTAAATTGTATTAATTTTAACTGATAAAAATGCGTATAAAATAATATGCGCGGTGGTGTAAATATCGGTTTGCATCATATGCTTTTGATTAGCTTGATGCGAGTCCAAAACGTTCGAGATCGGTAGTTGCTTCCACCTCCTCGATAAATTCCCTTGCGGGAACTCTCGCGGCTCCGTTGCCAAGTATTATAAGCTGCTCCTCGTAGTCGCTCGTAACAACGCGAACGGTGTTCTTTTCCGATAGGGTATAAGTGCTTCGTTCGATATAAGCATCCGCCGTCTGCCTTTCCTTTGTATAAACGACCGTTATACCTCCAATGGACTCCTCGGAGCCCTCGTTATCGCGTCTTTTGTATGCGTCAAATACGAGAATGAGATTGCACTTTTTAAATCCGCGATAGTTACACATTATGTGGATAAGCGTATCTCTTGCGTGAGCAAGCTCGGCTTCGGCAAGGCGCTTCAGCTTATCCCAAGCAAAGATAAGATTATATCCGTCGATTATCAGATATTCTTCGCCCTTATTTTTCTGCTTTACGCGCTTTTGCTTTTCTTCCTTCGCGGCATTTTCAACTCTGTCCGGCACGCTCCTTCTGCGTATTTTGCCGTACGTGCTCTCGAAGATGCGCATAAGCTCCTTGTCCTCTTCGATGCTTCCGCCATAGGTTGATTTACCCTTAGGCTTGGATGCTTGAGAATCACCGTCTGCATTGGCGGCAGGTTTCATTTCCTCGGGATTATCTGTATGCATTTTTTCGTCTGCCTCGTACCAGGGAACGGCATATCCCGAGCCGTTTTTGCAGAATACCGAATCCGCCGTGACGGTTGAATCGAGCTCGGGTACGTATCCGCGCTCGGCTATCACTTCTTCGGAATTATGGCACTCGCGATAACCCGCAAGATTCAGATTAATTCTGCCCATACCTCGCGTATAGGCGCGAAGCTCCTTTGCGTAGCTACGCATGGTGGCAACCGGGCAAGTTCCGCAAAGCTTTGCTAACCCTTGAGAAAACTCGGGCGGTTCGCACTCGCCGTGCATATTTGAGATATCCGTCATAGCTCTGCCTATCATATCCTCGGGCAGCTCTATGGTAAAATCAAACACGGGCTCGAGCAAAACAGGCTCGGATTTCATAAGACCTTGCCTCAGAGCCCTGAAAGTCGCTTCTCTGAAGTCACCGCCTTCGGTATGCTTCGGATGCGCTCTTCCCGCAATCAGCGTTATCTTCATATCGGTTATCGGAGCTCCCGTCAGAATACCCTTGTGGGCGCGCTCCTCGAGGTGTGAAAGTATTAGTCTTTGCCAATTTGTGCGAAGCCTGTCTGTCGGGCAGTTTGTGGTAAACACAAGCCCCGAGCCGAAGGGAAGCGGCTCAAGCCTGAGCCGCACCTCCGCATAATGCATAAGCGGCTCGAAGTGCCCCGCTCCGTAGACCTTTGAATTAATTGTTTCTTTATAAAGGATACTTCCTTCACCGAATGAAACGCGAAGTCCAAATCTGTCAAAGATAACACGGGTCAGCACCTCTGTCTGTATGTCGCCCATGAGCTTAACGCGGATCTCTTTTGTTGCAGCATCGTATCTGAGGTTCAGGGACGGTTCTTCCTCTCCGAGAGGCAAGAGCTTCATAAAAGCTAAGTGAATATCGGTGTCCTTGTCTTCAAATAGCATTTTATAGTCCAGCACGGGCTCAAGCGTAGTCTGCGTATCATATTCCGCGCCGATACCACCGCCCGCCCGCGTATGGTTGAGTCCGACTACGGCGCAGACCGTACCCGCCTCGGCTACTCTAAGGGATTTATATTTATCCGCGGAGTAAAGTCTTATTCCTTCAATCTTCTCGGAGTAGACCTTGCCGCCTTCCCCTACGTATTCTATAACGTCTTTTGGGAGAATTTTTCCGCCAGTCACTTTTAGGTACGTGAGGCGAACTCCCGAGGGATCTGTGCCTATTTTGTAAACTTTTGCTCCCAAAATACTATCAGAATAAGGAATTGCAAGTGTATATCTGTCTATCGCGTTAAGCAATAGCTTAACCCCTTCGCACTTCAGCGCAGAGCCGAAAAAGCAGGGAATAACGCGTCGCGCGCGAATAGATCTTTTTATTTTTTCATCGGAAATCTCACCAAGCTCAAAGTAATCCGACATGAGAGCCTCGTCCGCTCCCGCGCATTCTTCCATAAATCGGTCGCGGTTTTCGACTTCAAGATTAAAGTCTGTAACAGAGCTTCCGAAAGCGCGCTTGAGCTCGCCGAGCAGATCTATTCGGCGTCTTTCTGCAATATCGGTTTTGTTAACGAATATAAATGTAGGTATCTTTTTTGCCGAAAGGAGATTCCAGAGCGTCATAGTATGCGCTGTCGGTCCCTCGGGCGCGCTGACGACGAGTATTGCGTAATCCTGTACCGAAAGGGAGCGCTCCGTCTCGCAGGAGAAGTCTATATGACCGGGCGTGTCAATCAAAGACAGCGATGTGCCTGGAAGCTCTATCTCTGCTTGCTTTGAAAAAACAGTGATTCCGCGCTCGCGCTCGATTGTATGAGTATCGAGAGCTGCATCGCGCTTATCAACTCTGCCGAGCGTCTCTTTCATACCGGAGGTATAGAGCATAGCTTCCGAGAGCGTAGTTTTACCGGCATCAACGTGAGCCAGAATACCCATTACTATTCTTTTCATAGCGGAACTCCTTTCGTAGGCGAGTGAAACCTATTCGAACACGCCTAAAGTCGTCTATAATGATTATAGAATGTCGAAACGACTATTTTCGTTTCGACAAGCCGATTTTATCGGCTTTTGCATAATTAAATTTTAAAAAATTTAATTATGCTCTACATTCATTGCAATGGGTTAGTCCAAATTTTTATAAAAAATTTGGCACAATATCATAGATATTGTGTCGAAATAGCGTGAAATCATGCTATTTCGACTGACTATAACCATTATAATGATTATAGAAAGTTGAAAAGGCTGAAAAGCCTTTTCGCGGCTGATAAATCAGCCGAACAAAAAGCCCCAAGTGGCTTTTTGTATCTATATCATTGCAACAGAAATCGACAAATTTCCTCGCGAAATTTGTTCGCAAATCTTAGATTTGCGGTCGAAATTCTTGAATTTCGACTTTCGATTGTCGTTATAGCAAATACAAAGGAAAAACAAAAAGTTTTTTTATTTTAAAATATGCCCCGCCGAGAAAAAAATTTTTGACTTTTTTTCGCGAAAAGGGTTGACAAACGATACTATGCAATGTATAATATTATGCAAAGGGCGGTATTCGTTCTGCCCTGACAAAAGGCGAGAGATAAAAAGCATTTAAAAGAGTTTTGGATAGGCGAGCGAGGCCTAAGCGTTTATCCGAATGCGGATTATTGACGCCAAGCACCGAGAAGGAGGAATTATTATATGGATGCCCAGCTTAAAAAGGGGCTGCTTGAGATCTGCGTGCTCTCCTCTATCGAAAAGGAAGAATCGTACGGCTACAAAATAATTTCGGACCTTGCACCGTATATTGAGATCTCCGAATCGACGCTTTACCCCATTCTGAGAAGGCTCGAAAATTCAGGCGCCGTTACGACGCACAGTGTTGAATATAACGGCAGACTGCGAAAATATTTCAGAATTACCGCGGTGGGTATTGAGAAGATCGAGGAGTTCATTGAAACGATAGACGAATTCGCAAAGATAAGCAGCTTCATCACGCGCCATAGGCGCAGAACAGGAGGAGAAACAACGTGACGTACACAAAATGGGAATCGGAGCTGAAGAGCCTCCTTGCAGGACTTCCCGAGAAAGAGATAGAAGAAGCAACAAGATATTATTCCGAGATATACGGAGATAAACGCGACGCGGGCTTTTCCGACGAGGATATCATAAAGGAATTCGGCACGCCCGAGGAATGCGCCGAAAAGATTCGCGCTGAGGCGTCGGAAGACTCCGAAAATAATGATAATTCTTCAGAAAAGACAGTGAATATCAGCTTCAAGATACCCGAAAAGGAAAGAATGAAGAAAATTGCAAAAACGACCCTTTTCCCTGTTATTCCGCTCGCCTTCGCGGCATTTCTCACTATCGCGGCAATACTCTCGTTTGCGGCAAGCGGCGCAAGCATTGCTATCGGCGGCGCAGGCTCGCTTGTCCTCAGCTTCCTTCATCTTTTCGCAGGCGACGGCTTCCTTGTTTTCCTCTCTATGTTCGGTATCGGACTTGCGGGAATCGGACTCGGCTTTATCCTCACGGTAGCCTTCCTTTACCTTGCAAAGAAAATCTCGGTCAAAGCATTTAATTATTTGAAAGGATTCTACACAAAATAACCTTTCCGAAAGGAGAAAAATTATGTTAAAGAAATTATTACTCGTTGCCGTCGCGTTATTCCTCGTCGGCGGACTTACATTCTTCGTAGCCTTTGCCGCATCGGGCTTCAATAAGAACGGCATTGCAGCAACAGAGATCAAAGAAAACCTATACGAAGAAAAAATAGACAACGCGCTTACCTCAATATCAATAGACTATGCAAACGCAAATATCATCGTTTCCGTCGGCGAAAAGCTTACGGTAACCTATCCCGAGCACTACACGAAGGGCGGTAATCCTATATCAAGGGTTACCCTGAACGATAACGGCGGCAAGCTCGTTATTGATGAAGAGATCGACTCGCTTAAGAGCGTAGGCTACGATCTGGCAAGACCTACCGTAAAGATAACAGTCCCCTCGGGCAGAGCGCTTACGCTTGACCTTGAAACCGAGCTCGGCGACGTGACGCTTAGCGGCATTAACGCGGAAAAGCTTCATGCATCCGCCGAAAACGGATTTATCGCCCTGAACGATATTACCTCGAACGGCATCATCGACCTTGAGACCGAAAGAGGTGAAATCGAAATGTTCGGAACCATCACCGCGACAGGTCTTGAGGCTGAAACAGGAAGCGGAGATATATCTCACAAAGACGGTATTATCACTGCGGACAAAATAAGCTTCTCATCCGACGTCGGAGATGTCCTCGCAACTCTTGCAGGCAAAGAATCCGACTACACAGTGCTCATCGAGAAGGATCTCGGTTCATCAAACATTTCAAATTCAACCTCCGGACCGAGAAGACTTGAGATAGAGCTTGATTTTGGCAGTGTTGAAATTTATTTTGAAAAATAATTTCCTGCACTATAATAAACAATCGAATTACCAGAGGGTAGCTCAAGTTGTGCAAAACTTTAGCTACCCTCGAATGCGCTAAGGGGCTAGGGGGATTTAGAGCGAAAATTTGCGTTCTCCCACCTGTGAGGCGTATATAAATACGTCGAGGGAGGGAAACGCAAATAGAAAAT
>JAFQPR010000035.1 GCA_017411605.1 Clostridia bacterium | reverse complement strand
GTTCTTCGACCGAGAGGCAACAGCCGTAAGAGAGCCTAACAAATAAGGTTTTAAAAGATGAATTTCTCCATACTCATCACCAAAATTTTCTTAAATATCATATATTTCTCAAAAATTTCAGCTCGATTATGAAAAAATTCATTCTTTTAAAACTGCGCGCATCTTACGGTGAATAAATTTGTGACAGATTTGGTTGCAGTCATATGAAGTTAAGTATGACTTTGCGAGTATTACTGCGGCAAAAGATGCGCAAATTTATCACCGCAAGACTTATTTGTTAGACTCTCTTACGGCTGCAGTACGTCGGAGGGAGAAAACGGAAATAAAATAAAAAACTTTAATAAAACGGAGAAAACCGTAGGTTTTCCACCTTAATTCCTTAAATTCGCATAAAAAAACGACAGAAACACTGTTTTATGACAATGCTTCTGTTGTTTTTTATTTGGTTATGCCTAAATGCGACAGCCCCAAATAATTATTGATAATAATTATCCGAGAGTTGTTGCAATTATTCGATGTTTGTGCTATAATGTCCGTTGGTAATTTAAGCCTCGCGTCAAATCCACGGCGCGCAGGCATATATATTTGTTGGAGAGAACAATGAAATTCAAGCTCAGTCAGAAGGCTAAAGAGGCATTTATGCTCGGCGGCTTATGCTCCGTATCTTATTTTGCGGTCTATATTGCGAGGAACGTCCTCGGCGCGGTAACGCCTAAGATACTTGAGTCGGGCGCGTTCACCGAGATCGAGATAGGAAGTATGTCGTCGGTTTACTTTGCGGCGTACGCGATAGGTCAGCTCATAAACGGCTTTATGGGTGACAGAATAAAGGCAAAATATATGATAGCTGGCGGTCTTATCCTCGCGGGTATCACGAACTTCATATTCCCGTATCTTACGGTGTCTGCAACAGCGGCAACGGCGGTCTACGGACTCACGGGCTTCTCTCTCGCTATGATATACGCCCCGATGACGAAAATAGTATCCGAGAACACCGAGCAGATATACGCGGTAAGGTGCAGCTTCGGCTATACCTTCGCATCCTTCTTCGCAACTCCCGCGGCGGGACTTTTCGCAACCTTCCTCGCCTGGCAGACGGTGTTCACCGTGTCAAGCTCTGTACTCGGTATTATGGGCGCGTTATCCTTCGCATTCTTCACGCTCTTTGAGCGCCGCGGCATCGTCAAGTACGGTCAGTATGAAAAGAACGCAAAGGAGTCGGGCAGCATCAAGGCGCTCTTCGAGCACGCGATTGTACGCTTTTCCATAATCTCGATAATAACGGGTATCATACGTACCTCGGTCATCTTCTGGCTCGCGACATACATAAATCAGTACCTCGGATTTTTGGCGGAGCAGTCCGCGGGAATTTACACGGGCGCGACCTTCATCATATCAATGATGAGTATTATCGCGATAGTAATATACGAGGCATTCGGCAGACGCCGTGACTTCACTATCGTGATTATGTTTATCGTATCCGCGATATCCTTCCTTCTTACCTATCTTGTGTCATCTCCCATCCTTAATATAATCTTTATCGTCCTCGCTATTATGGCGTCGAACGGCGCGGCGGCTATCCTCTGGAGCGTTTACTGCCCGAGTCTGCGCGATACGGGAAGGGTATCTACCGCAACGGGCTTCCTCGACTTCGTCAGCTATATGGCGGCGGCTGTTGCCAATATCGTCTTCGCAAACGCGGCAACCTCTATCGGCTGGGGCAACCTCATCCTCGTCTGGTTTGGCATCGTGCTCGTCGGACTCTTTGCCTCGATACCGTACAAGGACATAGCGAAAAGAAAGCACGAATATTTTGATAAGTAACTTTCTCAAGGTCTTATAGATAAGCATTCATACAAAAAACGCCGAGGCAACCTGCCTCGGCGTTAAACTTTTATTTAGCTTATCTGTATCGGAGCTTGAAGGGAATATCTTCTTTTTTTGTACTCGGACGGAGAGATGCCGTAATGGTTTTTAAAAGCGCGGCTGAAGGCATAAATAGAGGAGAAAGCGGTCTTTTCCGCTGTTTCCAAGACGGAAAGTGTGGCAAGAAGCTCAGCCGCATACTCGAGCCGCAGTTTGTTGGCGTAGGCTATAATGCAGATCCCGTATTTAGCTTTAAATCCGCGCTCGAGGTAAAACTTGCTGTATGAGAATTGCATCTGTAGCCCATCAAGGCTGATCTGCACGCCGCGCGTTGAGTCGATATAATCCTTCACTTGCCTGGATATACCGAGCCCCGAGCCGCTTTTCGAAAAAGCATTCGGGTAGTTATCGTAGATAAGCTCGGAGAGCAGAGTAGTCAATGCCCCTTTTGCGGCGAGTATTTTTCCCGAGGTAAAGCTGTCTATAATACGGAAGAGGAGCTCGACTGCGAGTGTCTTATTATTAAAGCTGACAATGGGCGTTCGCGGGTAGTCCCGAAAGGCATCACTTTCGACGAGCGCCAGCTCCTCGGCGCTCATATCGGGGGCATCCTTGAAGGAAACGCGCCTTCTTTTGCTGTTGTAGTCGTAAGTCAGGTCGAAATGCACGTGCGGCTGGGAGAGCTCTTCGTTCGAGCAATCAAAGCTATGCGGAATCCCGGGACGGATAAATAAGAAGTCCCCGCGGGAGGGCGTATAGTTCACTCCGTCGTAGCAAAACAGCATACTTCCTCTTTCAATGAATATGAGCTCATAGTCATAGATAATTCTTTGCTTAATAACCGAACCGCGCCTCATTACGGAGCGCATCGCCACTCTTATATGCGGATTAACGGAGCTTATATCAAGGTTTTCCATTTTTTATCCTCTGCAAGAAATGATAAATATTCATCAATATATGATATTTGAATTATAACACTTTTATTGTATAATTACAATAGATAAAAAAGAGGAGGGACAAATAAATGTTAAATAATCTTACGTTAAAGAAAAAAATACGCACCTTTTCCGTATCCCCCGAGAATTTGGCGGGAGAGCGCGGATGCGGCGGTATGGCAAAGGAGGGAACTGCCTCGTATGCCTCACGTGAGCTCGGGCAGGGCTGGAAGGTAAATCCCTATATCGTGATTGCCGCAGACGAGCGGTGTGACTTGGCGAATATCACGGGTCAGGGCGCGATTAAGCACTTCTGGATAACCGATAATTCCAAGGCGGGCAGGCAGCTTATTTTAAGAATATATTTTGACGGAGCAAAAAATCCTTCCGTCGAGGTGCCTCTATCCGACTTCTTCGCAAACGCGGATTACCTTGAATACAGGCAGATATCGAGTCTGCCAATATGTGTTAACCCAAAGCGCGGTCTTAACTGCTATTTCGAGATGCCGTATTTTAAGTCTTTCCGTTTTGAGCTGGAAAACAGAGGTGTCGCCTCCTGCCACGTCTACTATCAGATAGACTGCGAGGAAAAGGAGATACCCGAGCAAAGCCTATACTTCCACGCCCAGTTCAGAAGAGTTAATCCGCTCCCCTATATGCAAAACTACGTTATTCTTGATAACGTTCGCGGCAATGGACAGTACGTAGGCACATATATGCACTGGGGCGTTAAGTCGAACGGCTGGTGGGGCGAGGGAGAGATCAAGTTCTTTATCGACGGTGATACCGACTTCCCGAGCATCTGCGGTACGGGTACCGAGGACTACTTCTGCGGTGCGTATAACTTTGACGTCGGCGGTAAGTATACCGAGTTTACCACGCCTTATTCGGGACTCTCCAAGGTGCGCGCGACCGACGAAACCTACAGAGCTCAGCGTTACTTCAATATGTACCGCTGGCACGTGACCGACCCTATATACTTCGAGGAAAATCTCAAAGTAACAATACAGGCTCTCGGCTGGAGAAGCGAGGGAAGATACCTTCCACTGCAGGATGATATTTCCTCTGTTGCTTATTGGTACTCGGATAACCTTGACGATGAGTATCCCGAGCTCCCCGATGCGAACGCGCTTGAAATTGTATAACAGGGAAAATTACATCTTTATGTAAACTAAAGTTGCAAAACGACGAGTTCTTGCAACGAGTATATATGTCAATAATGTCGGTTTTATTCGTTTTAAATTTTTAATATAAAATGCAGAGGCGTTAACGTGCTCTCCCTTAAGGATAACACGCTAATGCCTCTGCCGTTTTTGCGCGGTTACGCCAAAGACGTAAGCCAAATTATAGTCTTTATTCCACTACCGTTATTATGCCGTCCTCGCCGACGAGCTCTATTTTGATTTCGTCGGAAAAATCAATAATATATAGATATTTGTGCTTGTATATTTAAATCTCCTTATCTTGTAATTCATATTCCTTGAAAATAGCCTTTGCGTATTCTCGGGGTGTTCTTCCTGTCCGTCTTTTGAATGCGTAGCTGAAATAGGATTGCGAGGAAAAGCCGCATTCGTATGCTATTTGCGTCAGCGTTTTGTCCGTGGACGTCAAAAGCTCGATTGCCGCCTTTATTCTTTGCTCCTCTATGTATTCACGCAGGTTTTTTCCGCAGGACGCGCGAAAGAGCTTGTGAAAATAAACTTTGCTGAAGTTCACGCGCTCGGATAATAATTCTAACGTCAGTTCGCCTGAAATATTGTCTTTTATATATTGAACGGTTTCTTCGATAACTCTTTGGTTGCTCGATTTCGGGCTATAGGTTTTACGGGTTGCGGCGGCGGTTTTGTCAAGCTCGTATATCAGCCTGAGGAGCAGGCTTTGCGAGAGAATATCCTCCTTTGACGTTCCGCCCTCAAAGCTCTCGCAGAGGGCGGTAAAGGTTTCTAAAATCTTTTCTCTGTCGGCAAGCTCAATATAATCGGGCAGAGCGGAAAGTACGTCGAAAAGTCGACCCTCTTTTACTATAATATGAACGAAATAGCACTTGAAAGGTAGCTTCGTGTGACGAAACTGCCCCGGCTTGGCGCAGATAACCGTATTCTTTGAGATAGGACGCGACGTATCGTTTATATAAGATATTCCGCCGTCCGTAACAGGAAGCTCAAGCTCAAACATCGTGGTTTTTCTGTTTGGCGTAATTATTTTGCTTTTATAAGCAAGCTCTGCGTTGAAAATACCTGCGGTAACTATATCAGGTAGCGTAATGCTTTTCATAAATCCTCACTATGATAAGAAATCTAATAAAATCGGTGAAAAATCTATATATATCGGTTAATAAATATTATACAATAAAATAAAAATGATGTCAAGTGAGGAAATAGTTATGAAGGTCACGGATATAAAAACGTTCGTTGTGGATTGCTTCCGCACGAATTGGGTTTTCGTTAAGGTCTATACCGACGAGGGTATCGACGGTGTCGGAGAGGGAACTCTCGAATATAAAGAGAAAGCGCTTGTCGGCGCAGTTGAGCATATAAAGAGCTACCTTGTAGGCAAGGATCCGAGGCAGATAGAGAAGCATTATCACGATATTTACCGTGATGCCTATTGGCGCGGAGGCGCTGTGCTGATGAGCGCGCTTTCCGCGGTTGAGATGGCGCTTTGGGATATTCTCGGAAAATCTCTCGGTGTTCCCGTTTATCAGCTTCTCGGCGGTAAGGTGAACGACGATTGCCGTATTTACGTGAACGGTTGGTTCGCGGGAGCAAAGGAGCCCGAGGAGTTTGGAGCAAAGGCAAGAGAAGCGGTAAAGCGAGGTGTTACCGCTATGAAATGGGATCCGTTTGGAAAGAATTATTTACAAATATCCAACAAAGAGCTTGATAAAGCGCTCAGGTGCATCGCGGCTGTGCGTGATGCGGTGGGAGATGACGTTGACCTTCTTATCGAGGCTCACGGACGCTTTGACGTGCCGACGGGTATTAAGATTGCTAAAGAGGTAGAGCAGTTTAAGCCTATGTTCCTTGAAGAGCCCGTACCGCCAAACAATATTGAGGCGCTCGAGGCGGTGAGAGCAAAATCCCCCGTGGCAATATCGGCGGGAGAGCGTCTTTACACAAGATTTGATTATAACGAGCTGTTCCGCAGAAGAGCCTGCGACTATATTCAGCCCGATATCTCGCACGCGGGCGGAATTATGGAGCTTAAGAAGATAGCGGCGATTGCCGAGGCAAATTATATTCCGTTCGCGCCCCATAACCCATCGGGACCCGTGGCAAATGCTGCAACCCTTCAGCTTGCTGCTTGCTGTCCAAATTTCTGTATTCTTGAGATTATGTATAGCGACGTTGATTGGAGACGGGACGTAACAAACGAAAGTCTTTCCTATGAAAACGGTAGGATAAAGATAGGAGATAAGCCGGGGCTTGGAATCGAGCTTAATGAGGAAGAGTGCCTGAAGCACCCCTACGTTGAGCACAATCTGCGCCATTACACGGGCGCGCTTACCGATATAAGACCCGCGAAGACAGAATTTTATTTTTGAGGTGAATGGTAATGAAAACTGCACTTATAACCGGCGCGTGTATTAACACGGGTGTCGATATCGTCCAAAAGTTTCTTTCGGAAGGGTATGCTGTCGTTTTCACGGGAAGAAACGGTGAGAGCGTTACGGATGCCGAGGCGGCATATAGGAAAAAATACCCCGAAGCGAGCGTTTCGGGATACGTATTGAATTCTCTGACGGATAGCGGTGAGGTTGACACGGATGCCGTCGATAAGCTCTTTGGTGAGCTTGATGAAAAGGGTATTTTCGTGAGCACTCTCGTTCTTAACGCCGCAGATCAGGGTATCGGGCAGAAGGTCTTTGAAACACCTCTTTCGGATTTTTGCAAGGTCATAAACACCAACGTGGTGTGGAATTATTATATTTCCGAGTGCGCGGCAAGGCGTATGAAGGATAACGGCGGCGGAAATATCGTGTTTGTCAATTCAAACACGGCTTACAGAGCAATTCCCGACAGAGTGTCATATATCGCGTCAAAGGGCGGTCAGCTTGGTATGATGCGCGCGCTGGCGCTCGACCTCGGGAAATACAATATTCGCGTAAACGCAGTTCTCCCCGGTATGATAAAGACCGACCGCTGGGAGAAAAATCCCGACTTTTACGAAAACGTTCCGTCGCGCTTCACCCCGCTCGGTGACGTAGCCGTCGGCGCGGATATAGCCGATGCCGTGTGGTATTTTGCCGAGTGCGCGAGAAACACAACGGGTGCGGAGCTCGTGGTTGACGGCGGTAATAATATACAGCTCTATCCCATAATAAAAAAGTAATACGAGGTAGATATGATTTACGATATAAGAGATTTCGGCGCGGTGGGGGACGGTAAAACAAAAAACACCGCTGCAATTCAAATGGCTATAGATACCTGCTTTGAGAGGGGCGGCGGCAGAGTGCTTGTCGCAAACGGAATATATATGTTCGGCAGTATCGTTATGCGCTCGGACGTTGAGCTTCATATTGCCGCAGGGGCAACGCTCCTCGGCTCGCCCGATATTGCGGATTATCCCGAAAGAAATGACCTAAAACACGTTAAGACGGAGCTTTTACCCAGATGGAAAAACGCGTGCTATATATACGCCGAGGAGAGTGAAAATATAAGCATTACGGGAATGGGTACGATAGATTGCAACGGCGGGAATTTCGTAAAGGTCAGGGAGCCAAAGAAGGATTGGAAATACGAGCGTATTGGCTCCGACACTCCGCCCCGTGTTGTCTTTTTCGCGGGCTGCCGTAACGTTAAGATAGAAGATATAACTATGATAAATCAGCCTGCGGGATGGTCCTATTGGATAAGCGATTGCGACTACGTCACCTTTGACAAAATCAAGATCGAGGCAGACGTTGAGTTCCCGAATAATGACGGTATCCATATAAACAGCTCTCGGTGTGTGACCGTGTCAAATTGCAGCATCACCTGCGGAGATGATTGCATCGTGGTCAGAGCCAATAACGTATCGCTCGCCGAAAATAAAGTATGCGAGCGCGTGAACGTTACGAATTGCAATCTGACGAGCTACGCGAGCGGCATCCGTATCGGCTGGATGAACGACGGCATAATTAAAAACTGCGTTTTCTCAAATATTGTTATGACCGATACGTCGGTTGGTATTGCGATAGTTTTGCCGCATATGAGATACGATCCCGCCCTTTCATATACCTCCGATATAGGCAGAGAGGCAACTCTTGTTAAAAATATCGCATTCTCCAATATAGTTATGGAAACCTTCGGACCGCCCGTAAAGCTTGAGATCGCGGAAAACCGAGAAACGAAAGTAGAGGCTGTGAGAAATATATATTTCTCGGGAATTCACGCAAGGAGCGCGGCGGGACTTTCTATAACGGGCAGAGCAGAGAACAAAATATCCAACGTAAGATTTTCTGATTCCACCTTTGAAATTATAGATTATTCCTTCTTTGGCGACAGATTCTATCACGGTGGGCAGAGTAAGGCGAAAAGCCACGGCACTTATCCGCAAATAAAGCACGCAGAGAGAGTCGTTTTCAATAACGTCGAGTTTAATTAAATAAGAAAAAGAAAAGTCCCTTACGTAGCTTGCCGATATCGGTGCAGCGTAAGGGACGCTTTTTATGAAGAGTGCGGAAAAAATCATCTTTCGGTTTTAGATACTTTAAATTTATCTGATGTTACTTGAGCTTAACGCGAATAGCTTCTTTTTCTGTATTCCGACGGAGAGATACCGACTATGGAGAGAAACTCTCGGTTAAACGTCCTCGGGCAGGTGAACCCGCACGCCTCGGATATCTCGAGAATACTGAGTGACGAGGAGAGCAGAAGCCGTTTTCCTTCGCCGACCCGCATCGTATTTACGTAGGTCTTGAAAGAGAGTCCGACCTTCCTTTTGAAAAATTTGGATATATAGGCATAGTCGTAGCCGATCTCACTTGCCGCAGCTTTCAGCGAGCACTCACCGAGATAATGAGCTTCGACGTAGAGGAGCAGAGATCTGATTATGCTTTCGTCAAGCTCGTCATCGCCGCTTACGTATTCTCTGCCGCGGTCAAACTCGCCGCATAGCTGATAGCAAAACGCTTTTTTCAAATATGCGTTATCAAGGCAAGGGTCGCTTTGCAGTGAGAAGGAAAACAGATTGTTATCGGGCTTATGCTTGTCCGTCCTTTTGCTAAACTCGGATACCATCTCGGGGGAGAAGAATATTATTCTGTACTCTCCCTCTTCGACTGCCTCGTATGAGTGAAGCTGAAAAGGGAAGATAAGAACGGCATCTTTTGCCTTTAGCTCATAACGAGCGCCGTCAATATTTATCACGGTCTGCCCGCTTATCTGCAGAAAGCACTCAAAGGCTCTGTGCAAATGAGGATGAAAGGTTATAGCTTTTCCGCGCGATACCGAAAACTCGTTTTCTAATAGCGAATGCTTCTTTTCAAAAATCATAGCTCGCCCCCAAAAGACTAATTTTGTCTTATATTTTATCATTAATTGTATTTTATGTCAACTCTCTATTTGCTATAATAAAATAACAAAAGCAAAATAATCAAAAAACAAAAAGCATAAGAGAGGTAACAGAATGATATATTACGTATCGGTCACGGGAAGTGACAAGGCTGAGGGAACGAAGTCCGCTCCCTTCAGAACCGTAAGCCACGCGGCAAGCGTTGCAAAAGCGGGAGATACCGTCAAGGTCTGCGGAGGTACTTACCGCGAGTGGGTAGATCCGCCGCGCGGCGGCGCGTCAGACGGTTGCCGTATAGTTTTTGAGGCTGCCGACGGAGAGCATCCGATAATAAAGGGCTCGGAGATAGTTTCGGGTTGGAAAAAAGCAGAGGGAACGGTTTGGGTAACCGAGATAGATAACTCTGTCTTTGGAGATTTCAATCCGTTTGCTACCGAGCTTTTCGGAGATTGGCTCGTAAAGCCCGAGACGTACAAGGTGCATCTCGGCGACGTTTACCTTAACGGGAAATCGCTCTACGAAGCGCCCGATATGGATTCTCTTATAAAAGCGGAACGCCGAGAGAGCGGCGCAAGATTTTCAAATCCCTCGATAGAGGTTTCTCAGGGAATACGCTATCCCGAGGATACAGTTTATCAGTGGTACGCAGTAGTGGGTGAGCGCGTGACGGAGCTTTACTGCAACTTCGGTGAGTACGATCCCAATGAAAATCTCGTAGAGGTCAACGTGCGCCCCGCATGCTTCTATCCGACGAAAACGGGTATCAATTATATCACGGTGCGCGGCTTTGAGTTTGCTCACGCCGCGACGCAGTTCGCGCCGCCGACCGCGGATCAGATCGGTATGGTAGGACCTCATTGGAGCTGCGGCTGGATAATTGAGAATAACTGCGTTCACGATTCAAAGTGTACGGGTATCAGCCTCGGTAAGTACAGTGATCCCGAGCACGCAAATCTGCATAGCCGTACCGTTCGTAAGCCCGGATATCAGTATCAGCTTGAGGCGGTATTCCTCGCGCTCGGACACGGCTGGGAAAAGGGAAATGTAGGCTCGCACACGGTGCGAGGCAATATTATTCACGACTGCGGTCAGGCGGGAATCGTAGGTCACCTCGGCTGCGCCTTCTCTCTTGTCGAGCATAACCACATATATAACGTGAACACAAAGCAGGAATTCTGGGGGCACGAGGTTGCCGCTATTAAGTTCCACGCGGCGATAGATACCGTAATTGCAAACAATAATATACATAACTGCAACCTTGGACTCTGGCTTGACTGGCAGGCGCAGGGTACAAGAGTTACGTCTAACCTATTTTATGAGAACGGCAGAGACCTCTTTATTGAAGTAACGCAAGGACCTTGCACGGTTGATAATAACGTGCTTTTGTCACCTGTGACACTGCAGAATGCCGCGCAGGGAACAGCGTACGTGCATAACGTTATGACGGGACTTGTTTTCAGCTATAACGTTCTTAACAGAACGACGCCGTATCACTTCCCGCACTCAACTACGGTAAGAGGAGTTTCCTTCACCTACGGAGGTGATGACAGAGTGATGAATAACATCATCCTCGGCACGCACGAGCCGTGGTCAAACGCGCTTAAGTATCTCGGCGCAAATCTTGACGGATATAACACGCCCGAGGACTATAAGCCTGCGATTGACGCGGTTGGACTTCATATTGACCACAATAAGTATACGAGAGTCCCCGAGGCGGTTTGGGTAGCCGAGAATGCCTACGCGGGATATGCCGCGCCGTTCCGCGCGGAGCGCGATCCGATAGTCACGGAAGGTATGAGCGCAACCGTTGAAGAGGCAGACGGCGAGTGGACAGTAACGCTTACCGTGCCCGAGGAGGTCAGCTCCGCATCCTGCAGAGCCGTAACAACGGAAAGACTCGGAACTCCGAGAATTACCGAGCAGGCGTTCGAGAATCCCGACGGAACACCAATTGATTTTGAGCTTGACGTCACGGGGGCGCGCCGTACGGGAAAAATAGTTCCGGGCGCATTCGCAAAGCTCTGTGCGGGAGAGAATAAATTCACGGTTTGGAAAGCCTGATATGAAAAAGACAATATCGCAGCAAAAACCCACACGGGCTAGCGATATTGTCTTTTTTTGATGCGCTTTCGCTTTATAAAGGTGCTCTGCAAGAATAGAGAAATGATTTGATAGCCGGCATTTCCTCCTCGGTGTCGTTCACGGTGCGAATTCACGGTCCATCGTTAACACAAAATTTTGAATATTAAATATTTCCCCTGTCATGCGTTTTTCTCTTCAATCTCTGTTCGCATAATAAATTCCCGCTTGATTTGTTCGGACAGCGAGTTAAAATAGCAGCTGTAACCGCCTATGCGAACTACAAGATCGTTGTATTTTTCGGGATGATTCACAGCCTCCTTCAAAAGTTCTGATGTCATAGAATTGACTTGGAGCTGTAAACCACCCAATTGAAAATACGTACTTATCAGCGCTGCTATTTCTTTTTTATGATTTTGAATGATCTCTGTACTGAAATTAAGATCAACGGGCTGTCCGCCAAAAAACTTATGCTGCGGAAGTTTTGCGGCAGATAAAATCAAGGAAGTAGGTTCTTTTTTTCTGACATGATCCGACGGCCCTGCATTTTTTGCAAAAGGCTCGTGCGCCAATCTGCCATCATATCCTGCTCCCCAATTCTTGCCGTACCTCACGTTTGTCGTGAGTGTATGCAGCGAGGGGGAATACTTTCTGTTTGCATGATCCTTTTTTCTTATTACTCTTTGAAGTATTTCCGCAACCGCTATTGCATATAAGTCCGCATCTGAGTTCTGACCGTATTTATTACATTTCAAAATGTCATTTCTTATCTCTTCATATCCGACAAAATCGTTTTTAACAGCTTCACTTAATTCTTCAAGGCAATACTTGTTATTCTTGAAAACCAGATCGTCAATTGCACAAATACCGTCGGATACATTTATCATACCCATGCATTCTACGGTTACATTGTGATACTCGGCTCCGGATATTCTATCACAACGCTTCTCTATACATCCCTCTGTCAAAATAGATACAAACGGATCGGGATCTGTTTTCTCGCTTAAATTAGCAATTGCCTCATATGATTTTATGCATATATCAAGCAAATGATCTGCGGATTTTTCAAATGCATCATATAATTCTTGCAAATTACTGATCTTCCCGATTTCGGGAACCACGTAATCCATATGTAAAAGCTTTCCGTGATTCAAGGCGGCTTCAAGCACTGCAGAGATCGAAAATACGCAACCCCACATACTGTTAAACTCTTTTCCGGCAAGTCCGATTCCCATACAACTGTTATTTGAAAACCCAAGCGCGTGATCACGTGCCACGCCTTTCTCTACGAGCGCGGCGACACAGGAATTCTCACCGTAAAAGGTCGGCTGACCTCCGGAAAAAAGCTTCTCATCAATCAACATATTCCATATATTATCAGGCGTGTTTTCTGATATTCTTGCTCCAAGTATAGGCGCGGGCATTGAAAACTCGCGCTGACACTCGATAATCAATTCGGACAACTCATTGTATTCGGGTCCCACGTTCAGGAGGCAAGCACCGTCGGAATAACTGTTCAGAAGCTTGTAAAAATTATAAAGAATGCGCTTTGCCTCTTCCCGTGTCATACCATCTGACAGAGATTTTTGGTAAAACGGATATATATAATTATCGAATTTTCCCAGCGAAATACTATAATACGCATGTTCCGCAACAGGAAGCAAGAAATGTATGATCCATACAGACTGAATTGCCTCTAAAAAATTGCGCGCGGGATAAAACGGAACCTGTTCCAAAGCAGTTTTGATTTTTGATGCGTTTTCACAGCCGTTTGAATTTTCCTCTACGGCAAGCTGCATTCTAAAAACCAGCTTTTCTATTGCCGCAAGCTCATCACTCATTGCCAAAAGATATTCATCACCGGGATATTTAAGCATTTCGCTTTCAATTTTCTCTCGATATGATGAAAGACCGTTTTGAAGAATGTATTGATAATCTACCAGCGTATGCCCCCTATCAACAGTTGTTTTGCTTCCATAATTGGCGGGTTCTTGGATAATTGACTTCGTTTTTTCATCAACAATACAATCGGAAAACCACTTGTCACGGTATTTATTTGGATCGTCAAAAAACATCCAACCGAAAAATTCATCTTCTTTTTTCAGATCCATAGAGAGGGCTTCGGTTTCCAATTTAAAAATTTCCGACGATCTTTTTATCGGAGATAATGAATTCAGATAATCAAAATTTTTATATACAACATATCTGTATAAATTTGCATCACACAGAGCCATGGTCGATTACTCCTTTGCGCTATATCCTAATTTTCTTGAGATCTCGTCAGCAACACCTTTTAATAACTCAAGCTTTTTATCGGTTAATGAATCAATGCTGTCATAAAGCGTAAGGGTTGAAAGTCCTACACATGCTACAACACACCCATCGCAATTAAAAACGGGAGTAGCAATACAAATAATACCTTTAGCAAATTCTTCATCGTCAACAGCATAACCGCTTTGCCTGATATTTATTGCCTCACTGATAAAGTGGGAATAATCGACAATAGTATTCTCTGTCATCTTGCTAATTGGATCGTTGAAATAGGCTTTAATATCATCACTTTCAGAATAGCTTAAAAGAACCTTGCCCGGAGCGGAACAATGAAGAGGGTATTCTCCGCCCACCCGACCATTGATCCGAACCTCTTTTTTTGAGTCAAAATGAAGAAGATACATGACATTTTTGCCGCTTTTTACACCAAGATAAACCGAGTCACCAAGCTCATTATTCAGATTCTCCAAAAGCGGAGTGGCAATACGAACAATTCCGTTACGTCTTACATTATTCGAAAGCACCGAAAATGGACGTAGAGTAAGCTTATACTTTTTCTGATTCTCTTCGCATGCATAGATCCAATTTTTTTCAATTAAAGCCTCCAGTACTCTTGAAACTGCGTTTTTGTTGATATTTAGCGCATTACTTATATCCGATATTCCTATCGGACAATTATTAATAGCAAAATATTCTATAATATCCAATGCGTAATCAACTGCCGGAGCTTTACTCATTTTGATACCCCCACGTAATATATTTATCTCTTTGTTATAATCGTATCACAATTCAAACCGATTGTCAATAGTGATAAATTTTTTTAGAAAAAGGCAATATCAAACCGAGAGGGAATGATATTGCCCGCTTTTTACGATGCCCGTGCCTGTGGCATTTGTGCCGTGAAAGGAAATGATTTGACACTACGTGTCATGAATTGAAATCAATGATTTCATGAATTCTTGCGCTCCGCGCTCCATGAATTGAATTGCAACCAATGTGCCGTAAGGCACAATTCATGCCGCAGGCAATTCACGAAAGCACAGCTTTCAATTCGCGAAACCGTAAGGTTGCAATTCATTGCGTGTTCTCCGTTAAGGATAACACGCTAATTTGTGATGCTTTTTATTGTTTCCACAGCTGATTTTATTTCTGCATCCGTCGGTAATCTATTGGGCAGAGTGTTTGGAATATTCAAAGCCTCATATTTAGAGCCTGCGTAATTATGATACGGAAGAACACGTATTTTTGTGATATGTTTTAGTTCTGACAAAAGGAGAGCTATTTTTTCTATTTGATCAGAATTGTATTCCGGTACGTATGGAATACGAATTTCAATATTTTTGCCGAGCGAGTCCAGATATAAAAGATTTTCAAGTATAATTTTATTGGACTGTCCTGTGCATCTGATATGCACGTCCTCGTCGTACGCCTTAACGTCATAAAGAAATACGTCGGTGTATGGAATGACCTTATCCAAAGCGCTTTTGGATATAAAGCCGCAGGTGTCCACGGCGGTATGGATGCCTAGCCTTTTTAATTCCTTTAAAAGCTCAGCGCAAAAATCGGCCTGAACAAGACATTCTCCACCGGAAAGTGTAACACCGCCACCGGAGCTTTCGTAAAAATCTCGGTCTTCGAGTAGCTGCGGGAGTAATTCTTCCACGGTCGTTTCCTTGCCGTAAAAGGTCAAAGCACCGCCAAGACAGCTTTCAGTGCATCTGCCGCAAGCGATGCATGCCTCGCGATCAAAGTCGTGCTTGCCGCACTTGACAATGTGAGCGCGGGTTGGGCAAACGTATGCACATTCACCGCAATCTATGCACTTATGCTCATAATAGGCTATTTCAGGCTTTACCGTGATGCCTTCGGGATTGTGGCACCACAGGCACTTAAGCGGACAGCCTTTGAAAAATACAGTAGTTCTGATTCCGTCTCCGTCGTGAACGGCGAAGCGTTTTATATCGTTTATTACAGCTTTTTTCATTCTATTATCTTCTCTGCTCTGAGTATATAGGCATCCTGCTCCTGCTTTGAGAGATTGTTCCAAAGTACGTTCCATCCGCAAACGCGCACCTGCAGATTTTTATATCTGTCCGGATTGGCTTGGGCATCCTTCAGCATCTCTGAGTTGAAAACGTTAAAATGAATTGATGCTCCGCCAAGCGATAAGTAGGTGTTCAGAACTCCGTAAAGTATATCAGTGCCTTCTTCGCCTTGAACCGTGCTTGGGTGTATCATACAGTCAAGGCATGCGCCCGAGTCCGAAACTGAAAGATCCATAGAGGTTACCGAGCGTATAAGAGCAGTCAATCCGTTTGTATCCATACCGATGGTCGGAGATGCGTTTTTTGATACCTCGTCACCATTGTATCGTCCGTCAGGGGTTGCGGGCGTGTTTTTACCTTGCTTTAGAAAAGCAAGGGCGGAGTGAAGCTCGTACTCTATATTATCACCGTGTGAATTTTTCTTTCCTATAAAATGAGATGCAAAGAAGTTGTGTATGGCGCAAGCGTAATAGTCGCTGAGCTTATCACCTCGTCCGTACTTGTGCTTGCAGCCGAGAGCCCTGAGCCTTAATTTTTCAAAGCCTTCCCAGTTGTTGTCAAGAGCGTTTTTAAGTTCTTGCAGAGTGGTTACACCCTTCTCAAATACCAGCTCATAAACCGCCATAAGAGCATCAACTGCAGTTCCAAGTCCGTTGAGAAGCATATCTGATACGTTAATTATGCCGCCGTCGTTAGCATCTCTCAGCTGTTCTGTGCAGGCAGGAATCGTAGCAGCGTACAATAGCGAGGGGTTTACGTCGTTTATGTACTTTTCTGCCTCGTATATCCATTTCATATTTTCGTTTATGACGTAGTCGAACTGAGCGAGATAAGCGTGATAAAACTTCTCGAAGTTGTCAAACTCGCTGACATCTCCCGTATGTATACCGAGAAGCTTTCCGGTAACGTTATCGTAACCGCCCGAGAAAACAAAGCAAAGCGGTTTTAATGCGTTAAATGTGTTGAATGAAATTCCGATACTCTTTGCGCGTAGCGCATATTCGTAGCATCCCTTAACTACCGCTAGGGTTGCATCATCGTAGGTTGCACCGTTGCGCATAAGCGCTTTAACGATAATGTCCTCGTTGCAGAAAACTATACTGGTTGAGCCGCCTATTATCATCTTGAGAGCCTTGAAAACGAAGTCTTTAGGTGTTGATTTGCAAACCTTTATTTGAATTTTGGGGTTGTATATTCCTAATTTATCGTATATATCAAGAATTAAATAGCTTAATTCATTTACAGCTGTGCTTCCATCGGGATTAGTGCCGCCAAGGTAAAACGGCTGCCCCCAATAGTTTCCCATCGCTGAGAATTGCATCATAAAATACGCAATGAAACGAGATATTTCTTCTTTTGAAAAACGTCGGTTTTCTATATCGCTTTTGTAGAATGGGTAGAGCGTGCCGTCAAGACCGTATCCAAGCGAGCGCACTTGATAATGCTCAACGCTTTCAGATACCATAAAATATATGTAGATGAGCTGTAGCATATCGTACGTGGTTTGCGGCGCTCCCTCGCACAGATGCTTCAGCGATTCGGAAACAATTGCTGCTTTTGCATGGCTTTTTGTCAGAGAATAAGCATAAAGCCTTTTCGTGAATTTAATGAGAGCCTCATATTCCCGTTTCGCGCATTTATAGAAAAGCTCCTGCTTTTCTGTAATAGCTCCGCTGCTTTTAATTGCAGTATAGCTGTTTTCGAGTCTTTCAAGAATTCCGACAAAGCCGAGGGTGCTAAGCGATTCCCAATCGGGAACCGTGTGGTCAAAATCCAAAAGCGCCCACGCTGTTCCGCTTTTCGCGAAGTCGTTTCTTTTGGAGTTGCCAACCGCCAGTGTAGCTTTTGCATACGCCTCTTTTTGCCACGGGTCTATGGTATGCTTATCTATCACTCTGTCCCACGTATAGATTCCTATAAAATAATCGTGCTCGTTTATGTCGATTCTCGTGTTATCGAGGATATATGAAAAAAGCTCGGATTTTATAGTATAATGATGCTCGACATCAAGCTTTTTCGCAAGCTCATCAAGCCCGAGCATGATCTCTCCGTCTGAAAGGCCTGTGCTTTCGTCATAATCGTATCCGTGATATTTCATTCGTTGCTTAGCGTCAAACGGCATATCTTGGCGGTGGTATTTGTTTTCTATAAAGCTTCTGTCGGTATCGGATATAAGCTCATAATTGAAAAATCTTTCTTGCATATTCGATATTCCCCTTTCTTTATCGGTATCATTATATAATACGGTGCAGAGGAATGGAATAGATAAAAAATAAACATGGATTTTTTTAACACTTATTTTTAATTGGTGATATTGACAATTTTTTGTATGGTTGCTATAATTAGTAAAAAAGCAAAAACAGAGAGGTGACTATGCAATCTGATCTTGTCATACAAAAGATACACTCAGCGTTTGACGGAGAATTCAATCCCGGATTTATCAAAAGAAAAGGTATGCGTCACAGCGATTGTTTTGTGTATTATTTATACGGTAGTGCCGATTATATTTTTGACGATTACACGTTAAATGTCAGCGCGGGAGATTCTTTTTACCTTGCCAAAAACAGCCTGTACGATATCAGGATAAATGAGAAGAGTAAATATATATGCATAGATTTTGAGTTCCATCCATCGAAGGAAACGCGGCAAAGCTTGCTTTTTAAAAACGTCGGAATTGCTACGAGTAAATATTTTTTAAAATTTTTGCATATTCGTACCGACGTGAACGGTGGTAATATTCCCAAAGCTTTCAGTATGATTTATGAGATATATTTTGAGTTGCTTAAGAGAAGCAATGAAAAATATTTAAGGGGTAGGGGTTTTGATAAAATAAACGAGTATATCGTAGACAGTTATTCCCGCCCGGATATATCACTTGAGTCTATTGCGAGGGGGACGGGCTTTTCCGAATCTCAAATAAGAAGAACGTTAAAGTCAAGGCTGCGCATTACTCCCTTAAAATATATAAATTTTCTGCGGCTTGAAAAGGCAGAAAGACTATTGAGCGAATCAAACCTCTCAATTTCGGAGATAGCATTTGCCACAGGCTTCGAGGACCAGTTTTACTTTAGTCGTGCTTTTAGAAAGCAATACGGTATTTCTCCCATGGGTTACCGCAGAAATAATGTCAGTGAATAAAACTGTAAAAGGTTGCAAAAATCTATCATAGATCGCATAAAATCTGAAAACAATTCGCATTTGTGCAGCAAGTTTTCAATATAATATTGACAAGAGTTAAAAGGTTTGATATAATCTTGTTGAAAAGTAATTGCACAAAAACACAAAGTTTTCAGAAGGAGGACGTATGGAAATCAAAAGAGAACGATACTTGAATCAACTTATACAATTCAAGTGGGATGGAATGGTAAAGGTCGTAACCGGAATCAGACGCTCGGGAAAGTCTTATCTTTTGAACGTTTTATTTAGAAATTATCTGAAGGAGCAAGGTGTAGATGAGGATCATATTTTGTTCTTTGCGCTTGACAATGATAAATATTTGAGATACAGAAATCCTCTTGAGCTTTCCGCGTTCGTTCGTGGACTCGTTGAGGGGAGTGAAGAACAATATTATCTGTTTGTGGACGAAATCCAAATGTCGGATACCGTGGACAATCCCTATAACCCAAGTGGTAAAAAAGTCACCTTCTACGACGTGCTCAACGGGCTGAACGCACTTGAAAATTTGGATATTTACGTTACGGGAAGTAACTCCAAAATGCTTTCCTCGGATATTTTGACCGAGTTTCGTGGGAGAAGTGACGAGATCCGCGTTCATCCCCTTTCGTTTGCGGAGTATTATTCCGCGGTCGGCGGTGACAAGCGTGACGCTTTTGACGAATACGCCTTTTACGGCGGTATGCCTCTTGTGATTTCTCGCCCCGATGATGCTGCTAAAATGAAATACCTTTCTTCGCTTTTTGCTGAAGTATATTTAAAAGATATTGTTGATAGAAAAAAAGTGGAGCGCGAGGACGTTCTCGCCTCTACGCTCGACCTGCTTTGCTCATCGGTTGGCTCACTTTCAAATCCAACTAAAATTGCTGATACCTTGAAAACTGTTCAGCATATTGAAGTGGCGCAGAACACAGTCAAAGCATATATTGATCATTTAATAGATTCCTTCTTGTTTTCGGAAAGCAAACGATATGACGTAAAGGGACGCGCGTACTTTAACTATCCCAACAAGTATTACTGCGAGGACGTTGGACTCCGCAACGCACGGATTGGCTTCCGCCAGCCCGAAATGACGCATATTATGGAAAATATCATTTACAACGAGCTGATTATTCGTGGATTCTCGGTTGACGTTGGCGTGATCACCACACGAGAACGCAACAAGGAAGGCAAACAGATCAGCATTCCGCGTGAGATCGATTTTATCGCAACTAAAGGTGGGAAAAAGGTCTATATCCAATCGGCATACGCAATGCTGACCGAAGAAAAACAGGAGAGTGAATTGAAGCCGTTTTCGCTGACAGGTGATTCGTTCCCCAAAATCGTTGTCAGACACGATATCGGAAAAAGATTTTATGACGATAACGGAGTTTTAAATATTAGTGTAATTGACTTTTTGTTGGATTGCGAAGTTGTTTAGATAGAGAACTTTTAGATTTTTTAGTGAAAACTGGAGAAATAACGACAATCGAAAGTCGAAATTTAAAGGATTTCGACCGCAAATCTTTGATTTGCAAGCAAATTTCGAAGAAGAAATTTGTCGATTTCTGTTGCAATAATATAGTAGTAAAAAGCCATTATAGACTTTTTGCCTTTTCGACATACTATAATTATTATCAACGTAGGCGGTGAACTGCCCGAAGAACCAAAGGCGCAGTTGCCCTCTATTGAGGATATCAGGAGTAGGATTAAATAATAAAAAGTGTTATTCCGGCTCGTCACTTTGATTGAGCTTGTCAATAGGGAATAACACTTTTTTCTTTTTTTATTCTTCAAAGACAACCTTGATACGTCTTGAGAGAATTGTTTTAACGGGGATACCGTCAGCGTTCGGGTATTTGAAATCGCTGTAAATCATAAGTGCTTCATCCTCCGATATGGCTAACAGACCGGTATAGAAGCAGGACAACGATTGAAAATTTGCACACGCATCGCCTGTTAATGTGAGTTGTACGGGTGGCTCCCACGCCTCGCCCGAGGGATCGCTTGTTGCGCGCAAACGGAGACTTGGTCTGCCGTAAGAGGCTATCGTAACACCGCACGGGAGCGAGAGTAACTGAGGAAACACACCGAAGTCGTCGAAAATCTGTGGCTCCGACCACGTTTTGCACTTATCCGTCGAGCGAACTATGTAAGATGGACGAGTGTTTCCCGAACGCATAAGCATAATTACCGAGCCGTCGGGCATGGAACAAAGTGTCGGCTCGCAGAAGCCTTCAAAAAGCCCATCGCCGGCGCTACGAACGCTGTCGTTAACGTATACACCCGACACGTATTCCCACGTGCGCGCACTGTCAGTTGAGCGTAATACGTATACGGAGTAGCACGGATCGCCATTCAGTATAGCCTCCTCACGTGTCTTGGCGTCAGAGTTAAAGCCGTGACCGTATACCGCACAGTACAGAGCATCTCCTATAAGTGCAATTCCGTTCTTGTTTTGGATGGCAAAGGTCTGGGTACGCGGATATACCATTCCGTTGCACCATCCCATTGATGCCAGAGGCCACTTGACCGCACATTCAAATACCTGCTCCTCGCCACTCGTAGAATCACGCTCAATGGCGAAAACTCGCTTATCCTCGTTCTCTTTTATATCATCCGCAAAGTAGATTTTACTTTCAACGCTCCAAAGCTTTACCGTATATATGGGGGTGTATTTAGAAAAATAATCCTGCGGATAAGCTCCTTTTTTCACGAATCCGACGAGCTCCTTGCCGTTCGGCATAGAGAGTCCTCTTACAGCATCGCCCTCTTTGACTTCGGTCCAGGTCTTTCCGCCGTCATTCGATTTTGCTCTAATAGACGTTCCTGCGTATTTTATATCGTCGACCGTATATTCCCACTCGGCTATTATATTTCCGTCGGTGGCGCGGTAAAGAAAGGGAAATTGGGTATGCCCCCAAGCGTTGTCTCCGACCTCACCTCTGTGTATTACAATGGGATTGTCTATCTGTAAATGAAATGTTCTATTCATGATTAAACTTCCTTTCTTGATTTGCAAACTGTGAATTATCGGCGATTTAATACGTATCGGCTTCAATATAGACTATCATTGCCGCTTTATGACCCGTTTTTACATCAAAGGATAACGCAAGTGATCGCTCACCGTCAATCGCTTCCTCGGGTAGCGAGGTTATATATAATTGCGTACCGTCGGGGGCGTAGATCTCGTTCTCTTCATATCCGCGGCAGGTTTCGGACCAAGCTTCGACAGAAACGCCGTTGACTTCGAGGTCCACCGCATCGATCGAGCTTTCGGAATCTAAACCGATAACGAGCGACACTGTCTTCGACGGAACGCCGATATTGATCGATATTTCCGCATTTTGAGCGATCAAGGGAAGCGGCTTCCACCTTTCATAACCGACGGGAGCGATATCCTGATAAGTAACAACGTGCCTGCGTGGGTAGCGAGTGGCGGTTTCGATATTTCCGCAGGTCGGATATATCTCTGCTATCCTATCCTTTTGCGGCCAAAAATAATTGTAAAGATATATGCCGTTTGACCCTTCTGACATATAGGCTGCCGCAAAACCGCGAACCACCTCAGGCGAGCCCCAGCTCTTATCGCCAATGCGATTGATGCAGGTCTCAACCCCTGCAACGATATCCGTATCGGGAAAGGCTTCCACCCATTCGCTGATCGGCATATTGCTGTCACTCGTTGAGAATCTTGGAGTCACGACGATCGTATCGACCAGATGCTCCGCCGTCATTGCGTATACGTCAAATCCGAAGGCTTTATTCTGCTCTATATCTCGCATCAAGCGAATTGCGATCTTGATCGGGTGCCCCCATTTCTTTTCGCATTCCTTGACCCTCGCCTTAGCATCGCGCAAAAATTCCGTCATATGCCTATGGCAGTCAGGCTCGTGGATATAGTCGAAGCAATAGATCTCTCTTTGGAAATCAAGCTCTAATCCGTATACGTCATAGCGTTCTAATTGCTCGCGTATATAATCCAAGAATTTTTGCCTGACTTCTCGATACTTGTAATTTAGGCAGCAACGATGATATCCGTATTCGTTGCCTATCATATAGCCTTTTTCTTTGGCTTCATAAAAGAAGTCACTGCGAAGAAGCGACGTTTTTGCATCGGGAAAGTGGCAGTCGTTCATACGGACGGATAGCCACGGACGCATACCTTTTTCAAAAGTCCTGCGAAACCATACTTCGAACGGATCTATTCCAAACTTGGTGTGAAGGATATAAATACCGTGATTCCATTCGGTATAATCGACCGCCTCACCGTTTTCTTCTTTTTGCAAATACTTGGCGATCGCATCGCTGAATACCTTAGACGGTGTATTTGAATACTGCGCAAAGGTATTGATAAACAAATCGGTAACTTGCGTATCGGCATACGGATCCACCATTGGATATAGATCCTCTTCCGTCACCGCTCCGCGATTGGCAAGCGCGTTGATAAAGGGGTTTATCGAGGTGCAGCAATCAATATTTATCATAATTCCGTTTTTGCTTTTCATTGTGTTACCTCACTTTCCGAATTTGGTGAGTCGGTTTTTAGTCAACGAGCCGCTCTTTCTTAGTTGAATTCTTTGTGCATATATAAAAGGAGATGCAAGAGATCAGCTGAAACGCCGCACCGATCAGGAGCAAGGGCATATGGGATATGCGTGATGCAAGCAGAGTAGCGAGCAGAGTCCCGACGTTTTGCAATACCATACGCCACGCGTGATACGAGCCCGCAACGTTGGCGGAGACCGAGTTGATGAGTAGCGACGGCACGGAATAGTCGATCAAGGTTCTTCCGAATACGATAAAAAGATAAATAAGCAGATATCCGAAGTTTCCCGATATGGGGAGAAGCGGCAGAAGTAAAATAAGCGCGCCCCCGACTAAAAGGAAAGCCGCAGGCGATATCTTCTTTGCCAATACGGCAAAAACGCCGCAAGCGAAGAGCGATGCGAAGGATTGCGCGCTGACCATTGCGGCGGTGAGAGATTCCGAATACCCGAGGTCGAGCGCTACCGTCGCAAGGACTCCGATTACCCCTGCGGTGAAGCCTCGCATAACGTTCGCCGCTATCAATCCGCTGAATATAGGTAGGCGCAAAAGCGCAATTATTGATACCTTCTTTGCTTCTTCGTCGCCCGTTTCTTCCTCTGAATTCGAAATAAGGCTTTTCTCAAATAATATACTTAAGAAAGCGATCACGATCAGTAGCGAGGAGAAGCAGAAAGCGATTGCCATAACCTTAGTGAAGGGTACGCGAGCCGTAAAATACAAGATAACGGCTCCGACGCCAAGAGATAGCAACGAGGATATTATTCCGCATATTGAGAGCATTATGCCGTATTCGCTTTTTCGGTATATATAGTAAGGAACCTTATATTCGCATACCGTGAAAAGTCCTATGGATATTTGTTGAAAAGCACCGATTGCGCAGAGGATGATATATGAGGAAAAGGATGCGCTTTGCCTGATTGCAATGGGGAGATACGTTAAGAATAAAAGCGCCGTAGGCAAGATCGCGAACGCGGATCTTTTTATGGGATTTTTATTGCTTACCCAACCCGAAAAAAATAGGATCGTCAGCACGTTTACCGCTTGCAGGATCGATGAGTGGACGTAAATGCGGTGGCTATCGAATCCGAGGGATGCAAGGAAGGTCTGCATAAGCGGACCCGATGCGCAGGTAAGCGCGACAACTCGCGCAGTGTATGCAACCGTTGCTAATATTTTGTTTCTAAATACCCCTTCAGGGTTTCCGATTTCTGTTTTCATACTTTAAGTTCCATCTTTGACCGAACGCGAGCGAGATTCGTTAGGCTTCTTCAGTTATGCCGCAGCGGGTTCGCATCAATATGATCTTTCTTTGCGCTCGGCAATCCAAAATAGCCGCAAATGATTTCGTAGTCGGACATATCGTTTTTTAACCCCAAAATAAGATCGATTTTTATTTTTTGGCGATCTTTGGTGGATTTTTATTGACTTTCAATGCTTTGTTGGCTATAATGATTATATCACCCTATGTAGCATAAGTCAATTTATAAAAAGGACAACGAGGAAACAGAATGTCCGTTTTGGAAAGGTTATTATGGCTGCAAAAGAATTTTATATAAACGTAGGAAACAGAAAGATCGAGGCGTTTATTTACGACGGCTTCCTCGAGGCTAAAATTGGTAATTCACCTTTGCATAAGCATAAATATACCGAGGTGCATTTCACGGGGAGCGGCGAGAGCCGTCTGATCGTCGGCACGCAAAAATACGTGATGCGTGCCGGAGCGGTTATGGCGATCCCTCAAGATGCCATCCATCGCCTGAGCATTGACGAGAGCACGTTTCATATGGCGTTTATGATCAATTATCCGCTCGGCAAGGTTATCGAAAGGAGCGTTGCTCCCGAAATTATCGCGGCACTTAAAGAGGAGATCCTCAAATATAAGAATCATTCCGATTTCACTAAGATCCATCCGTATCTTTCTCTTTTTTGTAAGGATATAGTAGATGCTAAGGTGGATCTTTTGACCGTCACCAACCGTGAATTTATAATACACGAGTTTTTTGAAAATCGATACAACGAGGACGTTACGATCCTCGATCTTGCGAAGGAATTGAATCTTTCGACGAAGCAAACGTCGCGCCTTGTAGAGAAATATATCGGCTCGGGATTTTCGATCGCCTTAACGAGCTATCGGCTGAATGCTGCAAAGCAATTGTTGATAAGTGATAAGTCTTTGACGATGTCGGATGTCGCGGAGCTTGTGGGTTATCGGTCGTACAGCGGCTTTTGGAAAGCATTCAAAAATTCGAAGTAATGCAAAATAAAAAATGCAGAAAGCAGAACCGCAACCGCTAATTCTGAATTCTGCATTATTTTTATGCCGTTTTTCAATTGCAGTTATTTGCATTATCGGCAGCATTTAACATATTCTCCATAAAAATGACATACACCTCGGTTGGATCTGCCACCATCACTGTGCGTAGGCGTTCCGCGAGCCGAGAGCGACCAAAGTGAGGAACGCTAAAAAGTTTTCGCCCCTTTGAGCCTTATTCCAAGGGGATTTGCTATGCAAAGTACCGAAAACTTGCTATGCTGTAGTGCTTCGCCAACCGCGGAAGGTTAAGCAGCTTTAGGTTGTACGCCTTGCTGTGCCGCGCTTAACATATTCTCAATAAATATCCCATACCCCTCGGTGGGATTTGCAACCATAACGTGGGTCACCGCACCGACGAGCTTGCCGTTTTGTATTATCGGGCTGCCCGACATACCGCGGACGATACCGCCCGTCAGGGCGATAAGGGTATCGTCAGTGACCTTGATGCGGAAGGATTTTGTTCCGTCACTCGAGTAGTCGATGTCGCTGATCTCGATTTTGTACTCGGCGCGATTGCCGTTCTTTATAGTAGAGAAAATCGTAGCTTCGCCCGCCTTGACCTCGGATTTTTTTGCAACGGGGATGGGGGTACGCGAGTCACAGTCGGAGATGGCGGTGGGGCTGATAGTGCCGAAAACGCCGCAGCGTGTGTTAGCTGTCAGTGTGCCGAGCTTCTTGTCCGTGAGGACACCGCGCAGCTCGCCGGGCTTCGATGCTTCGCCCCTCGACGCGCCGCCGAGGATAACGCCCGTGACCGTACCCCGTGTCATCTTAAGGACCTCGCCGCCGTCGTGCGACGAGATGCCGTGTCCAAGACCGCCGAAGGCGAAGGTTTCGGGGTCGTAGTAGGTGACCGTGCCGATTCCCGACGCTCCGTCAGAGAGGATGACCCCGAGGTGGTATTCACCGCCGCAGGACCTTGGCGCAATATTCTCGGTGAAGGTTTTTTTGCCACGCAATATCTCAAAGGAAAGCGCACGACCGCCCGAGCTGTTTAAAATTCTCTTGACCTCGTCAATTGTCGAAACCCGCTGTCCGTCAATGCTGACTATTCTGTCATCGGGCTTGAGTATCCCGGCGGAAAGCTCGGTCACAACCTTGCTGACGGTGACTCCGCTGCCGCAAATTTTAACCCCGAAGGTATCTCCTCCGGGGCATAGCTTTATATCTTTGGTTGACCCTTCGGTACTCTTTTTTCCGAAGATAAGCTCAAGGAGCCTTGAGCCGACGGGGGCGGAGCCGTCATCTTCTCGCTCCTCTCCGTCACTCACGGAGGATAATTCCGCGTCGGTATAAGAGAGGGCTTGTACCGTGTCAATTTTTTCATCTCTTCTCATACCTTTTGTCGCGTTTCCCGTAAGAATCGCGGAAAATATCAAAAGAAGAGATAATATGCTCGGAAAAACTGTTCTTCTATTTTTCATCGGTGAATTCCTTTTATGATAAAGCTGGCGATAAATCACCGCAATATTACTTTGGCTCGGCGAGAAAAATATATGTGTAACAATTTTAGGGAAAAATCAGAAAACGAGTATTTCCTTGAGCTTCTTGTAAACAAATCTTTGCGAAACGGCACGAAAATCCGAGAACGGAGTTTTCGCATACTTGAATTTTGCTTCGATTTTATTATCGAAAATTTTAATAGAAAATCCCGATTCGCGCGAAAGCTTATACAAGCTATCGCGATCCCGCTCGGGCAGCATCGAGGTTGAAAAGGCTATGTTGAAAGTAAAGCCGTCCGAGAACTCTTTTGTATCTATACGTATCAGGTGAGCGGCGCGTACCGCCTTGAAGATAATCTTCAGAAATTTCGCGTAGCACTCGGCGTTTGCCCTCACGTACCGCGAGCTTTTTTCTGCAAGACATCCTACGTAGCATCCCGAATAATACTCGTCAAGATAATCCTTTGTGTCGGCTATCAGATCATATTCCGAGATAAGATCGAGTTCCTTTTTACCGGTTGTTCGTGTCTTGATTGTTTTTATTGCTTGTGCGTTTGTTTCGGTAATATTATTCATTGTGTTGTTTTTTTAAATTTTAATCCATCGAAATTTTTGAAAGATCAAGGCTCGTAAAGGCGTCCTTTTCGGATTTATTATCGGCGAGCGAGGTCTTAACGCCGTCAATTATCTCGTTTATTCTCTGAGATACGTAAATATCCTCGACTGCCTCGTAGTTTTCTTCTGCGTACTCCTCGGTCTTATCCATTTTTATAACTATCCAATACTCGCTGCTCTTATCCGTAACAACGTGGATAACGGGGCTGACGTCACCGACGCCCATTTCAAATGCGGCATCTGTTACCTCGGTGTAGAAGGAGCTGCTGCTCTTCTTGCCTATGAGCGCGCCGTTGATAACGTCCTCGGGGTCGCCCGGGGTGAAGGAGGCGGCGTAGTTCAGCGCATCGCCGAGCGAGGCGAAGGAGTCAAGCTTATCGCGGCGCTCCTCGACCTTCTCATGCGAGATATAGTCCGCGTTGAAAACGACGATGCTGATGCGCGCGGAGTCATCGCCGCGGTAGAACGCAAGCACGTCATCCTTAGTGTATTTGAGCGCTCCCGCTTCCATATCGGGTGTCGGCGCATCGGGGTCTGCCGTGCCGCGGTAATACTCGTTTATCTTCTCGCAGGCAATGGAATATCTGAGCATAAGAGTCTGAACCGAGTAGTTCAGATTCATAGCCTTAAGGGAAGCGAGGTACTTATCATAGTCACCGCCGAAGCCTATAACCGTGTCGCTGCCTTCAACGCTCTCTTTGATGTACTCTTCAATCTTTTTCTCGGCGTCGGCGGAGTAAGGGTCATAGCCGATTTCTTTAGAGAGGTGGAGAGCCGCGAAGATATCAAGCGCAAGGCTCGTGACCCTTGCGTTTATCTTTTGCTTTGCGTCCTCGGCTTCGGGTGTCGCCCAGAAGCTCTTATCACCCTTGTCGTATTCCGCGCTGTGATTCAAGAAAAGCGCGCGGTAGAGCTCGTACCTGAGCTCGTACTTTTCACCCTCGAGGCTGAAGGTCATAAGCACCTTTTTTTCCTCATCCGTGCTGGGTACGGGCTCGTAGGTCTTGTCCGAGCACGCCGCAAGGGAGAGGAGCGTACAAAGAATTAAAATCAGTGATAATAATCTTTTCATTTATTCTTCCTTAACAAAGTTTTTCTTTATTCTAACAAATTATTGTTAATAAATCAAGTAATTATAAAAATTTATCAAAACGTTTGCTTTTTTGAGTAAAATATGCTAGAATAAAACAGAACAACAGTAAAGGCGGAATTTGATATGGAAGAAAAGTATAATATTCAGCTCTCGAAGGTAATTGAGAAGTTCAATCTTGAAACTCTTTATCTTCCGAACCTACCTCAGAATATATTTATAGACTGCTCGAGGGTCAACAGACCCGGTCTGCAGATATCCGCGGGCTTCTTTGATTATTTTGAGCCCGAGCGAATTCAGATAATAGGCCTTATGGAGAACCAGTATCTCACAACGCTTGAAGCAAGCGAGAGATCGGCGCGCCTTGACGCTTTCTTTGCATCGAAGCCCGCGGGAGTTATCTTTACCTCGTCGCTCGCTGTTTCCGACGAGCTGATAGAGATTGCCGAAAAGTACGGCGTTCCGCTTTTGAGAACTGCTGAGAGAACTTCGGAGTTCATGGCAGCGCTCATAGCCTACCTTAACGTTGAGCTCGGCCCGAGGATCACGCGTCACGGCGTTCTCGTAGAGGTATACGGCGAGGGTATCCTTCTGCTCGGCGACTCGGGAGTAGGTAAGAGTGAGACCGCGATAGAGCTTGTTAAGCGAGGACACAGACTTATAGCAGACGATGCAGTCGAGATAAAGCGCGTTTCCGCGACGACTCTTGTCGGACGCGCGCCCGAGATAATCCGCCACTACGTTGAGCTTCGAGGTATCGGCATCGTTGACGTTCGTCGTCTTTTCGGTATGGGCTCTGTTAAGGTTACCGAGAAGATAGACCTCGTTATCAACCTTGAAAATTGGCAGGACGGCAAGATGTACGACCGTCTCGGTCTTGAAGAGGAGTATATGGATATCCTCGGTATTAAGGTGCCGATGATAGTTCTCCCCGTTTGCCCGGGACGTAACCTTTCGGTTGTTATCGAGGTTGCGGCTATGAATAACCGCCAGAAGCGTATGGGCTATAATACCGCCGAGGAATTCAATAAGCGACTTATGGAGTCGATGGGAGGCGGCAACGACTAAAATCCGCCGTGTACAAAGTTTTCTTACCGTAATGGTGCTAAAAGCTTTGTTTTATTATATTTTGAAAGGATTTTTGATTTTTTTGATTTTTCTCAAAAAAACGGTAGCATAAAAAAAGAGTCTTTCGCATAGTATTAACCAAATACTATTCGGAGGACTTTTTTTATGTCTTTGATTGATAACGAAAAGAACGGCGTCACGGAGGGCGAGAGCGCCGTATACAAAAAAGAAACAAGACTTACGGGCGTGCGCAGCGAATGCGGAGCGGACTTCGTTCTCCCCGATTATATGGGCGACGTAAAGCGGCTGCTTCGAAGCTCTGCTACTGTAACTCCTTGTAATAAATATATATCGGGAGGGGAGCTTTCGTTCCTCTCGACCGTAAGCTTTAAAATAATGTATCTTGACTCGGAAAACGTACTTACCGAGGCGGCATTTTCTGCCGACCTCGAGGATAATGAGAGAATACCCGAGAGTGTTACGGACGCGAGCATCGAAACACGCGTGGTAAACGTGACGGTAAGACTCGGAGGCCCGAGAAAGATATCGGCGAAGGCTTCGCTCGTCACCGACGTCTCACTCTCCGAGGAGTGTGAGATGAATAGCGGCGTGGGCTTCGATGGAGCGGTATTGAAGACCTGCGGGGTAAAGGTACACTCGGCAGACTATCTCAAATGCGCCGAGCGCGAATACGCCGAGGAGATAGACCGCCTTGAGGATATCCTCGCGGATGAGGTGGACGTTGTCAAATACGATGCGAGTGCCTCCGTGCTTTCCGTACATAAGACCGATGGCGGCGTGAACGTTTCGGGCTCTATTCTCGCGTGGTGTATCTTAAGGGTAGGGGAAGACACTATGCGCCTTGAGAAATGCATACCCGTAGAGGAAAATTTCGAGGTTGAGGGCGCAGTCGAGGATAGCTCGTATATCGCGAGCTGCTACGTGACGGGAGTTAATCTGAATATAAACAATACCCCCGAGGATAAGGACGGAAATACCTATCTCTCGGTCGTTATGAATATGACGGCAGAGTGCGAGATAGAGCATCATAAAAACTGCGAGATATCACTTGTTTGCGATGCCTTCCGCGAGGGGGCAAAGAATGCCTGCTCCTATGATACCTTCGGCTATACGGAGCTTATAGGCACGGTATGCGAGCGGCGAAAAATATCTGTCGTCACAGACCGCGGAGAAGAGAATATGCACGATATCCTCGAGCGCGACTGCGCTGTGAAAAATCTCAAATACGAGGCGTCGGGCGGCGAGATGACGGTTAGCTGCGACCTTTCCGTCTCGCTCGTTTGCCGCGGAGCCGATACGGGTGAGTGCTTCACCGTTAAAATAGATGCGCCGATGCGCGAGAGCATCAAGCTCGCGGGGCTTGGCGAGAATAGCAGAATACGCTTATCCCTTACCCCGTGCGAGATCTCACCTGCGTTTGACAGCGAGAAGATATACGTTGACTTGAGTGTGCTTATCACCGCTCTCACAGAGGAGAGCAAAAGCATGACGGTGCTCGGTACGCTAACGTCCGAGCCCGTGGAAGAGAAAAGCTCTCGCCGCATCACGGTTTATTACCCCGAGGCGGGGGATACCCTATGGAGCGTGTCGAAAAAATACGCGGTTTCTCCCGAAAGAATCGCTTCTCGCAATATGCTCCCTGCGGATGCCGGATACGACTTCGACCTCTCGGGTAAAATGAAGATAATTATAGCCTAAGATAATACTTAGGCTTCACTCGTCTAAATAAAAAAGGTAGACAGCGTGTTCTCCGCAAAGGATAACATACTATCTACCTTTTTTGTTTTATCTAAAGATGGTAAATTACTAGAAATGCAAATAATTATTTACCAAACTATGGGTTTTCCGTTATTATCGTAATGCCAGAAGCTGCCTTCTGCGGCGGGCTCTGTTTCACTGTAATAATAAATCGTAAGCCTATTCAGAGTTGCATTGTCATTATCTTTCACGATAGCGTTCCACTCGTCCGCAGTACCCGTATAATATATCGAGGTGAGCGCCTTGCAGTCGTCGAATACAGCTCTGCCGATACTCGTAACGCTATTCGATATTATTACGGAAGTGAGCCTTTCGCATCCGTAGAACGCGGTATCTTTGATTGATTTAACACCGTAGGGAATCTTTATGCTTTCGAGTCCTTCGCAGCCTATGAACGCGCTGCTGTTTATGGTAGTCACGCTATCGGGAATGGTAATGGTTCGAAGAGTGGTACAACGTCTGAATTCTTCCGCTCTTATTTCCGTTACACCGTTTGGAATATCGAAGTGGGTAAGCTCGTTTTCTTTTACGTAATCGCCGGGATTCTCGCGCTTTTTCTTATTGATATTGATAGCCCTTATGGCGAAGATCATACCGACCAGCGCGATAACTGCTACGATGCCGATAATTATTTTTTTGATTTTGTCCTTTTTCGCTTTAGCTATTGCGTCGAGCTGCTTTTGCTTTTCAAGCTTCTCGGCATCGAGCTTCTTCTTTTGCTCGAGCTCTTTCTCTTTTTCGAGAGCGAGGAGTCGCTCTTTGCACTCGCCGATTTTTTCTTGGGAATCCTTAAAGTCCGCGAGGGACTCGAAGCTCTTTATAGCCTCATTGATATCCTGCACGCAATCGGAGCGCATCAAGGTTACGGCGCCGTCGTACGTTTCGTTCTTTTTGCATTCCTCAGCAAGCTTAAGGCATCTTTCGCGCAGAGCCAATGAATCCTTATAATCCCCGAGCTCGCCAAAGAGCTTTGCGGCGTTATAGAGAGTAGCGGAGGAATTGAAGTTCATCTGATTCGCTGCTGCTGCATAGGTGGTAGTCAGCCTGAGCTCTTCGTTTTTCTTTATCGTTTCCTCGATATATCCGCGAAGCTCCGTGGTAAGAGCTTCGTCGCCGAACTTCAGTATCTTCCGGTAGTTTGCGCTCTCGTCAAAGCGAATGCCGCTTTCCCTGAGCGCTGCCTTAGACTCGAGTTTATACTCGCCAAGGAGCTTTCCGAGATATGCCTCGGCGTTTTCGGGGTCAATGTCAAGCACCTTCTCGCAGTATTCCTCGGCGCTATCCCAATTCTTGTCCTCAAGGAACATATACGCGCGCCTAAGAAGAGCGGAAACGTTCCCTGCGCCTGGCTCCGCTCCGATAGGAGCTTCTTTGATTGCCGCTGCGGCGCGTGGCTCATCCTTGACGATGACCTTCTTGATACCGCGAACTACGTCGTTTATAAATCCGATCTTGCCCATATTCTGAGCCTGCAGATGCGCGAACTCCTCGGGGAGCTCGTATGCATCCATATCACGGTAACAGGGGATAAGGAGCTTTGATCTGTCGTTCTTTATCATCTTAAGGAATCTCGACCACTCGTTTTTAACCCAGACCGCGTTGAAATACTCGGGTTTTGTTCCGATAGCGAGCATTACCTTTGCGGAATTGAGCGCGGCGAAGATAATAGGCTCGTACGCGCTGCCGAGCTTATCCTCGAGGGTGATAGCGGCATAAAATACCTTGTAGCCCTCTGCGGTGAGCTGATAGTAGATATCGTTCGCTATAACGCTGTCCTGCGTACGCGCGCCGCTCTCGTCGCTCTCCTTGTAGCAGATGAATACGTCGTACGGCTCTTCGCGGCTCGATATAGCAAGAATATTCTTCTGAATATCGTCGATGACGCGCGCCTCGGCTTCATAGATAGCTTTTTGCGTGCTGTCGGCGCACTCGAGAGCCTTTTTATAGTACTCGTCGGCAATTATGGAATCGTAAGACGTTCTGTGGCAGGTGGGAATCCTCTTGTAGGTCTTCGGGTCCTCGACGTACTCGATTCCGAACTTACAAAGTATCACGCCCCAATAGGCTTCCGCCTCATTTCCGTTTGCTTCAAGTATTTTTTCATAGAGTGCCTCCGCCTTGTCAAACTCGCATTTCTGGCGGAGAAGATGCGCTCTGTTGAAGAGCGACTGCAGACCGTCGTCGGTGGTCTTCGGTAGTGTCTGCTGCGTGCCGCAGTATTCGCACTCAACGATGCCGGCTCCTGCCGTCACCTCAAGCGAGCCGCCGCACATTTTGCATTTAAACATTGCCATAGATTTTTCCTCGGTTGATGTTTATATATTTTGGAATTGTTACTTCGTATTCTTGCACTTGCTGCCTCTCTCGGCAATAAGAGCGAGGAGCTCCTCGGACTCCGCAAGAGCCGCATCGGTCTTATCCTCGTCGATAGCGTTCTTCATAGCTTCAAAATGCTCGCATATATCCTTTTCTATATCGCAGAGCGCCTCGGAGCTGACGGGGTCACTGAATTTGAACGCGTCGCGCACCTTAACGCAAGCGGCTTTTGCGCCATCGTCTGCTCTCACGAGCAATGCCTCGCTTTCCTCGCGCATCTTATAGATGAAAGAGGTAACGTTTTCTATCTTTCTGTCAACACCCTCGACGTGCGCGGATGCGAGCTTTGCATTAAGGAGAGCGAAAACGTTGACGGCTAAAATAACAGAAGAGAGTATTGCCGCAAGCCAGGAGGGGATAGCGGGAACTGCCATGCATACAAGACCGACGGCAAAGGTGGATACGAGTCCCGCATAGCTTACGTAAACGAGAGGAAGATTGTAGAAGGTTTTCTTAACGTCGGCAGCGTTCAGAACGAACCACGCGCAAATAAACTGACCTATAAGAGCCGCGGTGATGAACGAATAGCCGATCCAGAAGGATGCGTTATACTTTTCTGTATCGGGAAGGGCGGGGATAAGGAAGGTTATCAGATTGAATAAGCCGAGAAGCAATATCCAACCGAGTGAGTAAAATTTAGTATTTCTGTTCATCGAAAGCACCTCCGTCAAAGTCTTTCGCCGCACTCAAGGCAGAACTTCGCGCCGGGAGTAACGGCGCTTCCGCACTTCGGGCAAGCGGTTACGAATTTGTGTCCGCACTCGGGGCAGAATTTGCCCTTCGGAACGGTGCTTCCGCATCCGGGGCATACTACCGTTTCGGCGGATACCTTTGGAGCTACTCTCTCGCCGCATTCAAGGCAGAACTTTGCGCCCTCGGGCAAGGTTGCGCCGCACTTTGCGCACTTTTCCTCCGCAGGCGCGCTCGTGGGAGCAGGCGTGGGCGCTGCGGGAGCTGACGCGCCCGAAATACCCTTGAACATCTCACCGATACCCGGTGCAACTGCGCCTGCGGCTGCCACACCAAGTCCGAGTCCTATCATATCTGAGGCAACGCTGCCGCCGCCCGTAATATTCATATTACCGATACCCTCGGCGTAAGCCTTCTGCACGTCGGCGGTAAGCACGTCCTTCTGCGTGTAGCCCTTAGCTGCCATGACCTCAGCCTCGGCAAAGCCTGCCATTTTAGCCGCCTGAGCCTCGGCCTGAGCTTTGATAAGGTCGCGCTCGGCCTGTCTTCTCGCTATCTCTGTTTCCGTTGTCTGACGCTCGAGCTCGGCTTTTCTCTGCGCGGCTGCGATCTCGGCATCCGCGTCGGCTCTTGCGCTCTTGACGATAGCGTCAGCCTGGGACATTCTCGTCTGTATAGCAATAGTGTGTAGCTCCTTAAGGCGTCTGAAGTTTGGGTCGTCCTCGGGGAGGAGTACGTTGGTTATGTAAAGCTCGGGGACGGTAAGTCCGTAGTCCTCAAACTGAGCGGATATCTTATCGCGAAGGCTCTTTGAGAGGTCGTCAAGATGCTCGTCAATTTCAACGATATCTACCCCCGCGCTCTTGATGCAGGAGGGAAGAGTGGATTTAACCGCGGTCGAGATCATAGGACGGAAGGAGCTTGCTATTGATTTCGTAAATCCTGCGCCCTCGTCGCCCCAGGCAATGCCATTCATCGTGCCGACGAGCTTCACGAGGAGCTTTCTCGCATCGCTGACAGCGAGGTTCATCTCGCCCGATGCGCCTATCTCAACGGGAATACCGTAGGTCGGCTCAAGGAATCGTATCTTGCTGTCCGTGCCCCATTTGAGAGCCATCTGAACCGTTTTATTAACGAAGTAGACCTCGCAGTGGAATGCCTTTTCCTTGCCCGTTAACTTGTCGAATAAACGAGTGAGGAGAGGGAGATTCTCGGTTTCAAGAGTGTGTCTGCCTGCGCCGAAGAGGTCAAGCGCCTGACCGTTCATAAAGAACAGCGCCTCCTGGCTCTCGTGAACTATAAGCTGAGTGCCCGTATTGAAGTCCTCGCAGGGGTGCTTCCAGACGAAGGTACTATTGTCACCCTCGTATTTTATAACGTCATATGCTTTCATAAGGTCCTCCTAAAAATAATTATAAATTAATTATATCAGTTAATTATTTAAATGTCAACACCGATGACCAATTTTTGACAATTTGCAAAATGATTTTTGTTTTGAGCGGAGCGTAAAGCTATTATAATTAAATACCGGCTGACGGTTTGATACTATCGCTTCGTGCCGTGAAAAACGGTACTTCACGTTGCAAATAATATATAAAACCGAAAAAAATAATAGGATAAGTAAAAGAAAAACAGAGCAAATACAGAAAGATGAACTTCCCGTTGTTTTGCTCTGCTATGGCGAAAATGTAAATGATTATAGTCAAATTGGATATTTTAACGCGTTTTTTGTGTCACTTTGTATTGGTATTGACGATAGAACGTATCATAATTTGATTTGAAAAATCAATCCTGCTCAAGCCAATTTTGACCTGAGGTAACGTCAACCGTCAGGGGGACGGAAAGGCTTGCGGCGGACTCCATCTCCTCACGGAGAATGCGTTTAACTGCGTCGATACTCTCGGCGGGAGCTTCGACAATAAGCTCGTCGTGCACCTGCATAACTATCTTAGCCTCGGGAACGTCGCGATAAAGTCGCTCGTACACCTTTATCATCGCGAGCTTCATAATATCCGCAGCCGTGCCTTGTATCGGCGCGTTCATCGCGACGCGCTTGCCGAACTGACGGAGCATTCCGTTAGCGGAGTTAAGCTCGGGAATATAGCGGCGTCTGCCCATAAGCGTTTCGGTGTAGCCGTTTTCCTTCGCGGTAGCGACGACCTCTTCAAGATATCTGTCGATAGAGGGGTACATCATCATATAATTTTTGATGTACTTGTTCGCCTCGGTGGTGGTGATACCGATATCCTTGGCAAGAGAGAAGCCGCTGATGCCGTAGACGATACCGAAGTTTACCGCCTTGGCGCGCTTTCTCATCTCGTCGTTGATAGAGTCCTCGGGAACGCCGAATACGGCGGATGCCGTCTTTCTGTGTATATCCGCACCCGATTTGAACGCCTCGGACATAGTGTAATCCTCGGATATGTGCGCGAGAAGCCTCAGTTCTATCTGCGAGTAGTCCGCATCGACAAGGAGATTGCCCTCGTCGGCTATAAAGTAGCGGCGCATCTCGCGTCCCATTTTCGTTCTTATCGGAATGTTCTGCAGATTTGGGTCGGCGCTCGAGAGTCTGCCCGTCGCGGTGAGCGCCTGCTTGAAATCGGTGTGAATACGCTTACCATCGTCCGCAAGCTTAGGCAGAGCAGCGGCGTAAGTTCCTCTGAGCTTCGTTACCTGCCTGTATTCGAGAATATCGTCGATGATAGGGGAGTACGGGCGAAGCTCCTCAAGTGTTTCCGCATCGGTGGAAAAGCCGTTTTTGTTCTTTTTACTCTTACAAGGTAAACCTAACTTTACATAAAGTACCTCACCGAGCTGTTTTGGTGAGTTTATATTGAACTCTCCGAGAGCTTGCACGTATATACGCTCCTCAAGCTCCTTTCCGAGAGCCTCAAGCGCATCGGAGAACTCAAGCATACCTTCAGCGTTAATTTTAAAGCCCGTGCTTTCTATATCGAAAAGCACGTTGATAAGGGGTATCTCAAGCTCGTCGAGCACTCTTTCACCGCCGCACTCACGTACCTTTTCGCGCATTTTCTCTTCAAGCGGGAAGAGCAGGGGCGCGCAGGCGGTATCGTCGTCTACTATCTCACCGAGAAACATTGATACGAGCGAGGAAAGGCGCGCGTCTCCGCTGCCGGGATTGAGCACGTAGGCGTAGAGGTTAAGGTCGAGAAGCTTTACCCCGTGTGAGGTTTTGATACCAAGGGATGCAAGCTTATGCAAGAGGTATTTTGCCTCGAGTGTGATAATTTCCTCGGCGCTCCCGATAAGCGCGGGAAGAGTTTCATCGTTCTCTGAAACGGTGATATTTTTCTCTCCGTCGGAGATGTTGAAGCCACTCTCTGCAGTCAAGAGAGATATTTTCTTTGCTTTAATTTCCTTGGCTTTTCCTTCCTTTGACTCGGAAAACTCTGCACGGGTGGGTATTTTTTTGTTCTTTTCGTCATTTTCCGCGAAAAAGCTCATCTGCGCTGACGCGCTGCCCGCGCTTTTTGCCTCTGCTTCCCGAACGTCGGACGCGGAGAGCTTAAACTTCGTTATAAACGAGTTTAATTCAAGCTCGGTGAACTTCTTATAAAGTCCGCCGCGGTCGAGCCCCTTGTAGCTGAGGTCGTCGAGCGTTTTTTCTATTGGCGCGTGAATATCTATTCTCGCGAGCTCGCGAGAGAGAAACGCGTTTTCCTTACCCGCGATAAGCTTTTCGCGCACGCTTTTCGTTATCCTTGAGTCGTCTATATTTTCGTATATGCCCTCGAGTGTTTTGAAGTTCTGAATAAGGGTTGAGGCGGTCTTCTCACCGATGCCGCGAACGCCCGGAATGTTATCCGACGTGTCACCCATAAGAGCCTTCATCTCGACGAAAAGATCGGGGGTTATGCCGTACTTTTCCTCAAATTCGGGAGCTTTCATAAGCCTCGTTTCGGTATTGCCCGCAAGGAGCACGGAAACGCTTCCGTCTATGAGCTGAAGGAGATCTCGGTCACCCGAGAGAATATAGCTTTCCATACCGTTTTCGGCGTTAGCCATCTTCGCTATGGTACCCTGAATATCGTCAGCCTCATAGCCGGGAAGCTCAAGCACGTGAATGCCCATAAGCTTCATTATTTCCTTCGCGTCGGGGAATTGCTCGAGAAGCTCGGGCGGGGTGGGATTTCTTCCCGCCTTATATTCCAGAAACATCTTGTGCCTGAACGTCGGAGCCTTAAGGTCGAACGCAACTGCCGCATAGTCCGGCTTTATCACATCGAGCTGGCGGGATATGATGTTCACCATTCCGAATATCGCGTTGGTGTTCTTACCGCTTTTTGTCGTCAGCGGACGAACGCCGAAAAACGCTCTGTTGATAATACTGTTACCGTCAATAACGAGAATTTTCTTCATTTTTATTATATAACCTTCCCGGTGGAGTGGGGCGCAGCGCCTCACCCGCCAAAGCTTCCGTCATCCGACGGGTCGTTTTCTTCGTTGATAGTGATTTCCTCAAGCTCGGGGATGCCTCCCTCGGGGATCTCTGCAAATTCATCGGTCGAGCTGCCGTCAGACGCATCGGCGGGGAGGGAAGAGACGGTTTCTTCTTCCGATATAGACTCCGCTTCCGTTCCGATCTCGGTAGCTGCTTCTTCGGATTTTTGCTCGGCTTCGGTAGCCTCGGGCTCTGCCTCTTCGGATGCAGGATTTGCCGTATCTTCGCTCTCGGACTCTTCTTCACCCTCTGATTCTGCTTCGGGAACTACTTCGGACTCGGTTCCTGTGTCTTCCTCGGTTACGAACATTTCGCTCTCGTTTACGTCATCGGGAAGCTCCTCGATCTCCTTGAGTCTGTTATAAAGCTCAAGATATGCCCGGCGCTCGATCTCTTCCTTATCCTTGATATACTTATCTCTTGCTCTCGCGCCGTCACGCATAGCAAGGACAAACTCGCTCTCGCGGTCCGGCTCAAGCTTTGCCGCGAGAAGAACTCTTGAAAACGCGAATATGAAAATGCAAAGTGAAACTGCGTTCTCTTCAATACTGTGCGACACGGCGCCGCCGCCCGTAAGATACAGCACGATAGAGGGAATCGAGGAGTAGGCGGAAAGCGCGGCGGCGATAAAGCCGAACGCCATATATAAGTGCCAGCACTCGCGCCCGAGAGATATTCTTATCTCGTAGAGGAGGAAGAGCGCGGCAAAGAGGAACGCCATCTGGTCAACTATCTTGTTCGGCGCGTTTATCGTGAGCGTCTTATCGAAGTATAAGAAGCAGGTATAAAGCGCAAAGAATATTACCGCAGCAATGCCGAAGCCTGCGCGAGCGACCGACGCTCTCTTTTCATTTGCCGCGTTGAGAATAAAGTAGACCGCGGCGGCAAGAGCCAGAGGGATGAGCGCTGCCGAAATGAATTCGGGGAGATTTTTTGCTACGTGAGCGATAATTGCTTTTGCCGAGAGCTGACCCCTGAATGAAAAATCGAAATTCTTAATTCTCGCGTAAGTGCTTACCGCGAAGAATATAAGCGCGGTGACTATCGCGCCGGAGGGAACGTAGGTCTCGGGGGTGGTAAAGGTCGCTATAAGCTTTTCTCCCTTCGCGCCGACAAAGGCGTAGGTGAAGAGAAGAATGCAGCCGATAACTACCGCGACGGATGCCGTATTGATAAGTGCTTTGCTGCCGAAATATCCCGTCGAAACGTCAAAATCTGCAAGCACAGCCGCTATCCTGAACGTCACCGAAACGAGTACCGTTAAGAGCAAAAGCGGCAAATATATGCGCTTTAATTTGGCTTTTTGGTTCATTTTTTTGAAAATTTCCTTCATTATTATATATTGCGTGCGCGAGGCGAGTCTTATGCTATGATGCGGTATACCCGCAAAACCTCGGGCGGCGCGAAAAATAACATATATATTGTACACTATAATTGTTAATAAATTGTAAATAAAATGCATAATAGTGAAAAAAGAGAAAATTTTTTTCCGAAGGGCAAAAAATGGCTTTTTGTGCAAAACCAACAAAAGACAAGCATAAAGTTCTGTTATATTCTACGAAAATAGTTTTGGATTATTTTTCCCAAAGGTATTGACATTTAATAATAAATAGTGTATAATTTAAAAGCTTGATATGCGTTGACGCGGGAGGTGGCTACTCATCGAAGTAGGGAATTTCCGCTGAGTATGTCTGGTTACTAACCGGGCGGAGCAAGGGATACTTGCGCCAAGCTTTTCGGTTCGCATTACTACTGCGGTAAGGTACGCGAATCGTTTTTGTAGGGGTGTGAAAGAAACACCCGGCGCAGTGTGAAACTTATCGCCCTTCTTAAGCACACGTAAATCTATAAGGAGGACAAAACTATGGCACAGGGAAAAATCAGAGTAAGACTCAAGAGCTATGATTCAGCGATCATTGATGCCGCAGCAGCAAAGGTTGTAGACGTAGCGAAGAGAAACGGAAGCAAGGTCAGCGGTCCTATTCCTCTTCCTACCGACAGAGAGATCGTAACGATCCTCAGAGCGGTTCACAAGTATAAGGACAGCCGTGAGCAGTTTGAGATGCGCACGCACAAGAGACTTATCGACATCATCAATCCCGCGCAGAAGACAGTAGAGGCTCTTATGAGCATCGAGCTTCCTGCAGGCGTTGAGATCGAAATTAAGGCTTAATTAATCGAGGGCAACCTCGGGGGAGCTTCAAATCCCCTAAAATCACCACACCTCGTGGTCATGTTGGCGGGAGTCGCTTAATGCGAAAATTCAAAGCCAGTCAACCAAAAACAAATGGAGGAAAGAAATGAAAAAAGGCAATAT
>JAFQPR010000034.1 GCA_017411605.1 Clostridia bacterium | reverse complement strand
CCTCATAGTAGATGTTAGCATCATATTTGTTCTTCTCAAGCGTAGGTCTGTCAGCGAACTTTACGACAGGATACAGCACCTGTCTGCCCGTTTCGTTCTGATATCTCTGAATATCCTCGTACTCTTCCTTAGAGATAATCTTGTACTTACCAAATCCTACACCGTAATAGGTATCGTAGCGGTAAGAATAGTTAGTTCCGTCCTCGCTGACGGTATATTCACCGTTTTTGATAACTTCTCTTCCCGTTTCAAGCGCGAGAGCCTTGTCCTTGAGATAGCCTACGTAGTTCGTGTTCTTTTCTCTGCAGCCGTCCCAAAAATCAACGCTACTGCCTGCAAAAAGCTTTGATTTAGGCGTTACGTAGGCATACGACATATCGTAGTATGCCGGATTAAAGGGAGTGAAAAGTGGTGCAATGATAGCAAAAAGCACGAGTATTGCGATTACTATGCCGCCAACGACCGCGCCCTTGTTCTTGCTGAAGCGCCGGAAAGCGCCTTGGAAATAGCTCACGGGCTTAGTTTCAAATTTACTGTCATGATACAAGTCGGTTCTTTTCGCAAATTGAAACTTTTCGGCGGGGATATTATTTATATTATAATTCTCTGTCATTATTTTGCCCCCATTCTGATTCTCGGATCAATGAAACCGTAACTGATATCTATAACTATACCTGCGGTAAGACTTACCAAAGTGTAGAATCCCGAAAGCAGCATAAAGAAATCATAATCCTGGAATATGATAGAGTTAAGATACAGTCCTCCAACTCCGTTTATTGCGAACATTTTCTCGATGACGAGCGAGCCCGAAAGTACCGAAATGAACTCACTGAGTATTGATGGGAAAATTACGACCATAGAGTTACGCATCGCATGGCGGAAGACTGCTTGTCTTTTCGTAAGTCCCTTTGTTCTCGCCAGGAGCATAAATTCTCCCGTAAGCACCTCGGAAAGCTCTGCACGAGTGTAACGAGCATATCCCGCAATGGAGCCAAGGCACATAGCAAATACCGCGGGAATCATGGAATGGAATACTTCCCAAGAGAAGTAATCATTACTCGTTGACACCATCAGCGGGAACCAGTTAAGCTTAAAGCAGAATACGTACTGGAGCATAAGAGCCAATACGATAGACGGAACCGAAATTAAAAGAATTATAAAGATATTGATAAGCTGGTCCTGCCACTTATTCTTCTTGAGCGCAGCCAGAATACCGAGGCCAAGACCGATCGGTACACCGATGAGCGTCGAATAAATGTTTATAAGTATTGTGGGAGGAAGATGGCTTACGAAGACGTCCCAGATATCGTAACCGATATACTCACCGTAGGTGGTAACAAGACCAAAGTCGCCTTTCGTAATAATTCTCTTAAGATACGTGCCGTACTGAAGCAGAATCGGCACTCTGTCATATTCCCAGACACCGTTTTCGCCCTCGCGAATATTGGTTATCCAACCTCTTCCCTCGAGGGTTTTCATAATGATCTCGGGATCCTGACCGGGAAGCGCGTTGGTCGGGATAGGCAGAAGCTTGATGAAGACGAAGCACATTGTGAAAATGATGATGAATGTGAACAACATCAAGCCAAGGCGCTTCATTACATATTTAAACATATACATAGGTTTTTCTCCTCTGTTTTGTTGTTTTCAAGTTCATGGTTGGACCTTCAAACATCAGCAAAGATAAGGTCCCGTGCGCACTAAGGCTGCGCAATTCCCAAACTAATGTTTCAAACTCTTTGTGTTTGATTGATGTTTTGTTTCTATCGTTAAACTAAACTTCTTATATTGCCAATTTTAATGGCTGTGTCTTTAAATCTGTTTTATATATTAAAAAGGTAGAGTTTTTCTAAACAAACGGACTTTAAAAGCATCGAATAAATACGCAAATCAGCGGTGAGCACGCTGGCTCACCGCCGTTCGCATTAAAAATCAATTCAGCTTAAGTAAAACTATTATGAATTACTCGGACTTCTTGTATTCAGCAGAGAGGTCGTTGTTGTTCTGAGCAACGAATTCAGCCCACTGTGCATCATTGTAGTTAACTTCCATATATCTCATACCGCCGAATCCCATGAAGGTGTGCTCGTCTTCAGAGAAGTAGGAGAACTTAGCGCCAAGGAAGGATCCGCCACCGTCTGCGATAAGCATTACGGAACGGCTCTCCTTGATGGTAACTTCCTCAAGAGCGGAGAGTATCATAAGTCTTGCTTCAGCGGGAGCGAAGCCTTCACCCCAGTTGTAGGTCTTTTCCTGCTCCTCGGACTCTGCAAGACCGTTGAGGCAGAAGTACCAGTTCTGGATGCTCATAGTGATCTCCTCACCTGCGCCTGCATAGTCGCCTGCGGGCATAGTGAGAGTCATAGGTATAGCAGAGGTATCCCAGTACATATGGTAGTTGAGATCGTCATCGGGGTTAACGAATGCGCCGATGATGTCGAAGGGATTGAATGCGTTTCCGGAGAAGCCGTAACCGAAGCCTATCTGAGTAGCGCCGCTACGGAATGCTTCAGCCCACTGGTCGCCTGCGGATGCATCGAACTTAACCTTGATCTTGCCCTCAAGAGCAGTACCAACGGTAAGGCCGTTAAGAACTTCCTGGAGATAGTCAGCACGGAATCTCTGCTTTGCGGTATCTGCGGAAGAACCATAAACGAGAGTGATGTCCTTATTAGCATCGTAACCATACTTCTCGGTGTCAGCAAGAAGAATGTTGATAGCTTCCTTCATCTTCTCTTTTGCAAGAGTGGGGTTGTAACCGGTAAGAGCATCATAAGCGTCGTCGGTAGAAAGGTTAACGAGATCGCCGCTGGACCACTTGCCGTCAGCACCCTGAGTGAAGCCGTAAGCGCGGAGGATACCCTCTTTTGCAATGGTGGTGTTACGATACTGACCGCCATCAGCAAGCTCGGGAGAGTTCTCGATGTCGTAGTAGTATGCTACGTTGATAAGACCGAAGCAAGGAACTGCAGTTCCGGGCCAGATCTTCTCAACAACGTCGCTTCTGTTGATAGCGAGGTTGAATGCGTGTCTGAATTCCTGAATAGCAAGGATACCGTTGTTGTTCTGGCTATTCTTAAGAACAGAGAGGTTGCTGTAAAGCTGCATACCAAAGGTACCTGTGCTGGTAGAGGTGAAGTAAACGTACTTGGAGTCAAGGTAATCAGCTACGTTATCGGTATCAAGAGCTGCATCGTCGAAGGAACCGTCAAGGAAGCCCATCCACTTGGTGGAGTTTTCTTCAACCTTACGGCAGTAAACAGCATCGATCTTGTACTGATTCTTGTACTGCTCAAGGTTCCAACCGTACCAGTTCTCGTTCTTAGCAAGCTTGTAGTGAGAGCCTGCCTCAAACTCTACGAGCTTGTAGGGACCCCAGCTTGCAGTAGTAGCAAGAGAGGAGTTGTAGTTAGATGTCCAAAGAGTTGCGCCTTCAGCAGGAGCGATCTTGGAAGCCTCGTACTTAGCTTTGTGAACTACAGGAAGGCTTGAGAAGTAGTAGGGAGCCCAAACGGAGAGAGATCCGTCTTCCTTAAGGAAGGAGTAAGGCTTGTCAAGGCAAAGAATGAGAGCGTTTTCGCCTTCTACTTCGTAGATACCAACGGTATTCCAATCAACCTGATCGCCGTAACCGGAAATGTAAGATGCGAACGTGTTCCATCCTGCTTCGCCGGCAGAACCGAATCCTGCAAAGTTAGTAGCAAGAACCTTAAGGTCTGCAAGAATGTCAGCAGTTACAGGTATATAACCGAACTCGTTCTCGGTGCCGTTGTACTTAAGGAAGAGATCCTCGTAGTACTTAGTAACGGTATTTCCCTTGTCATCCTTCTTTTCTCTAGCTACAACGTAGCTGGGAAGTTTTTCCGGATCGCTAGTGTCACCGGTGTACTCCTTGTCAAAGTAACCAGCGGAACCATAACCGTAATCGGTATGAATCATTCCCCAAGTAGCGCCGAAGATCATGTTAGTGTCAGTGGTAGAAGTATAAACAAGATAATCTTTGTCACCGATAGTAACGTAAACGTAACCGTCATCCTTTACAGTAGTAGCGGTGATAGCGTTAGCGATACTGTCATCCTCAGCCCAATCAGCCCACTGCTCATAGATAGGAGCTCCAGAGAAGAAGTATGCCTTGGAGTTCTTGATCATAAGAGTGTCATAGTAGGTGTTTGCGCGGAAGTTCATAAAGGTGGGGTCAAGAAGCTGCTTCATAGACCAAACGAAGTCTGCAGCAGTGATAGCTGTGCCATCGTCCCACTTAAGGTCATCACGAAGAGTGATCTTCCAAGCATAGCCGCCCTCAGCCTTCTGATCAGCGGTATAGCCCCACTTTGCATCAACGGATGAGGTTACGTCCTCAAGCTTGGTTGCTGCAGAGTAGTTGGTGGTGTAAGCACCGGGAACGATTCCGTCTTTATTGATAGAACCGTCTTCGTTGTACTTCTTGTCATTCTCGAACTTATAATCGTACTCGAAGAAAGAAGAGCCGATGTAACTCATAATCTGAGTATCGTTATTATCGGCATAGGTGAACTCGTTCCAGTTGCTGGGCATAACCGTAGTGGTGGTATTATATGTTACTGCGTCGGATTCCTTTTTCTTATCGGGGCATCCGGTAAGCACTGCAAGCATACTTACTACCATACAAAGACAAAGCAACAAAGCCAACATGGATCTGAGTTTCTTGTTCATAATGGTTTCCTCCATTGTAAAAAAATTTTTATTTCCCTATCCGCAAGACACTTCTCTATGCAATTTCATGTCAGAACCCACGTTATTGCAATAAAGTGACCTACACGAATATAAGATATACCTATAATAGCACAAACAGTTCAGCTTGTCAATATTTTTATGAATTTATTTTTAACAAAAAATTCTCAAAGCTCCAAATTTTAAATCGAATTTTAACATTTTTTTGACAGTTTTGCATAAATCGGGAATAAATCTTGCATTTTTCACTCTTTCCAACTAAATCGAATGACAAAATTTGCTTTAATCGCGGAGTCCAAAATGCACGAGAGCTATATCCTCGTTGAACTGAGAGAGCACGTCGTGGCAGTCCTCGCCCTTGCCGCCTGCGTGGCTGAATACGTTCGATTCGCGGTAGAAGCTGCCGGGACCGATGCCCGCAGTGTCGCCCGCGTTAAGGTGGTGCGGACCTTGCATATTTCGAAGGTTGTTCACTATCTTAAGCTCAAACTCGTTCTCTCCTTTAATTACATAGTCGGATATATCGACATCGTAAGGAGCGAACATCTTAGTCGCGACAGCCTTGCCGTTGATGCTGAGGTGAACTGCGTTCATTCCTACTCCGTAAAGCTTCACACGCTTATTCGTATTTTCGATATTGAATGTGCGGCTGAGCGTCAATGCGCCCGCAAACTCGGGATAACCCGACGCGTCGAGAGACTCGGCAATAACCGTTTTTGGCGCTTCTGTTATCACGGGTATGCCCTTTACGCGGTAGGACGCCTCCTCGAAGGTTTCCATAGGAGAAGTGTGCTTCGCGCCGAAGTTACCGACAACGTATATCGGCTCGATCTCCATATCGTAGGAGAGCGAGTTTTTCATAGTTTCAAATGCCCAGGACTGCGAAAGATGCTCGTAGGTCTTATCCGATTGCTTTACAGTCGATTTGATGACAAGCTCGTTCTCCCCTATTCTGACAGCTCCCGATATATCGAGAAGCTTGAAGCTCTTATCGACAAAGTCGCCGCAGGGCTTATTGTCTATCTTCATTCCGCCAAGCGAAATATCGAAAATTTCCGGGGTCTCGATGCATAAAAACAGCGAACGGGGCGCCACTTCCACGGAAAAACGGTAAATTTGAGTAAGCTCTACGGCGCGGCGCTTTTCGTTTATTCTCGGTAGGATATCGAGCACGTATCCATCCTTCGCGATGAGCTCGCCGTCGAAGTAGTAATCGCATCTGTCAAGCGTTATCGAGTTATAGGTCGCGCTCTTTACCTGCCACTCGCCGAGAAGAGAGAGAGGCTCGGTATCCTTCACCTCCGTTCTGCGGGCTCGGGGGTCGTGCGTGTCGATTATCACGAGGCTCTCCGTCGGAGCAAAGCGGTGATCGCCAAAGAAATCGTAGGTTTCGCCCGTCGTGATATCCATGGCAAGATTTCCGCGGTTGAAGGTTGCATAGATTGGCGCGTCGGTACTGTTCACAAAGTAGTGAACGTCAAAGTCCTCAAACTGGCGCTTCGTGTAAGTAAGGTTATTCTCCTCGGTTATCGGGTTTGGCGCGATCTCGTCAGCGGTGACGATAACACCGCCGTTTTTACGGAACTGTTCAATAAGCCTTGCGGTGTTCGGAAGAAGTCCGAGGTTTTCGGGAATCACAACGCGGCTGTAACGCATATTGCCAATAACAAGCTCATCTCCGTGTACCGAGCCGTGACGCTCCATAAGTATCTCGTCACCGAGATGATAGAGGATATGCTTACGCTCAAGCTTTCGCATAACCGAGAAGAGCTGTGCGTTATAGTATCTCGACTTGTTCTTTACGTCCTCAACATCGGGACCCGTGTTGCCTTTATATATCTTCCACAAGGTGCTTTGCGGCTCGATAACGAGCGTGTCCGCAACCTCTTTTCCCTCCGCGAGGAGCATTCCTATCCTCGACATTGAGTCGAAGAAGATATTCATATCTCCCCACCACGGCTGCTGATAGTACATTGCGGGGGGATAATCTCTTTTTCTGATGCCTCGAAGCGAGTAGCCCTCAAGGTGAGTGCAGAGCAGGTTTACGCCCCTTACCATCTGCCACTCGTAGATGCGCTTCAGCTCACCGTGCGGAACGTTATGCCCCGCAAGAGCAAAGGTTTCGGAGAGTACCTGCTTTTTGCCGAGCTGAGCCGCCGCAGAGCCGACCGCCTTAGGCGTTAAGCACTCGCGTATAGGTCTTCTCAGCCAATCCATTCCCGGTATCGTGAAATACTCGTAGTGAGGCATTGACGCGCCGCTCGAAAGCATGGAGCAGAACATATCCTCTTCAAGCAGAAGGTGGCCTGTGAACTTATAGCCGTGGCTCTCGCAGAAGTCGTATATCTGATGGAAATAGTTTTCGGAAAACATCTCGGTTACGAGCTTCCAGAAGTCAACACGGGTGCGCTCGTACTCGCCCTCGTCAAAGAACAGCTCGTTCAGGCGCTCTGTTATATCGTAGCCGTATTTTTTTAAGAACTCCGCAGGGAGAGTTAAGCTCCAGGGGAAGCTCGCTCCTCGTGAGATCTGAGGCTCGTCGGTGAAGAAGCCCTCAAAGCCGTTACCCATACGCTTATAATATTCGGCGTAAATCTCCTCGATAAACTTCCCTATGACCTCGCGGCTGAGGGTATCAACGTAGAATTCGTTTACCGTGTAATAGTATCTGTATCCGCCGATTACTGCAACAGTTCTCGGCGCCCCTCTATTCTCCTCGGTAAGAGGCTCGATGGCGAGCGCCTTCTGCAGGTACTCCTCGCCGAGTCCGTTGACCTTACCGCCGCCGAAGCCCGAGGGCCAGCCGTTTTCATCATACGCCCAGGGGTGCATTCCGCGCGCGTTACCCTCCTCGGATGCTGCTCTTACGTTATCAAACCACTCGTCGCTCATATACTCGGTGAGAAGTCCGCCTCTCGCGTGCATAAAGTATCCGCCGATACCCGCATCGTCCATTATACCTACCTGACGGCGTGTTTCCTCCGTATCAAGCTTCTCGTTCCACGACCAGAACGGTATCGGTCTGTACTTTTTATCTACGTGACTAAAATTCATATAAGTCCCCTCAATATCTCTTTGATTTTTTCCTTATCTATCTTCTTAGCCTTGCCCTTCATCGTTAAGGTAAGATTGCAAAGCCTGAATATGCCCGAAGCAACCTCGGATATGCGCTCCGCGCTCACGCTCTCGTAGCGATTTTTGCGCTCCTCGACAGAGGTATATCCTGCGTTCATAATGTGATTATCATAGGAAAATGTAAAGTTTAGTTCGCGAGAATCGTCATATAGCATATATGCGTTATCCACGTAACCCGCTTTTGTCAGCTCGCCCTCAACGTTCGTTTTTTCCTTTATAGAGTTCAAAATTCCGACGGTCATAGCGATTGCCTCGCATATATCCTTTTCCTTTACCTCGTAGGAGAAATAGAGCGTTCCGATATTCTTGTATCTCTCGACCGCGCCGTTGATGTCGTAGAAGAGTCCTCTCTTCTCGCTCAGCTCCACAAAGAGCCTCGAATTATACCCAGAGAGCAAAAGATCGTAGAGAAGGTCGATCTCCGCCATCGTGTACCTCGTCATATCAATATCAAAGGTGAAGCGCACCATATAATAATCGGCGCTTTTTATGCTTATCTCATTATCACGGTTACCGAATTTTTTTGGCACGGGTGCTATGTTATCGCGTTTTTCACCACTTTCAACAGAAGCGCTCTCAATAAGCCTTGCAAGCTCGTCTATGTCCTCATCGGTGAAGCTGCCCGTTACGTAGAAGAACATATTCTCGCGCACGAGCACGCTCTTCCTGTACTCCTCAAGCTTCGTCACGCCTATTCTGTCAAGAGCGCGGTTAGTTCCCACGATAGAGGACGCAAGAGATGTTTCCGAAAAGACCGCTTTATTCGTGAAGGTGGCAAGAGAATTCTTATCGTCACTCTCGCGTATCTCCGCCTTAATACGCCGCCTTTCCGCATCTATATCCTCGCTTTTAAGCGACACGGGCTCGAGTATCTTCGTTATTATCTCTGCTCCCATTTTAAAGTTCTTCGAGCCGCCGCTGACGTAAAACTGCACCATCTCACTATAGGTTGAGGCGTTGAACTCAAGCCCGAGCCTATCCAGGAGGCGGTATAGCTCCATACCGTAAAGCGCGTTTACGTTCCTTATCAGAATATGCTCGAGAAAGTGGGTTATACCCGAACACGCCACGTCCTCATACATACAGCCCGCCTTGACGAATGCGGATATATAAAAGCTGTGAAGCGCGGGATTTTTATATGAATATATGCTGACGCCGTTTGCCGTCACTCTCAAGCGCTCTCTCTCGGACATACCGTCACCCCCTTTTTACTCTTTTTCGGTATTTGTTTTTTAACTATCTTAGCCTTTTAGGCTTATCAATAAGTCCCGCAAGATAATCAAGCGAAACGTTATAGTATTTTGCAAGCGTAACAAAATGATGCATTGGCATCTCGCGCTTTCCGCTCTCGTAAAGCTGATACTGCTGCCTCGTGATATTCAAGACCTCGGCTATATCCTCTTGTTTTTTATCAGAGTCTTCCCTTGTGTCCCTTAATCTTTGATAAACGTACATTTTTTTACTCCGCGTCGGAATTTAGTATTTTAAATATATTATAACACTGTATTTTAAAAAATGCAAGCCGAGGTTACGAATAAGTGCTATTATAATTAATTGATAATTCGTATAAAAAGGGACAAAAAAGCAGATTTTGAGTGCGTAGCAATAAAAACGGCAAGGATACCGTTTTCAGTCCCCTTGCCGCTATTATACCGTATATTTTTTAATTAAAACGTTTTATCTATTTTGAAGCGCATAATTTTTCTGGAGGTGTTCTTCTCAAACTCTACCTCTCGTATCTTGACCTTAGCTACAGCCTTATAGGAAACGTTCTTCGCGTTGACCTTCTTTATCTCTTCCTCGAAGTAGCTTTGTACGTCGGTGATACCGTGGAGCTTCAAGGCGTCATAGTCGGGGAATATCTCCGCTACGATAAGCTTATTCGACTCGTCTTCTTTTGACACGCCCTCGTACACAACTACCTCGCCGACACCGTAAATGCCCTGGATATCGGTTTCTATCTCCTCGGGGTAAACGTTCTTACCGTTCGAGAGGATAATTAGGTTCTTGCTTCTGCCCGTGATATAGATCCACTGATCGCCGTCAATAACACGGACGTATCCGAGGTCACCCGTATGGAAGAATCCGTCATCGTCAATTACAGCACGGGTAGCGGCTTCTTCGCCAAAATAGCCGAGCATTACGTTCGGGCCGCGATAGCATATCTCGCCCTCGCCCGCATCGTTGGGATTTGCTATTTTTACCTCGCCTCCGATGATGGGCATACCGACAGAGCCCGTCTTTCTGCACTCGTTTCTGTTACAGGAGATGAGGGGCGCGCATTCGGTGATACCGTAGCCGTTGAGGATAACCACGCCTATCGACTCAAAGAAGTCTATTATCGACTGATTGAGCGCAGCGCCGCCGCAGATTATCATTTTTAATTCACCGCCGAAGTTCGAGAGCACTGACTCGCCGAAAAGCTTTGCGCGAAGGTCGATACCGATCTTACGGAGCGCGTTTGAGAGCTTGATACCCGTCTTAAGGGTTTTGAGCTTGCCCGTCTTCTCCGCCGTTGCCATAATCCTCTTATAGAAGGTCTCAACAAAGAGAGGCACAAGGATAAGGTGCGTCGGCTTGAAGAGCTTAAGCTCGTCAAGGATATAACGGATACCCGACGAGATGTATACCTCGCAGCCCTGCGCAAAGTGACCGACGAAGTTTACCGTCGAGCCGAACGTATGGTGAGGGGGAAGCGCAAAGAGCGTTCTCTCGGTTATATTGAAGTTATACATTCCCTGCTCCATATCGCTGCAGATATTCTTGAGCGAAAGCATAACTCCCTTGCCCTTACCCGTTGTTCCCGACGTGAATACTATGCTCGAGAGCTTCTCGTTATCAATTTTATAGTTGTAATAGCTTCTGTCACCGCATTCGTGCTTCGCCTCGCCCGCGCGAACGAGCGTCATAAGGTCGGTGGCAAAATCAACCGTCGCGCCGCCCATTGATACGAAGCTTTTGAGAGTGGGCGCTTCTGCCTTGACCTCCGTAATTTTTTCCGCAAGTTTATCGGTGAAGAATACGTACTCGCACTCCGCCGTATTGATTATCGAGGCGATATCGGATACGGGAAGATCCTTATCAATAGGAACGGTCACGGCGCCAACGCACATAAGCGCAGTGTACGAGAAGAACCACTCTATCGATGCCTGGCCGATAATAGCTATCTTCTTATCCTCAAGCTTCATCCCGTGAAGCTCAGTTGCAAGATATCTTATAAAATCGCGGCTCTCTCTGAAGGTTATTTTCTGAGTTTCCTTGTCCTTAGGGTCAAGCTTATACTGAAAGGCGACCTTTTCGGGATACCTCTCCGCTACGTTCTCGGTCATCTCACGGAAGTCACGGAACTTTGTCGTTTCATATAACGGATAATTCTTTTTTCTGTTCTTAAACGTCATTTTGAACTCCTTTCGAAATTAGTTCCCGTAACATTTTAACATTTTTGTACAATTTTGTCAAGCCGTTTTTTATCGACAGCTTACGCGCATTATCTTAATTATTATTAAATTTAGTCTTTTATATTACTCAAAACGGGAAAAGTACGTATAAATACCCGCGGTTTTAAAAAATTACCGCAACATTGTTGACTTAATTCTTAAAATAGTGTAAAATAATGTGTCCGAAGCAATCGGACGGGAAATTTTGCGATATATAAAGCCGTCAATGGCTTATTTTGCGGAAAGGAGAGCTATGTTACCCGAAAAATTCAAGGAACGAATGAAACGGATACTCGGTGATGAGTACGAGGCTTTTGAAAAGGAGCTTACCTTCGGCACGGAGAAAAAGGGTCTGCGTATCAACAGACTTAAGACCTCACCCGAGGATTTTTTAAAGAACAGCAGCTTTCCGACAGAGCCGCTTTCCTACGTGCGCGACGGTTATCTTTTAACCGAGGCGGTATCGGGTATCGGAAACACTCCCGAGCACGCAGCGGGACAGATATACGTGCAAGACCCCGGAGCTATGGCAAGCGTTGCGGCGCTCGATATCGAGCCCGGAATGAAGGTCTGCGACCTATGCGCCGCCCCCGGCGGAAAGTCCACGCAGATAGCCTCGGCGCTCGGAAACGAGGGCTTTATTCTATCAAATGAATACGTACCGAAGAGAGCAAAAATACTCGTCGGAAACTTTGAGAGAATGGGTATAAGATGCGGCGCGGTCACCTCTCTCGACACAGCGGAAATTGCGAAGAATTACGAAAACTTTTTCGATATAGTTGTTGCCGATGCGCCCTGCTCGGGCGAGGGTATGTTCAGAAAAGACGTACCCGCTATCGAGGAATGGAGCGAGGAGAACGTTGAACTTTGCGCGAAAAGACAGCGAATTATTCTTGACAATGCCGCAAAAATACTGAAGGCGGGCGGAAAGCTTCTTTACTCTACCTGTACTTACTCTCTCGAGGAGAATGAGATGGTAGTTGACGATTTTCTGCAGCGCCACCCCGAGTTTCTGCTTCTCGAGGTTAACGAAAAGCTTCGCGCTGTTACAGCCGACGGAGTCAGCTTCCCCGATGCAAAATCGAAAGAGCTTTGCAAATGCCGCAGATTTTATCCCCACAGGTCCCCGGGAGAAGGTCAATTTCTCGCGCTTTTATGCAAAAAAATGGACAACGGGGCGGTATTTAAGTGCAAAAACAGCTTCAAATCCCCAAGCAAAGACGAACTGCGTATCATAGAAGATTTCTTTAAAAAGAACCTGACCCACGCCCCCGAGGGACGTATCGTGAAGCACGGAGAAAACCTTGTTATCGTATCGCATAATTACCCTATTCCCGAGAGAAGCGTTTTCTCAGCCGGTGTTCTGATAGGCGAGGTCAGGGGCAAGAACCTCTTTCCTTCACACCAATTCTTCTGCGTTTACGGAGAGCTTTTCAAAAGAAAAGAGTGCGTAACGGCAGATGACGCAAAAAGATATCTCAGAGGAGAAGAAATTGCCGCAAATAGCTTTTCAGATAGCGGTTTTTGCGTTGTTACTTATCACGGCTCGGTTATCGGCGGCGGTAAGATGAGTGACGGAAAAATTAAAAATCATTACCCTAAAGGGCTTAGAATCAATTAATATGTAAACAATTGTTTATAAATAAAGGAGATATAAATATGGAAAACAAAATTTTAGCAACCGTAGGCGGTATGCCTATCACGTCCGCGGACGTGGATGAATTTCTCGCTTCTCTCGGTCAGAGAGCGCAGAGCTACAACAATCCCGAGGGACGCGCGATGATACTCAAGCAGCTCATCGACTCGAAGCTCCTGCTTCTCGACGCAAAGAGAAATCTTTACGAGGGCGAAGCGGAATTCCGCGCTCAGCTCGCAAAGCTCAAGGACAACCTTCTTACCAACTATGCCGCAGAAAAGGCAATCGCAGCCGCAGCCAAAGTTAAGGACGAGGACGTCGTAAGCTTCTACAATGACAATCCCGATAAGTTTATGACGGGCGAATCCGTCAATGCAAGCCATATTCTCGTTGCCACTGAGGATGAGGCTCTCGCAATTTACGAAAAAATCGCATCGGGCGAGATAAGCTTCGAGGATGCGGCAAAGGAGAACTCCACCTGCCCCTCAAAGGAGAACGGCGGCTCACTAGGTGACTTCACGCGCGGTCAGATGGTTCCCGAATTTGATACTGCGGTATTCGCAATGGAAGTCGGAGAAATTACGAAGACTCCTGTTAAGACTCAGTTCGGCTATCACCTCATTAAGCTTAACTCCAAGTCCGAGGCTAAGGCTACTCCCTTCGAAGAGGTTAAGGACGGAATCCGCGCTATGCTTGAGAACGAGAAGCAGCGCGCAGCTTACGAGAGCAAGATAAATCAGCTCAAGATTATGTATCCCGTTGACGTGCTTGCATGACGAACGAAGAAGAGCTTTTATACAAACGGTTCATTGAGCTTGCAAAAAAGAGCGACTCTGCGTGCTACTTTACCTTTACCGACTTTTTAGGTCTTGCCGAGCAGTCTGTATTCGAGGCGGCAAAGCTTGCTATCGGAAAGATAAGGTACACTAAGTTCGGCGGTATCTTGGGAACAGAGCGCATTATGATAAGGTTTGGCAACCCCGAGGAGCTTGGATATGAGGAGCTCTTCCCTATCCGAGTGCTCAAGGTTGAGCCGAAGAGCGCAAAGTTCGCTGACAAGCTTACGCACCGAGATTTCCTCGGAGCTATACTTAATCTCGGTATCGAGAGGAAGCTTATCGGCGATATCGTTATACGCGATAACGTAGGTTACGTTTTCGTAAAGGATGAAATATCCGATTTTTTAGCCTCGGAGCTTACAAAAATCAAGCATACCGACGTTAAAATCTCAACGATTACAGATGATAGCCTACCCGAGGGCGAGCTTTTCCGCACCGAAAGAGTAAAAATTCAGCTCGCGGGTGAGAGGCTTGACGCGGTTATTTCAAAAATCTTTAATATATCACGTGACGATTCACTGAGCCTTTTCAAAAAAGGACTCGTTTTCGTTGGCGGCAAAAAGATAGAAAACAACTCGTATACGCCAAAGGCAAATGACGTCGTTTCGGTACGCGGATACGGAAGATTTATCTATCGCGGCACAGTCGGGCTCTCTAAAAAGGGAAAGCTTAACGCAGAGGTCGATATTTACGTTTAAAAATGGTACCATTCAAAGAAAAAATCCCGAGAAATCGGGATTTTTTTGTACTTTTTGATATTTCATTATACTTTTTGATGGGCAAATTATTGATGCGGACATTGCTCGGACGATATAAAAGCAAAAACGGCTTGCATAATTGTAACTATCAAAGAAAAAATCCCGATTTCTCGGGATTTTTTTGTATTTTTTAAGAAGTTTTACCGTTTTTTCGAGTCTTTTCGGTTTATTGTCCGTCAGCTCTCCGGAGTATACGCTTTGAGGTCATTTTTCCAGGAGTCAAAGCTCGAAAGATAAAACTCGGAGTCCTCGTTCCGACAGGTCATCTCAACGTACCATACGTTACCTGCATCGCCAAGAACGGTTACGTAGTAGAATATTTCACTAGCCGCCCCAACGTCGGAAAAGACGTATTTGAAGTTATACTTACCGAGGTCCTCATCGTGCTCGTAATATATTTTGTCCTTTTCAAACTCGTTTTTCTCTATCAGATAATCAACGTATTCGCCTGCGGTTATATCCGTTTTTATCTCGTTCTCTCGAAGGAACTCTTCATCGAGCTTAACCGCGCTCAGAATAACCGTTCCTATGACGTTCGTGAAATAGAAGTCGTAGCCCTCTACCTCGTATCGCTGCATATCGTTACGCAGAACGAGCCTCAGCCCGTTTTCCTTATACTCGATATCGCGGTAGCTTGGCTTATCCGCATAATCGGAGCAGGATACCGTAGATAGAATTACGGTGAGGAGAAGTATTAACGTTATTATTCTTTTCATTTTCTCTCCTTAGTCAAGCACGAGCTTTACGGTGATACCCTTAAGCTGGCTCCAATAGTAGCTCGTCGTGTAATCCGAGCCCTCGGGAGCGTGGACCTCAAAGCCTTCCGCTATTCCCGAAAAATCGAAGGGGGGATTTATGGTTTCCGCTTCAGCCTTATAGATGAGAAGACGTTTTACAGTTCCCGAGCCGCGGAATACTCCGTTATTAAGCTGAGTTACGTAGGTATTTTCGGGGATTATTACGGTTTCGACAACACCGCCCGCAAATGCGCCCTCGTCAATGATAGTTATAGCCGCGGCAAGGCTTGAGCCGCCTATTTCAACACCGAGAGGAATAGTTAAGGTCTTCTCTGCCTTACCCGCCTCGGTAAGTCCCGTTATCTTGTAGTTTCCGTTCGCAAGAGCCTCGTAGGTGAAGAACTCGCCGCCCTCGATCTTCTCCGTCACCTCTATCATTCCGTCCTTAAGCGCGGGGACCTCGGGGAGCTTTTCCTCTATAAGAGTCGTGATATTCATCTCGAGCATAAGGTCTGTGGCAAGCTGCAGAGTCCTGTATACCGAGCCCGCATCGTTGAGGTGGAAGTTCGTATCGTAGAAGTATCCGGGAGCGAGGATATAGTCCTCGATATAGCTGATAAACTTGCAGTTTATCTTTTCCTTCATAAGAGCGTCAAACGCCGCAATGCTCTCGTCGGTCGTACCGTCGGCAAGCGCCATATGATTCATCGGGCAGTAGGAGAAATAAACGGTCGCTCCCTTTTTCTCGCAGTACTTGATATAATCGTTCATATAGTCTATGAACTCCTCGTCAAGAATGCTCTCGTCAAGGGTTATAACCGTATTCGGATCGTAGTAAAGAGCCATAACGTTGCCTGGTCTTTCGTATTCGAGGTCGCCGTACTCGTTGAAGTTATTTCCGTTATAGACGCCCGAGGGATTCGGAGCGCCGTCCTTCTGATATTCGAGCTTCTGCCCTACGTGATCCCAGAGCGAGCCGAGGAGCGAGAAGTAATGCTCGGGGGCGACGTATCTGAGCATCGCGGGGTTATCGTCCGTTGCCTGCAGGGTGGTTTCCGAGTTAAAGTACATCGACATCGTCTGAGCGTCAAGCTCGGGTGAGAGGATAACGATATCACCCTCTCCTATTCCCGCCTTCGAGAGGTCAAGCATGACCTTCGTTCCGAGAGCGGCGTAAAGACCGAAGTTAACGACGGGCATATCCGTGTACTTTTCAAGGAGCTCACTCTCAAGTCCGAATGCCACGGACGAGCCGCCTACGACGACTATCTTCGGCTCATCTATCGAGGTGAGCCTTTCAAACTTGTCGTCAAGCTCGCCGACAAACGTATTGGTATATTGCGGCGGTATTGAAAATACATATCCGAACAGCAGCGCTATCGGAAGAATAATTACTAAAAGAAGTGCTATTACCTTTCCCATATTTTCCTCCTTAGAACTGGAAATAAATAAACGTGCTCGCGATATCCTGCGAGAGAAGTATCGCCCAGGCAAACATTATTATCCAGATGAAATATATAAAGCTTCCGTTTTTCACGAGGAGTCCCGAACCGCCCTCTTCGTCCTCGTATTTCAGTACGCGGTCTATCATAATGAGAGTTAAGACAGAGAGCGCGCACATAAGTATCGCGGTGAGGTCAAGATTCATTGAAGTAAGCGTATCGCTGAGGCTGACACCCCAACCCGTGACAAACAGAGTACGAAGCAGCGATATCGCGTCTGCCATACTGTTCGCCCTGAAGAAGAGCCATGCGAAGCAGACGAGAACGAATACCATAAGCCGCCTGAAAATGACAACGGGTAGGCTCTTATCCGAAAGCTTCACAAGTGAGAGAGCGCGGTTTCGCGTCTTTATCGTGAGGTTTCCTATTATCTGATACACGCCGTGTATCGCGCCCCATATAACGTATGTCCACGCCGCGCCGTGCCAGAGTCCCGACACTAAAAATACAACGAACAGGTTGAAGAGGTGACGCGACTTTTTGCATCTGCTGCCGCCGAGGGGAAAATAGAGGTAGTCCTTGAACCAGGTCGAGAGCGAGATATGCCATCTGCCCCAGAATTCCTTTATCGTCGTCGCGGTATACGGATGGTCGAAGTTCTTCATAAGGCGTATGCCCATAATTCTCGCGCATCCTATCGCGATATCGGTATAACCCGAGAAGTCGCAGTAGATCTGCACGGCAAAGAGAGCCGTCGCGATTATAACGCCGTATGCGGTTGCGCTTGACACGTCATTGTATATCTCGTTTACGTAAAGGGATAAGAGGTCTGCGACAACCACCTTTTTAAAGAAGCCGACTATCATATGCTTCGAGCCCTTAACGGCGTCGGCACGGTTCCACTTCTTCGGCTCTTTGAGCTGAGGAATAAGGTTGCCGGGGCGCTCGATAGGTCCTGCAACAAGCTGAGGGAAGAAGGACACGAAGAGCGCGAAGAAGAAGAAATTCTTCTCGGTCTTGACGTCGCCCCTATATACGTCGATAACGTAGGAGAGGGTCTGGAACGTGTAAAACGAAACGCCTACGGGGAGAATAAGATTAAGGGCTATCGGCGAGGGTGTTCCTCCAAAGTACGTAATCAGTCCGACAACGCTTCCCGCAAGGAAGTTGAAGTATTTATAGAAGAACAGAACGCCAAGGCACACTATAAGAGTTACCGTCAGCCAGAATTTTCTGACTCCGCTCTTCGTTGTGCGTTCAATAATGTTCGATGCCACCCAGGATATAAGCGTAGTTCCGAAAATAAGGAATACGAGCTCTGCCTGGTAGCACATATAGAAGTAGTAGCTCGCAACAAGGAGCATCGGCCACTTAAGCTTCTTCGGCAGAATGAAGTAAAGCAGGAGAACTATCGGATAGAAGAGTAAAAATTCCCAGGAATTGAAGGTCATACGTTACCCTCCTCTTTGCTGGGAGCCTTGGCTCTCGCAGCCAAAAATCGCTCTCTCATAGCTTCTATTCTTTTTTCATAGCGGCGCTGCCTGCGGTAACCGATAACGGCAAACAGCGTATAGAAGAAAATGCTTATCATATATACGAGCACCGCTTCTTCAATTGAAAACCTGCTGTTGAGCATCGGTATAAATAGCGCGATATGTAAAAATATATTTACAAAGTTAATGATTTTTGCCGTTTTTCCTCTTGTGACAAGCGACACGATATGAAGCAATATCAGCAAAAGAAGAAATAGCAAAACGGTTGGTGTTTGTAAGAGTTTCATCTGCCACCTCATTTAAGGTAATCTACACTGTGTATAGGCTCTCCGAGCGAGCCCTCCTCGAAGATACATCCCTCAAACTCATCTCCCGCAGCCTTGAAGCCCAAGGGGGACGCGTCAAGAATATCGCATAGGTCGAGGTATGCCCGGTAGGTACGGTAGGTCCTTCCCACGTCGTTCGGGTGGAAGGCGTTATCGTAAAAGTATTCGTGAGCAAAGATATAATTCTTGCACGAGCCGACAAGTCCGTCAAACTCGAAGGTATCGAGAATAAGCTTATCGTAGGCTGCGAGCCACGCATCGTTTCTCGCCTCGGAAACGAGCTTATCAGCATCCACGGGGCAGAATCCGAAGTAGACCGACGCGCCGCTCGATTTGGCGGCAAGAATAGCGCCGTTCATAGCGCCTTTAAGCCTATCCGAGTCTATTGACTCCCAGGTGGGATTTGACAGGTCGGTGTAGTCCTTATTAGCAATCTGAGCTTCAAGGTCATCCCACGCGCCCTCGTTCTTCGATTTATAGCGGTTATTGAGGGTTATAAAGTAGCCGTCGAAATAACTGTCAACAAGGGATACGCGCTTCGCGTTCTGATACTCGCCGTACTTATTGACCGTTCCCTTCGTTACGATAGTATCGTATATCTGCTCGTAGCGCATAGGGCCCACGACGTAGCGCTTTGTCTGATTATAATCCGCAAAAGCGGAGAATACGTTGGTGTAGTTCGATATGTCGATAAATCTGTATAGGTTATACATACCCTCCATATCGTTGAGAGTTTTCCAATACAATTCGTTCTCGCCCATCATATAGGTGCTGTTTTCCGGAGCGTAAACTATTATATCGCCCTCGTGCGCCAGATGCTTCATAGCCTCAAGGTATATCATACCGTTCGTCGTTCTCGTCGTACCGAAGTTGATAACTCTGTGGCTTCCTCCGAGGAGCGCCTCCATATACTCACTCGAAAGTCCCTGGTAGGTAGACGAGCCCGCGATGAAGATTATGCGGTTTCTATCCCCGCTCGCGAGGAGTCTTGAGAGCTTGACCGCAAATACGCCGCCGTCGTTTTTGGTATTTCTCGGCGCCATAGTCGCGTTGACGTAAAGGTTTTTGAGGCTCGTGTAGCTTGCCGCATCAAAGCTCTCGTTTGAGATATCGTATATACTGTCGGGATAGTAGATCGTGGTAAGGCTTTCGCATCCGACGAACGCTCCGCTCTCAACGCGCTGCATACTCTTCGGAAGCACGAGAGTGGTCATGGATTTATCAGTGAAGGCGTCTTTCGCTATACCCGTTACATATTTTCCGTCGATTTTCTCCGGTACTACCACAGTATCGGCATCACCGAAATAGGCTGTTATCATAACGCCCGACTCGTGCCAATGCGGTATGTTCGATAGCTTAACGGGCGCGGGATAAGAAAAGTCCTCATATGTAAATTCCGACGCATCCGCCGCCTTCTGCCATATGCAGTATAGCACGGGAAGGTCGTTTTGAGTGGGGTCTATATAGAACTTCGAGCCAAGACTGTATGACTCGCCGCTGCCGTCGGCTTTGGTATTATACTCGGTGAGAACGTAGCCCTCGCGAGTGAACGTGCCATCATCGTAGAAGAGGCTTGCAGTTTCGATAACGTCGAGGTATTCTCCCGAAAGCGTGACCTTGAGTCTATCACCCGATGCACTCGAAGTGTAATACGAGTTGCTCTTAGCAAGAGTGCTTGATGCATTGAGCGTGCCGCCGTTTGCATCGTAATAGTACGCGCCCGCCTCCGCGTAATTCGCGTAAATCTTTATGATGCCGTATGCGTCCTTCATACTCGGATTAACTCTGAAGGTGAACGTTCTGCTCTCCGAGAGCATCTTCGTTTTATCCGTCGTATAGCCGCCGACGCTCCAACCGAGGAATATCTTGAATTTCTGGTTGGCGTTTACCGTTACCTTTGTTCCGCCCGTTATCTTCTCACCGTTTCTGACGCTCGCGCTGTCCGCCTCGTCACCGCAGAGCATAAAGGGATAGGGAGTCGAGGTGTCGCACGCAACGAAAATACTTGATGCGCGGACTACGGTATCCTTGGTTATTCCGCTTACTGTTATAACGCCGCCTCTGTATTCACCGTGGCTCAGCTCGTCAAGGGCAAACTGGTCTGCGAAGGCTATCTCAAACTCAGCTTTTTCGCCTTCTTTTATATAAACGGGGTTTTCGCTTTTTACCGTAATATTGTCATCGTGCGTAAGAAGCACCTTTATTCCTTCGTTTTTAGGAGTTTCGTCCCCCGAATTGCCCGTATTCGTACCGTCGCCGTTGTCCGAACCGCCGAGAAGCGAGCAGGACGTGAGTGCAATTATTAGTATCATCAAAAGCAGAAAAATATTAATCCGTCGCATTTTTATCTCCTTTTAAAGATTTATATAGTTTTACAGATAAATAATATCATAGTTTTAAAAAAATTAAAAGAGAAAAAACGAAGATAAGAGGCAGATAAAAAAATCTTTCTACCTCTTATACAAATCGTCTTTTCTCTTTTTGTGCAAATTGTCTGCAAAACCTTATGGGTATACGTTGCTTCGCACGTTACGCCTCAGTTCCGATTCACGCGCATAGCCGCGTGGCTAATTCCCCTTTGTCAGGCGGCAAAAGCTCTAGGCTTATCACTTTCTCGTAAGCTTCGCGAACGTCGCCATAAGCTTCTTCTTGCCTACCGATTTGAAATCAACCTCGTAAAGGATATCTCCGCCCATATCGCGCGCGGAAATTATCACGCCCTCGCCGAATGCGGTATGGTTTACTACCGTGCCCGGAGCAAATCTCTCAATACCGAAGCTTGCCGCGTCGCGCCGTTTCTGCGCGCCGAAGATATCGGGAGTTCTGCGTATCTCCGACCTTGACGATGCGGGAGCAAACTCCGCGCCGCGCCTCTCGGGTCTGAAATAGGATGCCGCGCCTCTCGGCGGCTCGCGCCTCGGTAGCTGCTTTTCAAGAAGCTCTTCGGGGACCTCGCGGCGAATGAATACCGAGAGCATATTATAGCTTGTTTTGCCGTACATCATTCTGTTTTTCGCATAGGTGATATACAGCTTTTCTTTAGCACGGGTTATGGCTACGTAGGCAAGACGGCGCTCCTCACTCATCTCGTCCTCATCGTGCATATTCTGCTCCGAGGGGAATATTCCGTCCTCCATTCCCGCAAGGAATACTATCGGGAACTCAAGTCCCTTTGCCGAATGAACCGTCATAAGGACTACCGCGTCCGCCTCGTCGTCATACTTATCAACGTCGCTGACAAGAGCGATATCCTCAAGGTATCCCGAGAGCGTCGGCTCGGTTCCGTTTTCAATACAGCGTCCCTCGTACTCAAGCGCGCCCGCTATAAGCTCGTTGACGTTATCTATCTTACCTTCACCCTCGAAGCCCTCAGCTTCAAGCATCTCGTGATAGCCGCTTCGCTCAAAGACCTTGGCAACGGTATCCGATACTCTGCCGCCCTCGGAAATTATTCCGTCGATAAGAGAAGTAAACGCGAGAAGCTTATCTCGGATCTTGGCTAAGGAAACGTACTCGTCCGCCCTCTTCATTACCTCGAACATCGAGAGCCCCTCAAGGTTTGATATGCTCTCTATCGCCTCGACCGTGGCGTTTCCTATCTTCCTTTTAGGCTCGTTTATTATTCTCTTAAGGCGGAGCGAATCGCTCGTCGTATTGATGACCGAAAGGTAGGCTATCATATCGCGTATTTCCTTGCGGTCGTAGAATCTCGTGCCACCGAGGATTCTGTACGGCACGCCGCTTTTCGCAAAGCTCGTCTCAAGAGAACGAGCAAGCTCATTTACGCGGTAAAGGATTGCATAGTCGGAATATTTTCGTCCCGAATTACGCACGCCCCTGCTGATGCAGTCGATAATGTATCTTCCCTCCTCGTTCTGGTCGCCGACCTCGCGGAGAGTTATCTTCTCACCTCTGCCCTTATCGCTCCAAAGACTTTTTTCATGCCTTTTTCCGTTATTGTGAATAATTGCGTTCGCTGCGTCAAGAATAGTTTCTGTGGAACGGTAGTTCTGCTCGAGCTTGACTACCGTCGCATCGGGATAGGTCTTGTCAAAATTAAGGATATTCTCGACCGTAGCTCCGCGGAAGCGGTATATGCTCTGGTCATCATCACCTACTACCATTATATTTCTGTGCTTTTCCGCAAGGGTCGCGGTGAGAACGAACTGCGCGTAGTTGGTATCCTGATACTCGTCAACGAGGATATATTTGAATTTATTCTGATAGTATTCTCTTACCTCGTCGTCCGCGCGAAGAAGCTCGACCGTTTTCATAATTATATCGTCAAAATCCACGGCATTGTTCGCCATAAGCTTTTTCTGATAGAGCTCGTAGATTTTTTGAACGTCGCGGCTTCTCGGATCGTGAGTGACCTCAAACTTATCGGGTCCCTCGAGCTTATCCTTCGCGCGACTGATTATGTTTGCAACCGATTTCGGGGAGAGCCTTTTTTCGTCTATATCAAGCTCGCGCATACACGCGATTATCATACGCTTGCTATCGTCTGTATCGTATATGGAAAAACCGCTTCTGTATCCAAGCCGCTCGCCGTACTTACGGAGTATACGGAGGCACACCGAGTGGAACGTTCCCGCCCATATAGCGTCGGTGATGCTCTTATCCTCAAATGCAGCCTGAAGTCTGTCCTTTATCTCGCGCGCCGCCTTGTTGGTGAAGGTTATCGCGAGAACAGACCACGGAGATACGGGCTCGGTTATAAACTCGGGAAGTATCTCCTCTATTTCGGACGGCGCGATATTGACAGCCTCTCTGAGCGCATCAACCGTCTCCTCGGATACCGCGCTCGGAACACTATCGGAAAAGTATGCGTTTCCGTATCTTATCAGGTAGGCTATCCTGTTAACAAGAACGGTAGTCTTACCGCTTCCCGCGCCCGCAAGAACAAGCAAAGGTCCTTTCGCGGTGAACACGGCGCGGCACTGCTCGGGATTCAGCTTTTCTTCATACACCTTGTCAAAGAGCGCTCTCTTTGCTTTCGTATATTCAAGATCAATATTTTTCATAAATACGCTTTCTTTCTGTGTCTTTTTACCGAATATTCCGCGCATTCGCAAAAATTACTCGTTTTTCTTATTTCCTTTTGCGAAAACTGATGGGACAAGCGCGAAAGCTTTTATTTACAATGCCTGTCACACAACTATTCTTTTCGGTTATTTTTGCATATATTCCATTTCGTATGCATATAGGTTTTCCACAGCCAAATTTGTGGAGAATGTGGAAAAGTGTGGATAACTCAGCCTTGATTTTCAAGGTCTTTTTTTATTTTCGGCTTAATTCACTCAAGTTTTCCACCGTTTCCACTGTGGAGTATGTGGATAAGTTTTATGAATAAAAAATATCCTTTTTCCGTTTTTTGATATAAATTCCTGCATTTTGCGAAAAGACACGGCATACTTCAGTCTAATAATTTTCTGCCGATGTTTTTTACGCTTTTAATTCGTAATATATCCGAAGCTAATCGCCGTTAACGGCTGTTTTTGCGTTTTTTAGCTCCCGACTTGCGAGTAGCGGACACTCTGTCCGCCTCGCGCCTGATCCTATCGGCATTCTCACCGAAAACGCGATCAAGCTTGCTCTTTTTCGTCCTTCTGACGTCGGAAGACGCGATGCCGGCGTTTCTTGCGTTCGGGGTTTTCACATTTGAGGCTTTGGAACGAGCGCCACCCGTGCGTCCTCTTTTATCCGCAGCTTTTGACACGGTACGAGAGGAGCTCTTCTTTTCCCACTCCGAATGATGCGCTCCCTCTTTTTTCGAGTGAGGCTTCGCGTAGCCCGACTTACCCGCGCCCGAGAATGCGGGGCGAACAAGGCACTCGGGAGAGTTGCCGATAAGGTCCTCTCTGCCCGCAAGACGCAGAGCCTCGCGAACGAGATTCGCGTTTTCGGGTCTTGAGTACTGAAGGAGCGCGCGCTGAAGCTGCTTTTCGTGATAATCGGTGGTCACGTTAACACGCTTACCCGTCATCGGGTGAATACCCGTGTAGTACATAACCGTTGAGATTGTTCCGGGTGTCGGGTAAAAATCCTGCACCTGTTCGGGTGAGTAACCCCACTTTTTGAGCCAGAGAGCCATCTCTACGGCATCAGCCATAGTAGTTCCCGGGTGGCTCGACATAAGGTACGGAACAAGATACTGCTCGAGCCCCGCCTTATCGCAAAGCTCGAAGTATTTCTTTCTGAAGCGCTCGTAGACGTCAACCGAGGGCTTACCCATCATAAGAAGCGCGTTGTTCGCGCAGTGCTCGGGGGCAACCTTGAGCTGACCCGATACGTGATCGGTGACGAGCTTTCTGAAGAAGGAATCATCCTTATCGTAGATAAGGTAATCAAAGCGGATTCCCGAGCGGATAAAGACCTTCTTTATTCCCTTTATCTTCTCTATCTCGGACAGCATATGCATATATTCCGAGTGGTCGACCTCGAGATTCTTACACGGGGTTGGGGCAAGGCACTTTTTATTCGGGCATACGCCGCATTCGCTCTGTTGCTTGCAGGAGGGATATCTGAAGTTTGCGGTAGGGCCGCCGACGTCGTTTATGTAGCCCTTGAAGTCGGGCATCTTCGCTATTATCTCTGCCTCGCGTACAACGCTTTCCTCGCTCCTCGAGCGCACCTCTCTGCCCTGATGGAATGCGATAGCGCAGAAGTTGCACGCGCCGAAGCAGCCTCTGTTATGCGTTATGGAGAACTTGACCTCGGTTATCGCGGGGACTCCGCCAAACGTCTCGTAATCGGGGTGATAATCCCTCGCGTAGGGTAAAGAGTAAACACGGTCAAGCTCTTCTCTTTCCAGAGGGGGCATCGGCGGATTCTGCACGAGCATCTTATCTCCGTAGTATTCAACGATAGCCTTACCTCTTACCGAATCGGTATTTCTGTACTGCGCGGCAAAGGATTTAGCGTAAGCTTCCTTATCGGTTTTGAGTACGTCGTAGTCATAGGTTTCAACGTGAGGATAGTTTATCTTCTCGCCTGTCTTTGAGAGATATACCGTGCCGCGAACATCGCGTATCTTCTTTATCGGCACACCGCGGTCAAGAAGCTTCGCTATACGTATAAGGATATTCTCTCCCATTCCGTACGTCAGAATATCCGCGCGCGAGTCAACGAGTATACTTCTTCTCACACGGTCGTCCCAATAATCGTAGTGCGCAAAGCGGCGGAGCGATGCTTCAAGCCCGCCTATTATGATCGGAACGTCGCCGTACGCTTCTCTTATTCTATTACAGTAGACTATCACCGCTCTGTCGGGACGGGCGCCCATTTTACCTCCCGCGCTGTAATAATCGTAGGTTCTTTTCTTTTTTGATACGGTATAGTGAGCTACCATCGAGTCGATATTACCCGAGGTGACGAGAAATCCGAGTCTCGGTCTGCCGAATCTTTTAAAATCCTCGGTGCTCTTATAATCGGGCTGTGCAAGGATTGCAACCCTGAAGCCTTCCGCTTCAAGAACACGGCTGATTATCGACACGCCGAACGAGGGGTGGTCCACGTATGCGTCACCCGATACGTAAACAAAGTCTACCTCCGACCAATTGCGCTCTCTGACGTCCTGCATTGATACGGGTAAAAATTCGCGTCTATCCTTCATAAAAGGCTTCCTTTCTTGCGTTTTTTGAAAATAATTATTTACAAAACTAAACTTTTCTCAAAAAGGACTGTCCAAAATTCGCATTCAAGACAGTCCTGTGCGCTCGCTTTCGGAGCTTATAAATTGTTTATCTTAACGTTATATAGTGAAGTTATCCAGCTCAACCTCGGTCTGCGTTCCGTCCTGCATATTTCTGAGCTGAGCGCGGCCCGCGTCAATCTCGGAGTCGCCGATAATAAGCGTATACTGCGCGCCGATTTTATTCGCATACTTCATCTGCGCCTTAAGGCTTCTGCCGACGATATCGCACTCGCATATCTTACCGTCGCGTCTTTGCCTTTCGGTAATCTCAAGAGCCTTTACCATAGCGCGCTCGCCGAGAGCCGCAACGTAGAGCGATACGGGGGGAGCTGCTATCACGTCAAGTCCCTGCTCCTTCATCGCGAGGATGATACGGGTAAGTCCCATTCCGAAGCCTATACCCGAGAGCTTAGGACCGCCGAGAGACTCAACGAGTCCGTCGTATCTGCCGCCGCCGCAAACTGTGGACTGAGCGCCGATACCTTCCGCGATAAACTCAAACACGGCACCCGTGTAGTAATCAAGACCTCTTACGATAGAGGAATCAACAACGTACTCAATGCCCATAGCATCGAGAGATCTTTTCAGCATATCGAACTTCGACTCGCACTCAGAGCAGAGGTGCTCGGTAGTTTTCGGAGCGTCCTTCGCGATTATCTGACAGTCGGGATTCTTGCAGTCAAGAAGACGCAAGGGATTCTTGTCGAGTCGGTTTTTACAGTTATCGCAAAGCTTCGCCTTGTGAGACTCGAAATAGGAAACGAGAGCCGAGCGGTACGCGGGACGGCACTCCTTGCAGCCTATCGAATTTATGTGAAGAGTTACGTTCTTAAGTCCGAGTCTTCTTATAACAGCCGCCGCAAGAGAGATTGCGGTAGCGTCGGACGCGGGGCTCTCCGAGCCGAACATCTCCGTTCCGAACTGGAAGAACTCACGGCTTCTGCCCGCCTGAGGCTTCTCGTGACGGAAGCAGGAGATTATATAGTAATACTTGAGGGGCATAGTATCCGAATACTTGCCGTTCTCGATAAGAGCGCGGACTACCGATGCTGTTCCCTCGGGACGAAGAGAGATAGACGCGCCGTCATCTCTGTCCGCAAAGGTGTACATCTCCTTTTGAACAACGTCAGTCGTATCGCCGACACCTCTGACGAAAAGCTCGGTATTCTCAATAGTGGGAGTTCTTATCTCGCCGTAGCCGTACTTCTCCGCCTCTTCTCTCATCACGCCTTCTATATAGCGGAACAGAGGGGTTTCATTCGGCAATATATCCATAGTTCCTTTAATTTTCTGAATCATCGTTTTTATCTCCTTCGTCCGAGTGAGCTATATCGAGCAGCTCCTCTATTCTCTTTTCATCTCCGATATACGAAAGCATACCTATAACAGCCTCAAAGCCCGTCGCCGTGCGATAGTCCTTTCCCGAGGCTCTTTTCGGCTTATTCAAATGCGTCGAGTTATACGCCCGACGGAATACCTCTTTTTCGTCATCAAGCAGCTTATCTTCGATTTTTCCGTAGGCTTCAGCCTGAGCCTCCGCGGTAACGTAATGAAGCGAGCGCTCGTTGAGCTCGCCCGATTTTGATATTCCGCGCTTTACGAGCATCGTCCTCACGTACAGCGAATGGCGCGCATCGCCTATATACGAGAGCGCCAGAACCGACGGAAGAGCCGCTCCAACAACCTTTTCGTGCATCTTTATACCGTCCGATGTTTTTCTTATTACAACAGTATACCAAATTTGCCTAATAAAATCAATAGTTATATAAAATATTTTTAAGTTTACTCTTGAAATTCGCTTTAAGTATATGGTATAATCATAATTGAAGAAGTATAATTTGTCAAAAGTGGTATTCGGAATGAATGATTACGGTTATATTAAACGGAATTTTGATGCTCTTACGGAAGAGATAGAGCTTTTATCGGGCAAGGTCGGCGTAAAGCCGCCAAAGCTCGTTGCGGTCACGAAAAGCGGCAGCGATGAGGAGCTTCTTGCCCTTTGCAGAAGCGGAGCTTACGCAATAGGCGAAAACCGCCCCGGTGAGCTTGCGCGGCGAGGCGCGCTCCTTTCAGATGCGGGACTTTCTCCCGAGCTTCATCAGATAGGCACGCTTCAGTCGAACAAGGCGAAGCTCGTAGCGGATAAGGCTGCTCTTATCCATTCTCTCGCCTCTCTCTCCCTCGCGAAGGAGCTTGACAGACAGGGGCAAAGGCTTGGGATAAAGATCCCCGTCCTCGTAGAGGTCAACTCGGCAGAGGAGGAGCAGAAGGACGGAATTATACCGTCCGATACCGAGAGGTTCATCGAGAGCATTCTCCCCTTTGAAAATCTTAAGCTCTCGGGGCTTATGACAATGGGACCCGCAGTTTCCGATGCTGAGGAGCTACGCGGATATTTCCGTCTTACCAAAGCGCTTTTTGATAAATTTAGTTCATATTTCGAGGACGAGCCGATCCTTTCTATGGGTATGAGTGACAGCTATCGCGTCGCCATAGAAGAGGGCTCAACGCTCGTTCGAGTCGGAAGAAAATTATTTTTGAAATAACAGGAGGTAAACACCAATGGCATTTATGAAAAATCTTGCAGACAGACTGAACAAAAAGCTTCACAGCGAAGATGAGGTTATAGAATTCAAGAAGTACGATGAGGAAAGCGATAATAACGCCGCTACCCGTCCCGAGCCTCAGGGCTCTACCCTCACCGCTGACGATAACGGAAAGGACAGCAGCATCGTTTTCAAGGTAGTTAAGCCCCAGGAGTTCGAGGAGGTCAGCACTATTGCCGATTATCTTATCGACGGCTGCACCGTAGTTCTCAACACCGAGCTTCTTGATAAGCCGGTATGCCGCAGAATGCTCGATTTCCTCAACGGCGTGACCTACACCACCGACGGTGATATCAAGCCCGTTGCCGTAAACACCTATATCATCACTCCTCACGACGTTGACGTTTCGGATGAAGGCTGATAGCTCTGCATTATGAAGAATTTTATATCAAGTTTCTTATCTAAGGTAAAGAAAAAGCGCCCCCGCGATTATATTCTTTATTCCGCAGTTATCGCCGTGGGACTTTTCCTCGATCAGCTTACAAAGTGGCTCGCGGAGAAATACCTCGCGCCCCTTTACCCGAAGAGCGTTGTTATAATTAACAAAGTAGTCAGTCTTACCTATGCGGAAAACACGGGCGCGGCATTCGGCTCGATGAAGGACGCAAGGTGGATATTTATGGTTACGTCCACCATCCTTATCGTTGTTCTCTCCGCTTATCTTTATCTCGGATTTGCCGAAAATAAGCTCTACGAGATATCTATAGCTATGATCATCTCGGGCGGTATCGGCAATATGATAGACAGAATGTTCTTTACGGGTGTTCTTCCGCAGAACGCGGGGGACAAGGTCGTTCGCGATTTTATCGACTTCTCGGATATCGGCTTCCCCGCTATATTCAACGGAGCTGATTCCTTCGTTTGCGTCGGTGCGGGTCTATTGATACTCGCGCTGATACTCGATATCGTTAAAGAAGCAAAGGCAGAAAAGGCTGCTAAAGCTGCCGCATCCGATAAAGACTCCGACGGCGAGGGCGAGGAATAATGACCTTTACCGTAAAAGAAGAGGATATAGGCAAAAGGCTTGACGCGTATCTTGCAGCCGTGACGGGTGAATCGAGAAACGCCGCAGTCCGCGCGATAGATGAGGGACGCGTTAAGGTAATCTCGGACGGCAAAGAAAAAGAGCCCGATAAGAAGTACAAGCTTGCGGGCGTCGGAGATACCGTTATCTTCAAAGAAGAAGAGGTAGTCCCCTACGAGGTCACCCCCGAGGATATTCCTCTTGATATCATCTATGAGGACTCTGATATTATCGTTATCAACAAGCCGTCGGGTATGGTAGTTCATCCCGCGGCGGGAAATATGACGGGGACACTCGTCAACGCCCTTCTCTATCACTGCCGCGACTCGCTCTCGGGCATCGGCGGCGTTATGCGCCCCGGTATCGTGCATAGGATAGATAAAGACACGTCGGGTCTTCTTGTTTGCGCTAAAAACGACTTTGCGCACAGAGCTCTTTCCGAGGAGCTTGAGCATCACGGAATCGTGCGTGAATATCACGCGCTCGTGAACGGCGGATTTAAGGAGATGTCGGGTACTGTTAATTTACCGATAGGCAGACATCCCGTGGACAGAAAGAGGATGGCTGTTCTCCCCGAGGGCTCGGCATCAGCAAAGCACGCGATAACTCATTACGAGGTCATTGAGTCGTTTGGGCAGATAAGCTATCTTAAGCTCGTGCTTGAAACGGGCAGAACACATCAGATAAGAGTGCATATGTCGCACCGTGGGCATCCGCTTCTCGGCGATACCGTCTACGGCGGCGGAAGAACACTCTTCGAGCGGCAGCACAAGGCTCTGCTCTCGGGTCAGGCTCTTCACGCAAAAAGGCTCACCCTGACGCACCCGAAAACAAAAGAGAGAATGACTTTCGAGTCACCGCTCCCCGATGAATTTGAAAAACTATTAAAGATACTTTACGAATAAAAAGCGCTAAATGCAACTCTTTGTTTGCAAATAGCGCTTTTTCTATTATACTCCTATTCGGCGCAAAGCCTAAAGTCTTTGGTGCTACGCACTAAGCTCGCCTACGTCGAGCCGCCGCGGAGCAATCTGCGCATCCGTCCTTGTGAGCGAGCTCCCAGATATGGATTTAAATTATACTCCTATTCGGCGCAAAGCCTAAAGTCTTTGGTGCTACGCACTAAGCTCGCCTACGTCGAGCCGCCGCGGAGCAATCTGCGCATCCGTCCTTGTGAGCGAGCTCCCAGATACGGATTTGCTTGATTATTATATCTCTACAGGCTTTGCATATTCTCCGTCGGGGATAGGCGAAACGTAGCCACCCTTAGTTCTATTCTCGAACTCCGCTTTCGCTTCGGCAATTTTTTCAGGGCATTCGAAGAGCTCCACTGCCGCTGCGGCTATTACCTTGCCCGCAAGGATGAGTCCTTTATGACCTATCGAGGTTTTACCTACGGACACGTTCTGCCAGGAGTGCCCCGGCGCGCCCGAGGTGAAGCAAGCGGTATACACCTGCGCCGTCGGCGTCTGCCAGGATACGTCACCGACGTCGGTTGAGCCGGGCGAGAAGCAGTCACCCGTGTAGAGCGGAGCTACAAAATTATTGATTGCGAGCTCTCCGCCGTTCGTTATTTTTTCTACCTCGGCGCGGGCAAGCGCATCAAGACTCGCGGCAAGCGAGGGTATCGCGCCGTGGGTATCATAGGTTGCCTTGAGCGCCTTTGCGTACTCCCATTCTTCGTCGGTATACTCGGGTACGCCTATCTCACATAGGTTGCTGTAAAGAAGCGCCTCAAGCGCGTGATTTGGAACCGTTCCCGAGCAACCGTCGATAAACACTCTTTCATACTCGGTTTCGGTCATAAGCGCCGCGCCGTCGGCTATCTTATCAACTCTTTTAAGGAGCGCGTTTGCGTCGCGGACGAGCTTTGAGCGCACCATATAAAGCACGCTCGCGGTAGGCTGAACTACGTTCGGCGAAAATCCGCCGCCGTCTATTATCGCGTAGTGTATTCTCGCGTCGTCCTTCGTATGCTCGCGAAGATACTGAACGCCCGTATTCATAAGCTCAACGGCATCGAGCGCGCTCCTTCCGTGCTCGGGGTCACCAGCCGCGTGAGATGCCACGCCACGGTACTTATAGAGCACCTGGAGGCAGGAATTGCACGTTCCCGTGGTTACCTCGTTTACGTCCATAGGATGCCAAGTCAGCGCCGAGTCAAGCTCGCGCCAAAGCTCACTCTTCGCCATAAACGCCTTGCCAGCACCGCCTTCCTCGCCCGGTGTTCCAAAGAAGATAACCGTACCGCTCTTACCCGTAGCTTCGAGGTACCTCTTTACGCCGTATGCTGCCGCGAGCGCACCTGCTCCGAGCATATTATGGCCGCATCCGTGTCCGTTTCCGCCCTTTTCGACCTCGCATTTTTCCACAGAACCGCCTACCTGAGAGAGTCCCGAGAGCGCATCGTATTCTCCGAGGATACCTATGTACGGTCTGCCCGAGCCCGCCTTACCGAGGAACGCGGTTGCGATACCCGCGACGTTTCGCTCTACCTCAAAGCCAAGCTCTGCGAGCACCTTTACGTAAAGCTCGGTCGATTTATACTCTTTTAAGGACAGCTCCGCGTATTCCCATATCATGTCGGACACCTCGCAGAACACGGACGAGCTTTCATCTATTGCGTCCGTTGCGATCCTTTTTAATTCCTTAAGCTCCATAATAATTATCCTTTAACGTATTTTTGCAAACAAAAGTTGTTTTTTATAGCTTTAGCCGAAGCAAAGAGTTTTCACTTCGGCTAAAGTCACGTCTTTAAAGTTTATACTGAAATTCAGTGCCGTAATATTAAAGCACCTTCGATAAGAAGTCCCGTAGTCTTGGATCTTCGGGGGACTTAAAGAGCTCCTCGGGAGGTCTATCCTCTTTTATGTAGCCTTCGTCAACGAAGAGGACTCTATCCGAAACCTCACGGGCAAAGCCCATCTCGTGGGTTACGATAACCATCGTCATACCCTCGTTCGCCAGCTCCTTCATAAGGTCGAGAACCTCGCCTATCATCTCGGGGTCAAGCGCGGAGGTCGGCTCGTCAAAGAGCATTACCTCGGGGTTCATGGCAAGCGCGCGGATGATAGCGATTCTCTGCTTCTGACCGCCCGATAGAGTCGAGGGATAAACGTCAGCCTTCTCTTCAAGTCCTATTCTACGAAGAAGCTCCATAGCCTTAGCCTCAGCCTCAGCCTTAATGCTCTCTTTCGTTTCGGTTATCTCTATCAGCTCTTTTTTCTCTTTTTTGAAGAGATTTCCGAGCTTTATCAATAGATTTTTTCTTTTTGCTTTTCTTATTTTCGCAAGCCCGATGCTTACGGGAGCGAACATAATATTCTCTTTTACACTTAGATTGTTAAAGAGGTTGAACTGCTGGAATACCATTCCCATCTTCTGACGGGCAACGTTGATATCTATATAGTTTTCGTCGTAGATCTTCTTCATTGCGGCGCGGTATTCCTTGCCCTCGGCAGAAGAAAACTTCTCGTTGAGAAGGTCCTCAGCCTTGATCTTCACTATAGCGTCCCCGCTTGACATGCCCTCGGCAACGAGCTTTTTATACGTGTTCGAGCACGCAATTACCTCGGGATGAAGATAGGGATCAACGGGAGTCAGAAGCTTGCCCTCCATCCATACCTCGCCAAAGGTAGGAGTTTCAAGAAGGTTCATACAGCGAAGAAGAGTGGATTTTCCCGAGCCGGATGCTCCGATAATGGAAACGACCTCGCCCGCTTTGATCTCTGTGGATACGCCCTTGAGGACCTTAAGATCACCGAAATTTTTATAAATATTATTTACGTTAAGCATGAGCCTTCATCTTCCTTTCTGCGACACCCATAATCTTTGAGAGTGTGAACGTCAATACGAAATAGATCGCGCCGACAATGATAAGGCACTCGGTAGAAAGATACGTCGCTCCCTTAACCTCAAGATATGCCGTCATCAAATCGCCGACAAAGAACGTCGATGCAAGCGAGGTCTCCTTAATAACGACGATAAATTCATTACCGAGAGCAGGAAGAATATTCTTTATCGCCTGAGGAAGAATTATCTTAGTCATTGTCGTAAAGGAATTAAGACCAAGGCTTCGCGATGCCTCTGTCTGTCCCTTATCCACAGCCTCAATACCCGAACGGACTATTTCGGATACGTATGCGGCACTGTTTATTATAAGAGCAATCGCACAGCATACGAATGCTTGCATCTGAGCGCTGAGCCCTTCGATATTCAAAAGCTTAGGTACGAAGAAATAACCGATATAAAGCTGAAGCAGCGACGGCGTTCCTCGAACGACCTCGACAACTGCAGTAATAATCCAACGGAGCGGTGCAAATTTCGAGCCTTTTCCTATCGCCATAATCGAGCCGAGAATTGCTCCGCAAACAAGCACGATTATAGAAAGAAGCAGCGTATATCCTACGCCTTTTACGAGAAATACGTACCAATATCTTCCCATAATCTTGGCTATATTTTCAATAATTGTTACTAAACTCACTTATACTTCTCCTTTTTATTGTTTTAATCACACATTTTCAAGGTGATCAGAACGTCTAAAAAACAAGTTATGAACCGAGTCTCTTTAGGCTCGGTTCATAAATCTATTAATTACTCTGTAATCTTGTTACCGTCAGCGTCGTAACCAAGCTCGTCGATAGACTTACTTCCGGAAAGGATGAGAGATGCCTCGTACCAATCGGTGTAGTAATCGTTCTCAAGAGCCTTGTCAAGAGCTGCGTTAACCTTCGCGAGGAGAGCACTGTCTGCCTTGTTAAGAAGAATTACGTTGTTCTCATACATAGGATCTACGTCGAAGTTGTAACCTGCGAATGCGATCGCATCGTTAGCGTTTGCGATAATGGAATCACCGTTGCCCTTTGCAACTGCAAGAGCATCGATCTTACCTGTCTTAAGAGCTTCGGTAGCAAGACCAAGGTCGGTATAAGGAACAAGCTCGCTTGCGATACCTGTAAAGGTCTCCTTAACGAGGAGCTCCTGAAGAGATGCGCCCTGATAGCCGATCTTCTTACCGCTGAGGGCTTCTTCGTTAGTGAACTTACCTGCGTTTTCCTTAGTTGTAATAAGAACCTGCTCGGTCTCATTGTCACCTGCTATGTACCAATTTGAAATGAGGTAGTTTTCAGCACGCTCTTCGGTCCAGGAGAAACCGGAAATTGCAAGATCAACGGTACCGGTCTGGATTGCGGTCTGGCAAGCATCGAATGACATTGCCTTGATCTCGAGCTTCATATTAAGCTCTTTTGCAAGATAGTTGGCAAGAATAACGTCAAATCCTGCGATCTCGGATTTAGAACCGTCTACGTAAGTGAACTCCATAGGAGCAAAATCGGGAGACATTGCAACCGTAAGAGTTTCTGCAGCATCGGTGGGAGCAGCGAATTTATCAAGCTGTTTTCCGTAAGCCTTGTAAAGATCTTCGCCCTTACACGAAGCAAGTGCGAATATCGAGCAGCAAAGAAGCGCTGCCGCAAGGATGATTGAGATAATTTTTTTCATTTTGTTTTCCTTCTTTCTTTTTTCGGGGTGTTTGTGATTTTTGTTTGTTTTGTGCCCCTGTGTTTTTGGATGAACCAATTATACACCCCGTTTTGCATAAAGTCAAGCGATTTTTGCAAAAAAATTCATTTTTGGTGAATTATTATTCATATTACAGAAAGTGGTGTGCTTTTTAGTGCAAAATGCACAAAACCCCGCGTATTTTTTAAAGATTTTAAAGATTTTGAAAGCTTTTTATTTTAATATCTTTTAGAGTTCGGCGCATATATTCAATGAATATGCAGGAAATATTCTGCATAATTATGCATTTTTCTATGCATATTTTCATTTTACTTTCTTTTCTGTTGATTTTGCTCGGATTTTATGATAGAATATCAGTATATAATTATTATTGAGGAAAAAATGATAGCATTATCCGTATCCGAGGTTTCCCTCTCCTTTGGAATGGAAACCGTACTGAAAAATATATCCTTCTCGGTGAACGATGGGGACAGAGTCGGCGTTATCGGAGTTAACGGCGCGGGCAAGACCTCTCTCTTTAAGGTCATTACGGGTGAGTATACCGCAGACTCGGGCGCAGTGTATTTTCAAAAGGGATACACCGTAGGCTGCCTTGAGCAGAATCCCGACCTGACGGCGCTCCCGGGCGGTACTATGGCACTCGAATATATGTATTCCGCGTTCCCCGCCCTGCTCTCTATGGAGTCGAAAATATCCGCGCTTGAGAGTGAAATATCCGCGCTCAGCGCGTCGGGAATGCACGACGAGGCGGTCAGCCGCACCTCTCTGCTTACCGAGCTTAACAGAAAATTCGCGCTCGAGGGCGGACTTGAGTTTAAGAACAGATGCAAGAGCATGCTCCTGCGCCTCGGCTTTGAAGAGGAGCTTCTCTACAGAAATATCTCAACCCTTTCGGGCGGTCAGTATACGCGTCTTGCGCTCGCGCGCCTGCTCGCGACAGAGCCCGACATCCTTATGCTCGACGAGCCGACGAACCACCTTGATATTGACGCGCTTGCCTGGCTTGAGAGCTTCCTCGCTTCGTATAAAAAGACGGTTATAATTATTTCGCACGACAGATACTTCCTTGACAGAACGACGAACAAGACCTTGCATATTCAATATGCGGGCGCGCGTCTTTATAACGGTAACTACACCGAAACGAAGGAGCTGCAGGAGGCAGAGGCGGCTTCTCTTGAGAAAAGATACAAGGAGCAGCAAAAGGAGATAGCCAAGATAAAGGCTAATATAGAATTTCAGCGCAGATGCAACAGAGAGCATAACTTCGTTACGATACGCTCAAAGGAAAAGCAGCTCGCGAGAATGGAAAAGGTCGAGCTCGCTCCACCGCCGCCGAAGGACATACGTCTTTCATTTAACGCGGAAGAGGAAAGCGCGGGCGACGTGCTTTCTGTAAAGGAGCTTTCCTTCTCCTACTCGGGCGAGCCTCTTATCAACAATATTTCCTTCCTTATAAGAAGATACGAGCGCGTGCTCTTCTTAGGGAAAAACGGCTGCGGTAAATCTACGCTGATGAAGCTTATAAACTCGATGCTGACACCCAACCGCGGTAAGCTTACGCTCGGCTATAATATTAAAATAGGATATTACGATCAGGAGAACCGCGGACTTGACTTAACCAAGACCGTATTCGAGGAGATACACGACGAGTATCCCGAAAAGAAGGACGGAGAGCTTCGCTCCGCTCTCGCTCTCTTCCTCTTCGGCCCCGACGATATTATCAAGCCGATAAGCGTGCTTTCGGGCGGTGAGAGAGCAAGACTGACTCTCGCGAAGCTTATGCTGAAGAAGGTCAATCTTCTTATAATGGACGAGCCGACGAACCACCTCGATATCGGCTCTGCAGAGGCGCTTGAGAATGCTCTTTTAGCCTTCGACGGTACTATCATCGCGGTATCGCACGACAGATATTTTATTAATAGGATAGCAACGCGCATCATAGAGCTTGACAGAGAGAGCGAGCGAGGACTCGTTGACTACAGTCTTGAGGACTACGACGACGCGTATACCGAATATATCAGAATAAGAAGCGCAGAGAAAGAGGCAAAGCTAGCCGCAGAGGCAAGCGCGCCAAAGGCGGAAAGCTCATCAAAGCTCGACTACGAACAAAGAAAGCGCGAGAACGCAGAGCGACGCGCGAACGAGCGCAAGCTCACCCTCGCAAAGGAAAAGATCGAGAAGCTCGAGGGGGAGCTTACCTCGCTCGACGATGAGCTTTACGGAAGCGCCGCGACCAATTACGTCAGAGCCGCAGAAATTGAGGAACGCAAGGCTGAGATCGAAGAGGAGCTGCTCGCGCTTTACGAGCTTGTTATGTAAATTCATTTTTTGCCGCAAAAATGCGCAAAAATGAGGGGTGGTAGTTACAATTTGTTCATATACGGTAAAAAACTACAGCAAATTTCCTGTTTTTATAATAAATCGAGCACTTTTATCCAAGTAAGCTCGGAGAGTAAACCACCTCTCCGAGCTTTTTATTTTCCTTTTTGCCCCATAGGGGCTTTTTTCTTTGTGTAAGCTTCACAAAAACGCACATCGCTCACTAGCGTTTTTTCGGACTAAGAGGATACTTACAAACCGAAAATCCCCTGCTATAATAGGCTTGCAAGGCGAAGTGAGCGGCACTCCCGGGGTGTGACTCCGACACCTTGCGACGGTGACGGCGAGGCAAAGACGCGGTACTGCAGACCGAGTAAGACAAGCCTCAAAATCACGGAAAGGAGCTATTTTGAAGAAAGGAAGGAAATACGAAAAGGAGCTTCCAAGACAGCTTTACTCTTCGTTTTTGAGCATGGTGAACGACGGCACCCCGCCGAGCTTCTCCAAGTTTGCGAGGAGCATCGGCGTAACGGTCGGCGAGCTCGAGGGCTTCAGGCGGCACAAGGAATTTGACAGAGCGTGGCGTGAGTGCATTGAAATCAGAAGGGATTACCTTACAGACAGCGCATTGACACGGCGCTACGATCCGTCATTCGTTAAGTTTCTCCTCACGGAGGAATTTGCCGCGGAAATCACGGGAGCTGACGAGGATAAAAGCATCTCGGTTTCGATAAAGGTGATAGAAGAGTGAACATAAATCTTACCGTAACGAAAAAGCAAAGAGAGTTTCTCGAAGCGAATGAGTCCGAGGTCCTTTTCGGAGGTGCGGCGGGCGGCGGAAAATCCTACGGGCAGATGGTGGACGCGCTTATCTTTGCCCTGCAGTACGCGGGCTCAAGGCAGCTTATCTTAAGGCGTACATTCTCGGAGCTTGACAAATCTCTGATAAGAACGAGCCTCGCGCTTTTCCCGAGGGATATATATTCCTTCAACGCATCGACGCATACGGGAAAATTCAAAAACGGCTCCTGCATCGATTTCGGATACTGCGCCACCGAAAACGACGTTTATCAATACCAGAGCGCGGAGTACGATTGCATTCGCTTCGACGAGCTCACGCACTTTACAGAGGCGCAATATATTTATCTCATTTCAAGAGTCAGGGGCGCAAACAGCTTCCCGAAACAAATAAAATCCTCGACAAACCCCGGCGGAATAGGACACGGGTGGGTTAAAAGGCGGTTCGTTGATCCGAGTCCGCCGAAAGAGGCGTTCATCGGAGAGGACGGGATGAGAAGGATATTTATCCCCTCCCTGCTCGATGATAACGCATTCTTAATGAAGAGCGACCCGAAGTACAAGGAAAGGCTTCTCGCCCTTCCCGAGCGTGAAAGACGCGCGCTGCTCTATGGGGATTGGAATATCTTCGAGGGGCAGTATTTTACAGAATTCTCGCAAAGAGATCACGTATGCGAGCCCTTCGAGATACCTACCTCATGGAGAAAATACAGAACGGTCGACTACGGGCTTGACAGGCTCGTTTGCCTATGGATAGCTATTTCTCCCGATGGGTGCGCTTACGTTTACAGAGAGTTCTGCGAGTCAAATCTCCCGATAGGCGACAGCGCGAAGGCTATTACCGAAAGAACTCCGAAGCACGAGGAGGTCTACGCGACTCTCGCGCCTCCCGACCTCTTCTCCCGAAGCCAGGAAACGGGAAAAACCAAGGCGAGCCTTTTTTCCGAGCACGGCGTAGTCTTCACGAAGACGTCAAACGACAGAGAGACGGGGTGGCTGGCGATAAAAGAATTGCTTATAGACAGAGGCGGCGGACCGAAGCTGAAGATATTTTCCTTCTGCACCGAGCTTATCCGTTGCCTCCCCGCCCTTCTTATCGACAAGCTCAAGCCCTCGGACTGTATGAACGAGCCGCACGAAATAACGCACGCCCCCGACGCTCTGCGCGGCTTTGCAATATTTTACGCGAGGCCGGGAGAAGCAACGAAGGATTTACGGCGCTCGCTCTGGAGTACGGATATGTGGGAAGACTACTATGCCGCTGACGAGAATGAGAAAAAATATCTTATTCAAAAATACGGAGAACCAATGTGAAAACAGAAAAGAAAAACAAAAAAGAGAGGCTTTCGTTCTTTCGCTCGCTTTATGAGAGCGCGAAGTGCGCGATCTCGGATATCACAGAGGAGTTCGACAGGAATATGCAGCAGTACCGAGGCTCATCCGATATAGACGGAGGCAAGGAAAAGGCGGTAACCGTGCGAAATATTACTTATGAAATAATAGAAAGCCAGGTATCGTCGGATATCCCCCAGCCAAAGGCGGATGCCGCCTGCTACAGTGAAGAAAAGGAGCGCGCCGCGCACGCCATTGAGGCTCTTTGCCGTTCCCTGCGCGACAGACTCCCCTTCGAAGAGATGAACGACCTTGACGAGCGCTATACCTATATTTACGGCGGAAGCGTATGGTTCGTTGAATGGGACAGCGAAGCGGATTTCGGTGACGTGACGGGCGGTGTCAGAGTGCATTGCATCTCGCCGAGAGATTTTATCCCTCAGCCGAACGTTTATTCGGTAGAGGATATGGAATACTGCTTCTTAAAATTCACTACCACGCGAGGCGAGCTTATGCGCAAATACGGCGTCAGCGAGGAGGAGAGCTTCTCTGCCGAGTGCGAATACGATGGTGAGGTGCTGACGGGAACGGATACCGTTATCGTCATTCTCTGCTTCTACAGAGGGGAAAACGGCGAGATAGGTAAATACATTTTCTCGGGTGATCTTATCCTTTCCGATATAGAAAACTACTATAAAAGGAAAACAAAGGTTTGCAAAAAATGCAAAAACAACGAGAATTTATGCACCTGCGAGAGTAAAGGCAGCTTCGATATGCTCGACGTTGATTACGAGACAGTCAATGATAAGCGAAACGGTAGGGTGATAGAACGCGTACCCTATTACGTGCCAAAGCACTTCCCGTTAGTTATAAGGAAGAACACCTCTGCCGAGGGCAGCCTTTTCGGTCAATCCGACTGCAAGTACATCCGCCCCGAGCAGCAAGCGATAAATAAGATAGAATCGCGCATACTCCAGAAGCTTCTGCGCTCGGGCGTGACTCCTATCGTCCCGGAGGATGCCGTTGTATCTATCAATAATTCCGTATTCGGGCAGGTAATAAAAATGAAGCCCGGAGAGAGCATGGCTCAGTACGGAAAAGTAGACACGACCCCCGACATCTCGCAGGATATTGCCGAGGCGGAACGCCTTTACGACCATTCCAAACGAATCCTCGGTATCTCTGACGCTTACCAGGGCATTGCCGAAAACGCAAACGAATCGGGCATTGCAAGGCAGCTTCGTATCTCTCAGGCAAGCGGCAGACTCGAGTCGAAGAAAAAAATGAAGCATACCGCTTACGCGCATCTCGACAGACTCATTTTCGAGCACTATCTCGCATTCGCGGACGAGCCGCGAAGCTTCTGCTTCAAGGACGCTTACGGGAGGATTCACAACGCCTGCTTCAACCGCTACGATTTCTTAGTTTATGACGTATGCCGTATGGGCTTTAAATATGACGACTCCTATCTTTTCTCCGTTGACCTCAACGGAGGCTCGGAATATCAGAGAGAGTCGTTATGGCAGAAGAATCTCGATAACCTTAAGTCCGGCACGCTCGGCGACCCCGCCGCCTTGCCTACGCTCTTACGCTATTGGCAGTGCCAGGAGAGAGCTCATTATCCTCACGCAAGAGAGAACGTCGAATACTTCTCGGAGCTTATAAAGGAAGGAGGTGGACGCGCCGATGAGTACAACCTGGAAAACCCTGTCGGACAAGCTTAAGAGCAACGAGGCTAAAAGCTATTTTGAATACGTTTCCGAAAGCGGCAAAGACAGTCTTTACGGTTATTACGACAAGGCGCGGGAGGCAAAAACCGCCCTTCGGCTGAACGATGCTGACTATGGAGCTTCGGCTGCATCACTCCTCTCCGCAGGCCTTTCCAACTCGGGATACCGAGATTATCTTAAATCACGCGCGGATAAATCCTATCGTGAGAGTCTTGGTATTGCCGAAGAAGCAAAAAAGACCGACGAGTACAAAAACAGGTCGGGCTATGAAAAGTATCTTTCCGATTACGACTCGGTGCAAAAAAAGATATCCGACAGTCTTATCGAGTCAATAGGAAAAGGAAATGATTTCGATTTTAACCGCGCATACAGTAAGGCGGTTGAAGCCGGTCTATCCGACACTATGGCAAGGATAACAGCAAATCGCGCGATACTCCTCGCGAAAAATAACACGTATCTCGGCGCCGTAGCCTTTGCGAAGGCAAATAACCTTTCCGCAAAGAAGGCGAAGGCTTATGCTAAATTCCTCGGTCTTTCCGAGATTTACGCCGAGCGCGTTTATCAGGAAATATCTACCTTTACGAAGGAAGAAAAGGAATTCTACTCCTCGATGTCGGCTGAGGACTATTACAAATACATTATGTCCAAATCCAAGAAATAAACGAAAGGAACATCTCAATGAAAGAAAAGAAATACTCAAACTACGCCACCAACAAAGGCGGTAAAATCGAAAGCCCCAAGGGTAAACCCGAAAACGAGCCCCGCGCAACAAAGCACGTAGGCAACGACTTAAGAACAAAGAGAGGTTAAGGTATGAGCGAATCAGAAAAGAATCCCAAAGAGAGCGTCGCTGAAGATAACGGCGCAGTCACAACCGAAGAAGTTACGTACACGGAGGAAAACGGCGCGGAAGGCGTCCCCGAGGCTGCCGAAGGCGAGGCTTCGGAAAATGCCGCCGAAGCCCCCGAGTTCACGCCGATAGACTACGCCGAGCTCGATCGCGCCGATATGCGCGAGCTTTGCGAGCTCTTCCCTCACCTTCGCGGAAAGGAAAGCGTGGCCGAGCTTGATAATCCGCTTCGCTATGCGGCGCTCCGCGATCTCGGTCTTACCCCAAAGGAGGCGTACCTCGCAACGAACTCCCGTATATCAGGCTACGATAACAGAAGTCATCTCCAAAGCGCGGTGCCAAGACCTGCGGGCGCATCGCAGGATACGCTCGATGCAAGAGGACTCGAGGCGGCAAGAGAGCTCTTCGCGGGACTTTCTGACCGCGAAATACAAAGGCTCTACAAAAAAGTTTCAAAATAAGAAAGGAAAATATATGTTCAGACTTATCAAAATCGAAAACTCGGGAGTTAACGTTCCCGAAACAGTAAAGCTCCCAAAGCCCGCATCCCTTACGGTTAAGGCGGGTACGGCGCTCACCCTTACGGGAGGCTACCTCACTATGTGTACCTCCACCTCCGTTCCCACACACATTTCGCTCGAGGCGGCAGGCTCCGACAAAAGCGCGGTATACTGCTATGCGGTAAACGGCAATATGCGCTTTGAAACTACCGTAAGCGCTAACCCCTCCTCGCTCTCGCTTGGCGACAAGGTCACCCTCAGCTCAGATGCGAACAACTGTACGGTAAGCGTTACCGCAACTACCACCTCGGGAGTCGCAACTATCGTTGACCTCTGTTCTGCAAAGGCGGTAGGCGACAAGGTCACCGTTAAATTTTAATTCAGACAAAAGAAAGGAACTACTATGATAATTTATTCTAAATCCTCAGGACTTGCCGACAGCGCGATCGGCAAGCTCGAAACTCCCATCAAAATGGTTATCGAGCACGAAAGCGATATGCAGACCAAGAAGGGAGGCATTTGCGACTGGCTCTTCAATATTGAAAAAAGCGGAAAATTCGGCGAGACCATCATAGGTCAGAACGAGTTCGACGTATTCCGCGCCGCTCCCGAGGGCGCAGGCGCTGAGAACGATACGATAAGCGAGACCTACCGCAAGTTCATCGAGCATATCCAGTTTATGAAGGAATTCACAATAACCGCAGAGATGATGGAGGACTCAAACTACGGCGTTGCTCAGGACGCAAAACGCAGAGCCGAAAACTTCACAAGAGCTTATTACAAGACTATGCATAAGATATGTGAGTACGCGCTCTCTATGGGTACGTCCCTCAAGGGTACGTTCGCAAAGGCAGAGCTTGACCTTACGGCTCCCGACGGTCTTCCCCTCTTCTCCGCTTACCATAAATTCGGTATCGGTGATAACCTCGGTACTCAGTCCAACTATTTCTACGGTGACATCTTTGCTACAGGTGAAACGGGCAGAAAAGCAAGCACCGCGGTCTTCGAGGAGGCTCTCGGCGAGCTTGCCGTAAAGCTCCGCAATATGAAGGACGAAAACGGCGAAGTGCTTGGCTATACCGCGGACACCATCATCCTTCCCGGTAACCGCCCCTTGGCAGAAGCCGTTACAAAGAAGGTATGCGGCTCAGAGGGCGCTCTCGGTAACGGCTATAACGATATCAACCTTCAGTACGGCAACTGGAATATCGTCGTTATGCCTAACTGGCAGACCGAGGATGACAGACTTATGATAATGTCCTCAGAGGCTAATAAGAACCTTTCCGGCAATATGTTCTTTAACCGTGTTCCCCTCACTGTTTCCAACTGGGTGGATCATCACACCGGTAACTATATCTGGGGAGGCAGATGCCGTTTCGGAGTAGGCTTCGGTACTTATAAGCACATACTTCTTGCCGTTGACTCGGCAAGCGCCGTCGCGGGCGCTTCGGCTCTCTGATAAGCCACGAAATCCGAGTCAAATAAAAACTTACGCACGGCGGTAGAGGATGCTTCTGTGACGGGTACGTTTTATAAATACTTTCGTATAGTTTTACCGAATTTCTAAATTAAAACGCTGCTAAAGTTTTTAGCATCCTCTCCGCTATGCGGAGATATAATTAGTACTTTTTTGCAAAGAAAGGTTTTCAAAATGACATTAAACCAACTTTTATCTGAAGTTTATTCTCTTGGATTTGAGGACTCGGGAGAGCTTGACGGCAGTTTTTTATTCGCGGCTAACAGAGCGAGAGCAATAATATACTCCGAGCTTGCCGACGAGAAGTGCGCCACTCTTATTCTGAGCGCTCCCGCGCTCTCGTATTACAGCGAGAAATATTGCCATTTGCCCGGAGAAAAAAATACCCTCCGCCTTACGGGATACTCACTCAGCTTCACCTATTGCGGCGCGGGGAAATACACTATCACAGACTCATCGGGAAAAAGAACGGCAACCTTCGACAAGACCTACGGCCACGTAAAGGAATTAATTTTCGGAGGAGAGTGCACGCTTGAATTCGAGGGAAATCTCTCTTTTATCATTTTCGACATTGCCGCATACTCCGAAAAATATACCGAAGACCGGTCGAGGCTTCCTCAATACTCAAGATTCAGAGAGATAAAGCTATGCGACTTAATTTCCGATTTCGGCTATGTGACAAGAGCTCCCGTGGATAAAGACGGAATAGCCCTCCCCGCATCAAGCATCGTCGGCGGCGCGCTCCGCGTTCCCTACTCGTGGTCGGGAGAGATTTTCGTTTATTACAAGCCGATACACACCTCGCTGCTGCTGAGCGATGCCGAAAACGAGATAGAGCTACCCGCAATGACGGAGCATCTTTTGCCGATACTCACCGCTTCATATTTATGGCTCGACGATGACCCCGAAAAAGCGGAATACTACGCCTCCGTATACCGCACCGAGGCGAACAGGCTGCTCGTTACTCTGCCAAAAGGCGTATCGGTCGAATACAAGGACGTTCTGGGGTGGGCGTGATGAGTTATACAACTAAAAAAAGCCATTCAAAAGGCTCGGAATACAGCGTAGTATACACCGATATGCGCGGCGTTGATTTCTCTCTTGACGGCGGCAGTATATCCAAGCACCGCTTTGCTTATCTTGAAAATATGTACCGCGACTACGACGGGGTCGGCTCGGGTATGGTGGAAAGCATACCCGGATTCAGAAAGATATATTCCCTCGGCTCAAAAATTAACGGTATTTTCCCTTACAAATCCGCGAGCGGAAAGCAAAAACTCGTCGTGCATGCGGGTTCGAACCTTCACGAGCTTGACGTTTCCAATCCCGATTCCGTAAAAAATACCGCTACGCTAAACGGCATATCAAATACTACAAGCTCTGCGTTTTTCGCTAAGGATTCCTTATACGTTCTCGATGGCGAGAAATTTATCAAGATATCCGAAACGTCAAAAAACATATTGAGGGAGAACGCGGCAGACATATATATTCCCACCACGTATTACAACGGAAAGGAATACGAGCAGCGCAATCTTCTGACACGCTCCTTCTATGAGATAACAAATATAGGGAGCTGTGACTCACTCGCGCACGCCACGGAGGGCATAAACTATTCAATAATCAATACCGAAGAGCCCGAGTGCACCGTTTCGGGATATGAGGGCAGCGAAAGTGACGTTTATATTCCGTCAAGAGTGCTCATCGGAGAAAGATATTACTCGGTAAAGCGCATTGAGGACTACGCCTTTGAGGGTAAGGATATTACCTCGTGCCACGTGGCAAGCGGAGTACACAATATCGGAATTATGGCATTCAGAAACTGCAAAAAGTTGACACGGGTAGTACTGCCGGACACTGTAACTGAAGTCGGGAACGCCTGCTTTATCGGATGCGATTCTCTATCCGCTCTGCATCTCGGTTTTGGACTTAATAGGCTTGGAGAAAACGTTATCGGTAACTGCCCGAGTCTTACCGAGATAACTTACTCCGGCTCAAATGCCGATTTTGCAAAGGTGGAAAATTATTCCGCCATGACATCGCTTTCCATAATTTATAACCATATAATAACCGAGATTACCGTTTCCGTCAAAATTCACAGCCCCGCAAAGGAAATCGGAAGTATCACGGTGGGAGATGAAGCTGTCAGCTTCCGCACCGAAACAACTAACGGTCTTTGCACAAAAGCCATTATTACTCTTGAAAACAAGGCGTTGTATAACGGAAAGGATATAAAGATATCAGGAACTCTTTCGTCCTCGCCCGATGATTACAAAAACGTTCACCGCGGATTTCTCGGCGCAAACTATTCGGGCAGTGGCAGCGTCGCTTCAACGATATTCCAATGCAGAATAGCGGAAAGCTACGACGGCAGAATATTTCTCACGGGTAACAATAAGTATCCCGGTATCTGCTTCTACTCGACGGTCGATTCCACGGGTGAAAATAACCCTCTGTATTTTGGAGAATTAAATTACTTCTGCGACGGAGTCGGAAATTTTGACAATATCGCCCTGCTTGCTGCGGGCGACTCGCTTGCGGTGTTCAAGGTCGAGGATGACGGCGGAGGCAGCATCTATTATCATACCCCTCACGATACGGGTATCGATCTCGTACCGAGGATATACCCCGTGTCATATATACACAGCGGTATATGCGCCAAGGGAAAGGCTATCTCCTTCTTCGACGACCCCGTTTTCGTTTCCGAAAAGGGTATATCAGCTCTTACTAAAAAGGCCATAAACCTTGAGAGGAGCATTGCCGTGCGCTCGACGAATATAAACCCGAAGCTGCTTTGCGAGGACCTCGGCGCACTTAAGCTTGCGGTATGGCGCGGATATCTCGCCGTGCTCGCAGGGGAGCGGATATATCTTGCGGACTCACGGGCTACGTTCGAGGGACATTCCGGGGACTTTGAGTACGAGTGGTATTACCTCTCGGGGATTGGCTCTTATACTAACGATTCTAAGGTATACAGATTTGCGTCCACCGCGCATAAGGGATACAGCGTTCATCCGAATACCGACATGGTCGCCGAGGGTATTGTATACAGCACCTACGTAGGCAGCGATCTTGTGTATTACGTAAAATACGGCAACGTACTGTATGAGGTATACAGGACGGAGGAGCTGATCGGCGGTACTTTCAATCCCGCTACGGATATAATCTCGGTCGCGGGGCTTCTCTTCCTCACTACGGCTAACGGAGATATCCTGCTATTTAACAGCGACAAGCGCGGAGTCGCTCCCCCGACTCTCACCGATGACGAGGACTTCGATTCCGAGGAATTCGAGAGCATTTACCGAGGAAGAATACACCCATATTACTATTCGTTTTGCGGACACGCCCCGAGGTATGCCCTGCAAACAAAAAACGATAACTGCTCTATACCCCACCTTGAGAAAAGCACCGTCAAGGGCTCGCTCTCGATAAAATGCAGAGCGGTGAGCTCGGGTAAGCTCATATGCGAGGTCGGCTGCGATAACGTCGGCTACAGCGAGGTTTGCTCCTTCCCGAACAGCGGACTTCTTTTCTCGGATATTGACTTTTCCAATCTTTCTCTCGTGACTGCGGACACGTATACTGTTCCTATCGGAGAAAAAGCGAAAGGGTGGGTGGAAAAGCAAATAACCCTTTATACGGAGGAATTCGGCTCGCCGTTCGGTATATACACTATAGCCTACCGTTTCTTCATAAAGGGTAAAATCAAAAAAAGCAGATAAGAAAGGAAAGGTATGAATACAACAAAAATTCTAACAGATGAAATAGCGGATATCACGGTCGCTTCTCTGCCCTCAAGACCGACGGCTCCCACCTCGTTTGGCGGAAGAGGTTATACCGCAAGGGAGATGAAGGCGGCGTTTGACAGACTTCCGCTTTTTATCATCGAGCGCTTCAATATGCTCCTTGACGACATTTCCTCTGCCGACGAGGGCTCTCTTTCTGCCGAAATACCGACGGATATCTACGAGGGTCACACCTTAAGACAGCTTTTCACAGATATTCAGAACGGTAAATACGCGGAGTATTTCACCTTTGATGACGTGACTCTCAAAGAGTATATGGACGGTATCAGAGAGCGGCTTGACGATGCGGAGGATAATATTGAGATATGCTTCTCTCATATTGCGGATAAGGTAATAGACGCATCCTCGCCCTCGTCGAGAGCCACCGAAAGCGGGGAGGTTAAGATATGATAAAAAGCATAAGACACCTTCGAGCTGACGAGAGCGAATGGAAAGGAAACGACATCATCGTTCCCGACGGAGAAATAGCTATTATAAAAACAAGAGGCGGCGGCATAAGACTGAAGGTCGGCGACGGAGAAAAGAAATTCTCCGAGCTCTCGGCAATAACGGGAGAAGCCGTGAGCGAGGTCGGCGCAAAAAGCATAACCCTTCATCACGGAAGAAGCTACAGACTCGGAAATACCGCCTCTCTCCAAATTTCATTTCCCGACGTGATGGACGACGACTACTATTCCGAGGTAAGCTTCGACTCGGGTAATGACGCCACAGAGCTTGAGTTTTTGGGAAAGGTACGCCTTACGGGCGACGGAGTTGCCGACGAGGACTTTCTCCCATCTCCGAAAACGCATTACACCGTTTTCGTCTGGTACGACGGAGAGCTTCAGGGCATCGTAAGAGGTCTTCCAAATGCGTAAACGCGGTTTTAAGCTTATAAGAAAAACCTTGCGCTGGCTTCACAGAAAGCGCGGTACTCTCGACGTTCCTCTTTCGGACGATATGACAAGCTCGGGAATCAGTAAGTTTATTCTGAGAGGGCGCGGCGAGGTACGTGAGAGTGACGGCGCATTCATCGGCGTCGGAGATTACGACAGCGAGCTTGACGCATACAGACTCAGGTTCCATATCCACGGCAAAAACTATCTCGGCGGAAAAGAATTCTGCGCAATACATTCATCGCGCGGAATAACTAACGACATGAAACCCGGCATAAACGATACGCAGTATATTTTCGTTGCGGATCAAACCTCCGAGGGGGTGCCTGTAATCGACAGCAGTACGATAAAATTCAAGGAGAAAACGGCATATACGCTTGCCTGCCAGGTCAGGTATTTAAGCGCTACAAAGCCAAGAGATCTGAAGCTCACCTTCAATTACACCGACGGCACGTCCTATACTCCTTCTATGAATACTTACGCCACCAATTTCACAGAGTGCGTTTCAACAGACCCCGAAAAGACAATAAAGCACATATCATCCCACGTTGGTGACAGGCAGGTAACTATCTATATTCTCGCTAATTTCGGTATCTACGAGGGTATTCACACTGTCCACGCGGACGTTCACGAGCCATACGTCGGAGAGCGCCACGATATTCTCCTTGAAGCGCCGCTTTATTCGATAGGTACTGCGGCGGACGAGCTGGACCTGCTCACGGGTACGTTGACGCGGAAGATAAAGATACTCGACGTGACCTCGTCCCTTTACATCAGCGAAACCGACACGGATGGCGTTTTTATGATAGAACTCGGCGATCCCGCAAGAACCGATATCGGTCTTATCGCACCGTTCGGTATGCTGACGGAAGACTGCGAGAGCGGTATTATGCTTTCGCACATGGGCTCGGCTATCTGTTTCAAGCCACCCGGTAATCTTGAAAACGTAGAGGAAATACGCGAATACCTCGACAATAATCCGTTTAAGGTAGCTTACGCTCTTCACGACCCCGTCACACAGCTGTCAAACGCCTACGTTTACCTGCCCGACGTTACGGGAAAGACGGTTATCGACGTTCTCACCGAGGTAGATCCGAAAATCTGCTATATAGAATACTACTAAGAAAGGATTAAATATGATCACTTTAAAATACAGACCTATATCCGATAGCATACTCGGCACGGATGAGGTGTATATGCTCTGCGACGTCACCCTCGGGGATTCCGACAAGGTAAGGCTCGACGTTCTCTCAAAGGTCGGTGATAAAGCTATCGTCGCAGGCAGACGGTACAGACTTAAGGGTAACTTTTGCGAGATAGACTTTGACAAGATACCCGACGGAGTAGTCGAGGTCAGTATAATATCGGACGGAGAAAAAATTCCCGCAACTCCGTTCCTCAAGACCGACGGTACTATTCTCCGTTTACCGATAGACTCCCCCGCGTGCGATATGATAAAAAACGCGCTTCTCGAGCTTACGGACAAAGTATCAGCTCTCGAGGAAAGAGTATCCGAAATCGAGGATAAAATCAATCCAAAACCATTTTTAAAATTCAAATGAAAGGAAAGAATATGAAAAGAAAACTTTACAAATACGCCACATCGGTGGCTTTGGTAATTCTCGTTTTATTCGCAGTTATATCTCCTGTTACTGCATTTGCAGGTGAGTCAGATATGGCAAATGCGAATACCGAAAACGGCACTTCTGCCGCGGAGGACAGCGTAGAGGACGCAAGTTCCGATGAAGCTGACACAAACGAGAGCTCTTTCGAGGACGGCTTTTTCCCGTCGCTTTTTGCGGCGTTCGAGGAGCACTTATCCGAGATACTCTCGGCGCTTACCTTTATCGGCTCGCTGATTATAATGCTCTGCTATAAGAAAGGCTTTCTTCCCCTCGTTACCGACGGACTCGGCACGCTTAAGCAGGGCGTCAAGACTATCAATGAAAAGACGGGTGAATTATCCTTCGGCACAGAGGCGCTAAGCGAAGCTATCACAGAGAAGCTCGACGCCGCGGAAAACCTGCTCAAGGGTACGTGCGATATGCTTGCAGGACTCGAGGTCAGACTCGCAGAGCTCGAGGGTGAGAGAAACGAGCGTAAGATAACCAATACCGTGCTCTCGGCTGAGGTGGATATGCTTTACGAGATATTTATGTCCGCCGCGCTCCCTCAGTATCTTAAGGACAACGTCGGAGAAAGGATAGCTATGATGAAGGCGGCTCTTGCCGAGGATGAGCCCAATGAGTAAATTCAAGTTTTACGCGGTGACAGTCTTCGCGCTCGCGCTCTCGACTTTACCCGCAATATTTACCACGCTCGCCTACTTCCCGCTATGGAGGGAACGCGGAACGGGAGCTTTTCTCTCGGGATTCACCCTTGTTTTGCTCCTTGTTGCCATAGCGCCCATCTTAAAGCTCGTGCGGCGTATGCTTGCATCTCCGTCTATACTCTTCGTCTGGCTGTTTCTCTTTCTCACTTTCTTCCTGCTCAAGAGTATAGCTGATGAGATGACGGTTATTGCCTTCGTCGGTCTTATTTCAAACACGGCAGCCGCCCTGTTATTTAAATTTGCAGAAAGGTACAGGTAATTTTCTATGAAATTCGGAGATTTTGAGGATACGATACTCGACTCGGGAGAGATAATAAAAAAAGCAGGACGCACCTTAGTCGCGAATATGGGAAAGATAATTGCGCTATTTGTTTCACTCCTTATGCTTGCGGTGACGTTCACCGACGTTACGTTCACGGGAATATTCACGAAGGACTTTGCCTCTTCCCTGATTTTACTTATCACGTCCGCATACATAATCTATTTTTCTCTTGAGGATGCGGGCGAGAGATGCGGCGAGGAAACAGAGGAATTCAAGGTCGCAAACGGACGGTTTGAAGCAAGACGCGCGAAGATTTCGGGCGATGGCATAGGCGCGCTTCGCGGCTATTGCATAGACTACGCAAAAGCTGAGTTCGAATTCAGAAAAAAGAGCGCACTTATCTCACACGGGCTCACCGAAAACGAGCTTGCCGCCTATCTTTCGGGCAAGAGGTTTGACAAAAAGACGGACAGAGTTCTTCGAAGGATTTCAAAAATCAAGCCTGCCGAGTTATCCCCTAAAATACTCCTTGGAAAGGAGCGTTGGCACAAACGGAGCGAGCTTGAAAATCCCGAAAAACGGAAGCTGCCGATGCTTCTTTTGAAGCTCATTCCTTCAACGGTTTGTATGGCGGTCACCGTTTCCGTTATGCTGACGGCAAAAGACGGGTTGACGGGCGCTGATGTGCTGAACGGTATCCTCAAGCTCTCCGCTCTGCCGATGATAGGCTTCAAGGGTTATTCCGCGGGATACTCCTACGCGAAGCACACGCTCTCACTCTGGTGCGAAACAAAGGCAAATATCCTCGAGGGCTTTCTTCTGTCCCTCGAGGATAAAAAGTAATGAACGGGCGGATTATTATTGACTTTAGCCGAGCGTTATGATATATTTATTTTGATAAATATATTTTAGGAGGTCTATTATGGAAAGCAAGTTTTCACGAAAAAACTGGACCGTGCTGCTCCTTTTCGGACTTATCGGGCAGATCGCATGGGCGGTTGAAAATATGTATTTCAACCTTTTCGTTTTCGATACGATAAGTCAGAATCTCAGCGCTATAACCCTTATGGTACAGCTCAGCGGAATTGCCGCAACGTTCGTTACCCTCATCGCGGGTACACTCTCTGACAAGATAGGAAACAGACGCTCGTTTATTTCCATCGGATACATAATCTGGGGACTTACCGTTGTGCTATTCGGTTTTATCTCCGTAGAGACAGCTAAAAACCTATTCGGTATGAGCTATGACTCGGCAGTTAAGCTCTGCCTCGCCGCAGTTATTATAGGCGACTGCGTTATGACTCTTTTCGGCTCTACGTCAAATGATGCGGCATTCTCCGCTTGGGTGACGGATAACACCGAGAATTCATACAGAGGTCAGGTTGAAAGCGTGCTTTCCATACTCCCTCTCGCCGCTATGCTAATCGTTGCGGGTGGCTTTGGAATACTCGTCGGCGCTATCGGATACAAGTATCTCTTCCTCTCGCTCGGTCTTGTTATAAGTATCTCGGGCGTAATCGGTCTTTTCATAATAAAGGACAGCAAAAATCTTGTGCGCTCCGGCACGCTCCGCGATATGATATACGGCTTCAAGCCATCGACCGTAAAGTCGAACAAGGCGTTCTACGTATCGCTGCTTATCCTTGGCATTTACGGCATCGCGTGCCAGATATTTATGCCATATCTTATTATCTATATGAAGACGTATCTTGCCTTCTCCGTCGTTGAGTACAGCGTGATCTTCGGTCTTGCTATCGTGCTTGGCGCGGCAGTCAACATCTTTCTCGGAAGGCTTTCCGACAGAATGGACAAGGTCGGCTCGATATATATCGCCGCGGGCATATTTGCCGCAGGACTTCTTGCTATGTACCTCGCGAAGGATATGGGACATATCGCAAACCTCGTGCTATTCGGTATCGCGGGCTTCGTTATGATATGCGGATATATCTTCATTTCCGCACTTAGCGGAGCGATAGTCAGAGATTACACTCCCGAAAACCAGGCGGGCAAGCTCCAGGGCGTGCGAATGATATTCGCGGTGCTTATCCCAATGCTCGCGGGCCCCGCTATCGGTAACGCGATAAACGCCGCAAGGAATATTCCCTTACACGACGCGGGCGCAGACGCTATGACGACAAGCTATATCCCCGCCCCCGAGATCTTCCTCGCAGGCGCGATAGTTTCGCTTATCATCTTCGCTCTCGTGCCGCTGCTTGCAAGGCTTACGAAAAAGTGTGACAACGAGAATAGCGCGGAATAATTTCGGCTTATGCCATTAATATTTTACGCCGAGGCAGTAGTATTTGCCTCGGCGTTTTGCATTTAATATATGAACTTCTTCTTACCCGAGATCCTGCTCGGCTTCGCATGGTGCTTTTTCGTCATAGATCCCAAACGTTGCTACGCGCCGTTTGATCCTCGCTATGCTCGGATTTCGACTACGCTCAGGATGACAGATGACGAAAAATTCTGGCTTCGCGCCGTCAGGCTCAATATGAGCAAAATTAATCTTTCGTTTCAAATCGAGAATCTTTAACTTTCATAGGAATTCACAGACGAAGAGATTTTGGATAGATTTCCGTGGCTGACGAGCGAAGTTTATTCTTTCGTTTCAAATCGAAAATCTTTACCTTTTACCAGAGTACACGGACGAAGAGATTTTGGATAGATTTCCGTGGCTGACGAGCGAAGCTGTAGTTACCTACAGCGAGTAAGGAAACACGGGAAGATGCCAAAATATCAAAGTCCGTTATATAAGCGGTAAGAGGAACATCATAACCGGTAGCGTTATGATACTGCACATAGTGCTGACAAGAACGAGATTAGCGCCCGCCTCCTGTCCCTCTCCTACTATCTCCGAGAAGTTCAGGACTATCGACGCTATCGGGCACGCGCAGGTGATGAAGAACGCTTGGCGAAGTCCTGCGTCAAGGCTCGGGAGAAGCATTACAATGCCGAAGGCGATAAGAGGCATCAAGAACTGCTTTACCGCTATCGTAAGGTATACGCGATAGTCGGTGAATACCTTTTTCAGATTCATCGTACCGAGGCGCATTCCCATAACTATCATAGAAAGGGGCGTTGCCGCTCTGGCAGTGTACTCTATCATATTCGCGACTTCCTTCGGGAAATCTACACCTATTATAAATATGAGAAGCGCTACCGCCGTGCCTATCATAGCGGGGTTTAAGAATATCTTTTTGAGTGATATGTATTTCGTATCGTGAGAGATTATCGCGGAGCCGACCGTCCACCCGAGGACGTTCATTACAGCGGCGTATACCGTTGTATACGCTATTAAGGATGACGCTATATCGGGAAGGAGCGCTTCTATTACGGGAATGCCGAAGAATGCGCAGTTGCCGAAGGTCGTTCCAATCGTTATTATTCTGTATATCGGCTCTTCGGATTTTTTCTTCAGTATAAGGAACGAGCCGCCGAGCATCACCGCGTGAACAAGGATGATAAGAGCCGCGAATATTCCGAGGTCAAGGAGAAGCTGCGCGGAATACTCAAGCTTGCCGAAGGTGAACACCGCAAGGCAAGGCTGGCAAACGAAGAGCAATATTTTCGATATACCCGGTATGCACTCCTCGGAGAGCATTTTTCTTTTCATAAGAATATATCCCGGGGTGGCAATAAGCAAAAGAACGCCTACCGCCAAAAGCGCAACAAGAAACGTAGCCATTTTTTTAGTTTATACTCCGTAATCGCTCGTATATTTATGATTGATAATATCTATCTTTTCCCACTTTTTGCGAAGCTCAACGTCGGCGGAGCTCTCGTTTAACATTCGTGAGTAAAGAGCAGATGCAGCGCGAATGTTGAAGTCCTCAAAGAAGCCTACTTTATCCGTTCTCTTATACGCGCCCTCATCGGTTGCCACTCTGTAAATATACACTCTGCCGACGAAGGAAGTTTCTTCGTCCTCCGCCACAGTCGAGCCGTATTCCACAGCGCCTACCTCTCCGACGCCGAGCGAGAATGCCTTTTTGATGACCTCGGGGAATTCCTTACTGAACTCTTCCGTAAACGAGCTGCCCGAATAGAGATAGTAATCAAGGTATTCCTCGGTGAGGTTATCCTTATACTTATATACCTTCTGTGCTACCTCGTCAAAGAGGTCCTTCGATACCGAGCCGTCCTCAAAGCCTTTAATGCAGGACTCGAGAAGCTGAATATAGCCCTCGCGCTCCTCGCGCTCCTTTTCGGTAAGGTCACGCAGCTTGTCATTGCCCTTTTCGTCCTTCTCGCGCTCGCCCTTATCGTTATAAACGAAGGTGTCCTGCGTTCTGACGAAGACTATCTTCGCTCTCGTATAGCCCGTGAGCTTATCGCTGCCCGTAAAGAATTCATCGCAGAACTCGGGGAAGCTTCTGACGTTTGCTCCGTCCGAGCCGAAGACTCTTGACGCTGCAACATTAGCCTTATAAAGCATCTCGATGCCCTTTTTGAAATCCTTATAATCAAAACCGTACTGCTCTGCGTTTGCATCAAACTGCTCCTTTGAGCCTCCCGCTCTGTAGGTCAGTATTTCGTTAACGGCAATAGCAATATTATTCTTATCGTCCTTTGAGAGCTTGCTGTATTTATCGAAGATGAGATTTGCGGATATGAGGGACTTTATGCTGTTCTCAACGTAAAGCTTGAGATAATCTCCCTTAGTTGACGTGCTTACGTTACCGCTAAGATACGGACTGTTCCAAAAGGCTTCGTTATCCGTAACGACAGTGCCGGACTGATTAAGAGTTTTGATATACTCTGCCTTGAACTCGGTAACGAAGTAGTTTACAACGCCCTCGGTCATACCTACGCTCTCGAGCTTAACGGCGTAAGACGCGTTTCTCGCTATTGCGACCGAGCCGAGAATTATACCGAGCAGGAGTACTGCCGAGAGAAAAGCGCTGACGAAAATGATAACTATTTTCTTCGTTCTCTTTGCCGCTTCCTCGGGTGATACCGCCGCGCGCACGGGCGTTTTATTAAACGCCGCATTATACGATTTTTTCTGTGTTTTCTTGTTTCCCATTTTTTCCTTCTTTCCCGATCGGTTAACCGACACGAGTTTTTATGAATTTATCTCTTTGAAATAATCCTCAAGCACCGATGCCAAGGCTCGGATAGGCTCCTCACCCGGCTTGAGTCTATACACTATCGGAGCTGCCCCCGACGAGCCGATGAGTTGACCTCTGTGCATCGACAGGACCATAGACCATACCGAGAGGTCGGGCTTTTGCATATAGAAGAGTATCTGTTGCCCCTTCAACTCTATTCTCGGTATTCTTGCGCGCTCCGCTATCGCGCGGCACATCGCAACGTAGAGCAAGCGCTCCACGGGACGCGGCGGCTCTCCGAATCTATCCGTCAGCTCGTCGAGCACCTCAGACCTGTCAGTCGGTGAGCGGATGAGCGATATCTTTTTGTATATCTCCATTCGCAGGGCGCTCTTCGTTATATAATACTCGGGGATATACGCATCTATCTTGAAGTCTATCGTGGATTCAAAGAGAGTCGGCGCGGCAATTCCGCGCTCCTCGAGAACGGCTTCGTTAAGAAGCTTTACGTAGAGGTCGTAGCCTACGCTGTCTATATACCCGTGCTGCTCCGCGCCGAGCAGATTTCCCGCGCCACGTATCTCAAGGTCGCGGAGCGCAACCTTGAAGCCCGCGCCGAATTCCGCATATTCCTTAATTGCGGAAAGCCGCTTTTTCGCTATATCCGTAAGCGCTTTGCCCGGTCTGTAAGTAAAGTAGGCATACGCCTGACGCTCGCTTCTGCCGACACGGCCGCGTATCTGATGAAGCTGAGAGAGCCCCATTCTGTCGGCATTCTCGATAATAAGAGTGTTTGCCATAGGCAGATCGACTCCCGTTTCGATAATGGTCGTGCAGACGAGCACGTCTATCTCACCCGAAACAAGAGATTGCCAGATATCCTCAAGCTCATCCTTATCCATTCTTCCGTGAGCATATGCAACTCTTGCCTCAGGCACCGCCTTCATTATTTTATCCGCGACGAAATCTATCGTTTCAATATTGTTAAAAAGGTATAGCACCTGACCGCCGCGCGCTATCTCACGGCGCACTGCCTCGGCTATCACCACCTCGTCGTGCTCAAGCACGTAGGTCTGAACGGGGCGGCGGTTTTCGGGCGCTTCATCGAGCACGGACATATCACTTATACCGTTGATAGCCATATTAAGAGTTCTGGGTATCGGAGTCGCGCTAAGCGTTAATACGTCAATATTTGTTGACATTTCTTTGAGTTTTTCTTTTTGAGAAACACCAAATCTCTGCTCCTCGTCAACAATAAGGAGTCCAAGATCGCGGAATTCTATGTTCTTGCCTAGAAGCTTATGAGTTCCGATTATTATATCTATTTTTCCCGCCTTAAGATCGGCTATGATCTTCGACTGCTGCTTTGGGGTTTTGAATCGCGAGAGCATCTCCACGGTTACGGGGTAGCCTCTCATACGGGAGAGCGCCGTTCCGTAGTGCTGAAGAGCAAGAATAGTCGTTGGAACGAGAATAGCAACCTGCTTTCCGCCCATTATCGCCTTAAACGCAGCCCTCAAGGCAACCTCGGTCTTTCCGAAGCCTACGTCGCCGCAGAGCAGTCTGTTCATAGGAGACGGCTTCATCATATCCGCCTTTATCTCCTCGATAGCCTGCGCCTGAGATTCGGTTTCAATAAAGTTGAAGTCTGCCGCGAACTCGTCCTCAAGCTCGCTATCCGCAGGAAATGCGAAGCCGGGCAGCCTCTGCCTCTCGGCATAGAGCTTTATCAGCTTTGCGGCAATATCCTTGACGGCAGATTTGGCGCGGCTCTTCGTTCTGTGCCATTCGGTGCCGCCCATTTTCGAGAGCTTTACCGTTCCGTCCTGCTCCCTCGCGCCTATATATTTGCCTATCATCTCAAGCCTGTCGCAAGGGACGAAGAGCTTATCCGTACCCGCATAACGGATAGTTATATAGTCGCGCGTGACACCGTCGATGCGCACGCTCTGCATACCCTCAAAAAGACCAATACCGTAGTTCGCGTGAACGACGTAGTCCCCTACCTCGAGCTCGGCGTAGCTCATTATTCTCTGCCCCGCGCCGCCCGATTTCTTTAGCACTCTCTGCCTGCGCTTAGCTTGCATTATGGCTCTGCCCTCGTCCTCAGCCATAGAAAGCACCGCTATCCTCGGCATAACGAGGTCAAAGCCCTCAAGCGAGCCGACGGTTATAACAATTCCCGCGCTGTCAGGCAAGACTATTGCGTCTTTTTCTATCACGGATGGGGTGTAACCCGCTTCATTGATAAGATTTGCCGTTGCGTTAAGGCTTGCCTTATTCTCGCATTCAAGTATAATGCGATAGCCTCCGCGAAGGAGTCCGTCTATATCCTCAAGGAGCATTTTGGGGTTCTTGCCGTAGGCTACGCTCCTTTTCGTTCTGAAGCCGAAGAGTCCCGAAAGTCTTCCGAGTCCCGCGCCGCCCGAAAAGCTGTTTATATGGATATTGACGACGCCCGAGAGGTATTTATTATATTCATCCTGCGAGGCGGCATACCACGCGCTCCCCTTTGAGATAAGTCCGTGGGAAGCAAGATTCTCCGTGTTATCGGAAAGCTCGCGATAATATTTTTTCAATCGGTCAGCGCCCTCGTTCGTGCCAACCGTCAAGGCAAATTCGCAACCTGCCGCACCGAGATAGGACATAAGAGTTTCGTGCTCGCCGTAAATAAGTCCAAGGTATTTATCCCTCGAGTCAAGCGTCATACCGCTCTCCAGCACCGAAAGCTCGCGCGAAAGCGCTGCCGTAGTGCTTTCGCTCTCCGATCTTGCAATAAGCTTACGCACCTCACAGATAAGAGTATCTCTTGCCTCGCTGCTTATCATAACCTCGATAGCGGGCGCGAGTCTTACCTCACTCTTTGCCTCAACCGCCCTTTGCGTAAGCACGTCAAATGACACTATTCTATCTATTTCATCACCGAAAAACTCAACACGTATGGGGTCTTCATCCGAGCTGACGTAAAAATCAACTATGCCGCCGCGGCGCGCAAACTGCCCCGCCGACTCGACCGTATCGCACCTTGCGAAGCCAAGAGTTACAAGACGCTCCGTCAGCTCCTCGGGGGATATCTCGGTACCGAGCGCGAGAGTCGTTACTATTCTTCCGAGAAGCTCTCTTGGTACAGTTGCGGATACGAGCGCATCGGGCGTCGTTACAACGGCAAACGGCTCTCCCGAAAGAAGGGAGAGAAGCACCGAAAGCCTCTCACGCTCATTGTCGTGGGAGGCTGATATACTATGGAAAACAAGCTCGCGCGAAAGATATCTTTCCGCGCGAATACCGCAGGACGTAAGGAGAGAGGCAAGCTTATCTCTTTCGCCTTCGCTATCTGCAATAATAAGCACGGGGGCAGCCGTCTTGTTCAAAATACGGCGCGTTGCCTCGGCAATATACGCAGAGTGCGCTCCGCCCGAAAGCCCGCTTACCGCAATAGGTAGCCGCTCTTCATTAGCAAGCGTTTCGAACGCCACCTCAAGCGATGCCGCAAACTCCTTATCCTTTTCGATGAGCGACGTAATTCTCTTCATCAAAAAACCTTTTTATATTTTATTTCGAATACTTGTTCATTGCCTCGTCTATCTTACCGCCGAGCATCAGCTCAACCGAAGGAATTATAGATGAATTCTCTTCCGTAAGCTTATCAAGATCCTCCTTCGAGAATCTGCCAAGCACGAAATCAACGAGATCGTAATCGGGTGAGGGCTTCTTGCCAACGCCTATTTTTATTCTCGGGAAGTTATCCGAGCCTACGTGAGCTATTATGCTCTTAAGTCCGTTATGACCGCCCGCCGAGCCCTTTCTCCTGATGCGCATAACACCCACGTCGAAGCTTATCTCATCGTGGAGAACGATAATATTCTCGGGGGGAATCTTATAAAAGGATGCCGCCTCGGCAATCGCAACGCCCGAGTTATTCATAAACGTCGTAGGCTTCATAAGAAGAGCCCTCACACCGCCGATATTCGCCTCGGCTGTCAGCGCGTGGAACTTCAGACGGTCTATCCTCACGCCGTATTTCTCGGCAAGGGCGTCTATCGCCATAAAGCCCGCGTTATGCCTCGTTTTCTCATATTCCGCGCCGACGTTTCCAAGCCCCGCTACTATATGAGTTATCGGAAGGCTCGCGCTCTTATTCTCTATTTTCTTGAAAAGATCAAATATATTCGCCATTTTTATTCTTCGCTGCTCTCCGCTTTAACAAGAATGAGCTCCTTCGCGTAAGGTAAAGCCTCTATTGCCGCGCAAAGCGTATGCCACTCGGCAAGCTTATGATGCCTTCTCGCATAGTAGATGTTTATAAGCACCTCGTAGTTGAGGGTAACCGTTCTGAGCTGATTGAACGAGGACGGCAAAAGCTGGATCATATTATGCCACGCGGATTTATCCTTGGTTTCGTTGAAGCGCACTCTCTCACCCTCAAGATATACGATAAGAGCATCGAGAACGGAGAGCGCATCCGCTGTCATTCTGTCACACGAGAAGTCCTCTCTCTCGAACTCCTTCGCCTGGATCTTATGCATAGTCGACGTGGAATTTGCAACCGTTCCTACCTTGTAGGTATCAAACTCCTTCCACCAATAAAGCGGAGCCGTTATGTCCATTGACACCATTATCTGACGGAGAAACTTTCTGTGATCCGAGCCCGCAACCGCAAGACGGCGCGCAAGCGAGAGATCGTTCTCTCCGAGAACAAAATTACCTTTCTCGTCATAAAAGCTGTCCATTCTCGCCCAGCTGTTCATAGGATTTCTCGCGCCTCTTATGGCGTTCTCCATATTCATTACCGAAATTCTTTCAACCTTTAACATATAATCCTCCGATGAGATACACTTTGTTTTCTAAATAGATATTTTAACATATTTTTTAAATAAAGTCAACACGCGGCACGTAAATATATACGCGCAAGAATAAAATATATTTCCGCAAAAAGAAAGAGGATTCCCGTTTTTCGGCTATCTGCCTCGGAAATCCTTTTTCGTAATATACCGCGCTAAGAAAATTCATTCTTTGATTACCTCTAACTTTTTCTCAGAAAACTCACGCATAGCGTCGAGATAGAAAAGTCGGTATATAAAGCATCCTATAAGCGTGCTGAGCGGCAAAGCAACAAAGAGGAACGGAATAGTTTTCAAGAACGGCCACACAAGAATAGTCCAACCGCCTCTTACCATAAAACCGCAAATGAATCCAACGATCATCAAACTCTTGTTGCGCTTCATCGCGCGCACCGCATTAGAGTACACCTCGCTAGTGCAGGTTATGAAATTAGTAAACGTTACGAGTATAAATCTCTGTTTTGCAAGAGCTATAACAGCGTCACTATCCGTGAAGATGCCGAGCACAAAGGTTGAGAAGATGGTAAGCACAACGGAAAGCGACATAAGAACAGAAAAAATATAGCAAGCCGCCGACTTCATTATCTTCGGTACTCGATCTACGTTACCCGCGCCAAGATTCTGCGCGACCATAACTCCCGATGCTACCGCTATCGAAGAGCCCACGCTATATGTAAATCTATCTATCTGGCTTGCTATAGCATTTCCCGTCATAGCATCCGTGCTTATTGAGTTTACGGCAGATATTATTATTACCTCACCAAGATAGAAGAAGATTCCGCAAAGACAACTTGGAATTCCTATCTTGATCATCTCAAGGAATTCCGCCTTTCTGAGCCTGATATTTTTGAGCTCGACCTTGCAGTAATCCTTATTCTTGGCAAGAGCGATAAGTGCCGCAACGAGTGCCGCAACATTCGAAAGCACGGTTGCAAGAGCAACACCGACAACGGCAAGATTAAATACGCCTACTAAGAGCGCGTTAAGAACTACGTTTAAAGCGCCGGCGGAGATCATATAGATCATAGGTCTCAGGCTGTCTCCCGTGGCGCGGAGTATTGCGGCAACGAAATTATAGAGCATGATCGCCGGCATACCCAAGAAATAAGTACGCATATAATCGGTTGCCCTATCGAGAACCTCGGGCTGGCAATTGGTCATAATAAGAAAACGTCTTGCGAAAATGAGCGTTATCGTCATAAGTATAACGCCCGATAAGAAACCTATAACGAGAGCAACGCCCGTTGCACGGCGCGCACCCTCCATATCTCCCGCTCCGACTCTCTTTGCGATAACTACGTTTGCCGCGGAGGAATATCCGCCGAAAACGCATAGAAGCATTGAGATAAGAGAACCGCAAGCACCAACCGCCGCAACGTCGGCATCGGTTGCCATAATGCCGAGAACGGCAATATCCGCGGAGTGGAACAAGAGCTGAACGAGATTGATTATTATCATTGGCAGCGAAAATGCTACCAGTGTCTTAAATATAGGACCCTCGACTATTTTTGTTTTATCTACCATAACTAAATACCAAAATCAATATATTTCAAAAATTACAACTCAACGTCAATATAGACGGGAAGGTGGTCGGAAAGGGTCATATAATAATCTTCCGCAAATCTATCAAAACGACGCACAAAGCCATCGGGCGCATTCTTGATAAGAATATGGTCGAGAGCCTTCTCGCGATCTGCAGGAACGTACGGTCCGTAGCCCGAGTCGTTACAACGATGATATCCGTGCCCCTCGTCCTTATACTCAACGGCAAGATCGTAAGCGTGACAATATCCTCTGTCAAACGCGCTTTTAACCGCAGACGACGTGAGATACGCATTCATATCTCCAACGAGTACTATCGGGCAAGAGGAATACTTTTCCGCCATCGCCTCCGCCTTATCCATCATAAGTCCGAGCTGATATGCTCTCGCCTCGTCCGAGCCCTTCTGATAATATGTAGAATTTGGATTGCCGCTCATATACCAAAGGTGAGTCGTGCCGAAAACGAGCATTTTTCCGTTTTCCTTCGAACGAAGGACGGCAAAACAATATGATTTCGTGTTTAAATTATTAAACTCACCCTCAAAGCCCGGTACCTCCGTGGGGTAAACGAGGTATGCCGAGTCAACGAGCTCAAACTTATCGGTCCTATATAATATAGGCGTATCACGTCCCCAGAGCAAGGAATAATTCATACCCGCGCCCGAAAGACCCCTCATCTCTAAATCAGCCATAAGCATCGAGCACTCCTGAAGTCCGATAATATCAGGCTCGGTTTCTCCTATCATACGAACAAATCCCGGAGCTCTTACCTTAGCGGAGCAGTCAAGACCCGCGTCACGCCATGCGGGCTTATTATTATCTGCCCACCACTGATTGTTACTCATAATTCTAATCTTCATATTTTTACCTCTTTCAAAAAATTATTTTTCATAACCAAATAAAGCGTAAGTCAAGGTTATATGCCCCGCTTCGCCTGCTATCCCCGCCGAAATTACTCTTTCGCGTTTTTCGAACGGCAGAGTTATTTTATTCATAACGTAACGCTCAAAGCTTCCGTCATAGGAGAACTCCATAAAACGCGGAGCTTTATCCGCAACGGGGTCAATACGAGAAGAGCGGTAGGTAGCAAACGAAGTTGTTATTTCTATTCCACCGCGCAGCTTGTATTCTCTTTTTTCTCCCGATGCAAAAACGACAGTCAGCATAGCAACAGTGTCACCGTAATCCCCGAGCGGATACCCCGCGAGAACGTCGGTGCCACCAATAATTATAATTCCGTCACACTCAAAGCCGCACGAGAACTCAATTAAATCATTCGGGTATAGCACAAGAGGTGTCTTTCGTATAGCCTCGTTTGGTACAGTTTCGCACACGGGGCCGACCTTAATCCGCCTCGGGCGTTGCTCGGTGAAGAACGAAGGCTTAGGAATAAGAAAATACTCCTCTGCAAGACGCTGATAATCCGTGCCGCCGCACTTATACGCGAGAGGTAATAGCTTATCGGGCAATTTCCCGCAAACGTTATATTTATATTCCACGGGACACATATCCTCGTCCCATGCATTTTTGAACACGGTATAGCACATTCTCGGATTTCTATCGTAATCGACAAGTCCCTCGAGAAGTCTACCGTCAATCACGGCGGGACGCTCGCGGTTAAAGTCGTTCACCTCGGCAAAGCACCAAAGAAACGCGCCCGCGAGAGCTGCGCCATCCGAGTTTTTCTCGTAAAGACGCCGCATTTCATAGATGAACTCGCGCATAATCTTCGGGTTATCATAGACGAAGTGACCACCCCACTCGGTAAAGACTAAGGGCTTATCCGTGAGAATTTTCGACGCCTCCTTCGACATATCAAAGCTCTGCGAATAAGGGTGCATAGTATAAAAATCAAAGCCGCAGATATTGTAATACTTAAGCGTTTCTTCATTGCTCATACAGTTTGCGCCCGAGACGAGTCTTGTCGGGTCCATCGCCTTGCACATTTTCGCGCTCTCGATAAGGAATTCTTCCGTGAAACGGCATTCGTTAAAGCATAGCCAGAACGCCACCGACGGATGATTTCTATCCCTTAGAATAGTTCTGCGCAAGACCTCGATACTTCCCTCGGCAATCTCGCGGTTTGACGTATCCGACCACCAGAGTCCCGGCTCCTCGGACACCATAAGTCCAAGCTCGTCGGCTATCTCGAGAGTTCTCTTCGAGTGGGGGTAGTGAACCAGACGCACGAAATTGCAACCAAGCTCCTTTATCATTTCAAGATCCCGTCTGATAAGCTCCTCGGGGACAACGTGACCGCTATCCCCTACCATCTCGTGCTTGCAGACGCCGCAAAGAAATAGCGGTTTGCCGTTCAGCAAGAATCTGTGGCGCTCGCATTTAATCTCTCTGAAGCCTACTTTCGTGATGTATATATCGCGAATTTCTCCATTTTTGAGAAGTTTTATTTGCAAATTATAGAGGTTAGGAGTATCCGGCGACCATAGCTTAACGTTCTTAACCTCGAAGCTGTACTTCTCGGTTTTAGCATCTGTTTCGGCTTTATATATAACATTCTCGCCGTCGGCGAGGGTAATCTCATAAGTCGCTCCGTCCGTACATTTACCCAAAAGCTCAAGCGTGCATATTGCGTCGAGGTAATCGTTTTTCAGCTCCGTATAGAAGAAAACGTCCAGAATCTCTTCTTCATTTTTATAGTTTATATATACGTCCCTTATAATTCCGCCAAAGTTCTCCCACCCCGCAACGGGACCGAAGGCGGGTGAGATATCCTCAAGCAGAACACATAGAGTGTTTTTCTTCGCTTTTACTATATCCGTTATATCGAATGTATATTCCGAGTACGGAAGCATTTTACCTAAGGTTACTCCATTGAGAATAACGGTCGCCTCGTAGGTTATTCCCTCAAGCTTTAATTCAACACGGGGCGCGCTGTATTCGAGGTCAAACTCCCTTTCGCACTCCGAGTGACCGACCGCAAGAGCGGAAAACGGGACTTCTCTTTTCTCCCATTTTCCCCTGCCGCGCCGATAATTCCAAACGCCCCTAAGGCTCTGCTTTTTCATTCGGCTTCTCCTTTTTCTTAACATCATATCTTATAATACCGAGAACTATAGAAACGAGCGAAACGCTCTCGCTTATAATACCGCCCAACGTGAAGTTCACGATATTATACGTGAGCCACAACGGAGAGTTGATTATACCACCTAAAAATCTAACCGCTCTCGCGCGACCGAGATAGAAGCTCACAGTCGTTATTATCATCCCTATAACGGGTAAGATTTCGACTGAAAGATTTTTTGCCGTGGGCTCTGTGCCAAATACCGTAAACGAGAGTATATAAATCGCGATATATGCAATACCGAGTCCGAATACCCATTGTATCTTCTGCGCGTGAAATCTTTCTCTTTGCCAATACGCAACCGCACGCAGCATTCCGACGACGTTAAGCAACGCGCCGACAAAGGCTCCTATCATAAAAAAGTTCACCGCAAAGAAGAGCGAGCCTATCAGCTGCATAAATATTATTTCGCGTTGCTCTTTTCTCTGGTATGAGAGTACGTTCATCGTCATACCGCAAAGACCGAATATCTGAGCTACCGTTTCCATACCCATTATCCCTCCAAGCTCGGATATTCTGCCATTGCGACTTTTGCCGCGCCCTCTGATGCATCAATAACTCCGCTTACACGATATTCTAAATTTTTACCCACACTTTTAAATGCCTTATCAAATACGTCGGTAACCGAACCCAACCATTCCGTTATCTTACCTACGATAAACACGGTATTAACACCGAGAAGCATTGCGAGATTGCCAGTGGCGCGTCCGAGCTCGTCGGCAATTTTTTTATAGTCCCCGCTTTTTCTGCACGCGCTGAGTATATCCTTGAGCCTTTTATCTCCTACCTGTATGTATCCAAGCTCAAGCGGAAGCTCAAGTATTCTGCCGTTTTTCATAGCCGCAATTCCAATACCCGTATCTACTCGCAAAGCCATAGCATCAGTATCAATACTGTCCGCCGCGGCATACAGCATACATTCGGGGTCGTGCCTGACGTATACAGGAAGACCGAAGCAGTTACCGATAATTTTTTGAGGAGATACGCTCATAGAGCCTTTTGTGAACGGATAATTCCAACCGCCATCAGAAGCGCGACTTCCTTCCATAGCGACACCTATACCGCAGCAATCGGACTTTTCGCGAAGCATTACGCCAATCTTCTCGCATACCGAGCGAGATAGCTCGCCCTCATCCGCAAACGACTCTGGCTCCCAGCTTCTCTTTTGAATAACGGCTCCGTTTATTGAAAGGTTCGTTACCGATATGCCCGAATCGTTTATATCTATTCCCAGAAAATACTTTTTTTCATTAAGGGAAAGATACGTCGGTACTCTTCCCCGCGACTCTCCCCTTGCTCTCTCCTTTGCGGCATTTGTTTCCACAAGAATTTCCGCCTCGACAAGCAGAGCGACAAGGTCGGATACGCACGCCCAGCTCAATGCAAGCGCCGAGGATATCTCGATGCGCGTTGCCGCTCCGACACTTCTGACGAAGGAAACTATCGACGCGATATTATCTCTGCGTTCAGCAAATTGTTTTATACTAGCCATACTATCCTCCTATTTTATCGACGGTCGATAGAATTATAGCACAGCGGTTATCTATTGTCAATACGAAAAGATAAAAAACTTCAATGCACTCGCATTATTTTTATCGCGTTCACATTATTTTTAAATCTATTCTTGACAAGCGCAAAAAATAGTGATATAATCTTAAGGACAAAGGCTTTGACGGAAAGAGTAGCTTTTGAAAAAGGTATCAGAGAGAGGGGCGTTTGCTGGAAGCTCCTTTACCGAGTATCAGAGTGAAGACCACTCCCGAGCCGCAGGCGGTAAAAAGCTATGCCGTGTCCCTCGCGTTAAGAGGTTGGTACGTTTTTCGTATCTATGAGTTAAAATCAAGGTGGAACCGTGTTTTATGCACCCTTGGCAGTCGCAAGACTACCATGGGCTTTTTTATTTTAATTTGCAAATAAATTTATCAGGAGATATAAAAAATGAAAGTAATTTACGCAAACGGTACGGTTGGCGAGTGCGCTCCCGAGGAGGAGCTCCATATACTCCGCCACACCGCTGCACACATTATGGCGCAGGCCATTAAAAGACTTTGGCCCGAGGCAGACTTTGCTTACGGCCCCGCAAACGAGAAGGGCTTCTACTACGACGTAGACCTTGGTGACAAGACTCTCGCTGAAGAGGATCTTCCTAAGATCGAAGCTGAGATGAAGAAGATATGCAAGGAAAACCTTCCCATCAAGCCCTCTATCCTTCCTCGCGCTGAAGCTATCGCTCTTATGGAGTCGCGCGGCGAGAAATACAAGGTTGAGCATATCGGCGACCTTGCTCCCGACGCAGAGATAAGCTTCTTCACTCAGGGCGAGTACGTTGATATGTGTACAGGTCCTCACCTCACCTACACGAAGGCTCTCAAGGCGTTCAAGCTCACGGGTGTTTCCGGCGCATACTGGAAGAATGACAAAAACAACAAGATGCTCACGAGAGTTAAGGGTACTGCCTTCAAGACTCAGCAGGAGCTCGACGACTATCTTAAGCTTCTCGAAGAGGCTGAAAAGCGCGACCACCGTAAAATCGGTAAGGAAATGGGACTCTTTATGTTCCGCGACGAAGCTCCCGGCTTCCCCTTCTTCCTTCCCAAAGGTATGCTCCTTAAGAACGCTCTTATCGAGTATTGGCGCGAGATACACACAAGAGAAAATTACGTTGAGGTTTCAACTCCCCTTATTATGAACCGTCAGCTCTGGGAGACCAGCGGTCACTGGGATCACTATAAGGATAATATGTATTCCACCGAGATCGACGAGGAGACCTATTGCGTTAAGCCTATGAACTGCCCCGGCGGAGTTCTCGTTTACCGCAATCAGCCTCACAGCTATCGCGAGCTTCCTATGAGAGTCGGCGAGCTTGGTCTTGTTCACCGCCACGAGCTCAAGGGCGCGCTTCACGGTCTTTTCAGAGTCCGTTGCTTCACGCAGGACGATGCTCACGTATTTATGCGCCGCGAGCAGATAACGGATGAGATCATCGCGGTAGTTGACCTTATCAACGAGGTTTACACGAAGTTCGGCTTCAAGTATACCGTTGAGCTTTCCACAAGACCCGAGAACAGCATGGGCAGCGACGAGGATTGGGAAGCAGCAACGAACGGACTCAAGGCAGCTCTTGAGAAGCTCGGTCTCCCCTATATTATCAACGAAGGTGACGGCGCGTTCTACGGTCCTAAGATCGACTTCCACCTCGAGGATACACTCGGAAGAACCTGGCAGTGCGGTACTATTCAGCTCGACTTCCAGCTTCCTCAGAACTTCGAGCTTGAGTACACCGACGAGAAGGGTGAAAAGCAAAGACCTATTATGATTCACAGAGTTTGCTACGGCTCTATCGAGCGCTTCATCGGTATCCTTACCGAGCACTTCGCAGGTAAGTTCCCGCTCTGGCTCGCTCCCACTCAGGCAAAGGTTCTTCTCGTTTCCGAGAAGGCTGCCGAGCACGGACATAAGGTTTACGAGGCTCTCCGCGCGGCTAAGATACGCGTTGAGCTCGACGAGAGAAACGAAAAGATCGGCTATATGATCCGCGAGGCTCAGGTAGTCGGCAGAGTTCCCTATATGGTAATCATCGGTCAGCAGGAGGCTGAGAACGGAACCGTTTCCGTTCGTAACCGCGATACCGCCGAGACCACTACTATGACTCTTGACGAATTTCTTGAGAAGATCACTCGCGAGAACAGAGAAAGAATTTAATTTTCAAATAAACGGTATGACCCTCTCGGGCACGCCGAGAAAAAATGGGTAGAAGCATTGTTAAACAGTACCTCTACCCATATTTTTCTATATTTTTTTGAAACTTATCCGAAAATTTATCGTTAATATTATTGAAGACGCGTCAAGCTTCAATTATACTAATATGAAAGGATACCGAAATAATGAAAAAATTTCTCGTTTTATTTCTCTTGTGCGCTATGCTGATGCTTGCCTCGTGCGAAGCTATCAGCGGTATTTTACCTCTTGGAAAAACAAATACCGCAAGATTTACCGCGCACTACGATTACGGCTTTCATAATACCGATAAGACTTCCCTTCTGCTCGACGGCGCGAACGTTTTCTTCGAGCCCGCCGATTGGGACATCGGAAGAATTAACGCAGGCGACGTTATCGTTATGGAATACCGCGGAGAGCTTCTGATACAGGAGAGCTATCCCGCAACCGTTGTAACAAAGGATATTGAAATAATCAATATCTCCATAGAAAAGGCACAGATAATTGAGCTTACCGTTATGGAAAATCCGGGCGGCGGTGTCAGCCTGAGTGAGAGGGACAGCAGTATCAATATCAAAAGCTACGCATTTCCCGATCTTTACGTTATCAGCGAGGATATGACCTATAAGTCACTTGACGAGTCCCTCGTCGGTAAGTCTTTGTACGGAACTATCACCGAAAACGATGACGGTATCACCCTCGAGGCGTTGTACGATTTTTCACCGAAATAAATCGTTTTTGATAATTGTAGTTTACATTTTAAAGAACAAAGAGACTGACTCAAGCGTTTTTGCTCAAGCCGGTCTCTTTGTTTTTTTGCATTTTTATGCGCTATTTATTACTCGGTTCAACCGAGCAGCGCAAAAACGGAATTTCGATATAGAGCTAGTCAATATCAAGTCCCGTATCAACGGGATAGTATTTCGCAAGTCCGCCGACAGAGGTCTCTCTGTAACCGAGAGGAAGATCGCACCCCGTGTTATACATCGTCTTTACGATAAGGTCGAAGGTTATCTTTCTCGAGTCGGAGAGGAAGTTTGCAAGAGAGAGCGCGTTTATCGCGCGCATAGCGGCAACGGCGTTTCTCTCAATACACGGTATCTGCACAAGTCCGCATATCGGGTCGCAGGTGAGACCCAGGTGGTGCTCCATTGCAACCTCCGCGGCATATTCTATCTGCCCGAGTCCCATTCCGAATAGCTCGGCAAGCGCTGCCGCAGCCATTGAGCAGGCAGAGCCTATCTCCGCCTGGCATCCGCACTCAGCTCCGCTTATCGACGCGTTGGTCCTTATTATGTTTCCGATAAGCGCAGCCGTTGCAAGAGCGTTGAAAATCTGCCTATCGGTAAAGCCGCGGCTATCCTGCATATACTTAAGAACAGACGGCAAAACTCCGCACGACCCGCAGGTTGGAGCCGTTACGATAGTTCCTCCCGCGGCATTCTGCTCGCTTACGGCAAAGGCGTACGCGGACACGAGTCTATTCTCCCTCGTCTGCGCGGATTCGTCTATATGGTTCTTCTCAAAGAGGCTTCTCGCCTTTCTCTTCGTGCCAAGTCCCCCGGGGAGCGTTCCCATAGTTGAGAGTCCCTCGTGAATGGAATTTTTCATATTATCCCAAACCTCGTCAAGGTAATCGTAGATATCCTCGCCCTCAAACTCAAGAACGTACTCGTAAAGGCGTATATTTTTCGTTTTGCAATACTCTGCTATCTCACTAAAGGTGGAATGAGGATAAACGTCGGGCGCTGCCGCCGCGCGTCCCTCTCCCTCAATCTCAATAGAGCCGCCGCCGATACTGTAAAACTTAACCGTCGCGACGCTCTCACCTCCGACAATTGCGGTAACGTCCATAGTGTTCGGATGAACGGGAGTTGAGGTCTTACCGTCGATAATAAGCTCACACGGGGTGGGCGCTAACGTCTCCTTTATTATTCTGTCCGTTCCGTGACCGATGCCCGTCAAGGCAAGCGAGCCATAGAGGGTTACGGAGAATTTCTCCGCTTCGGGGTATCTTTCCTTCATTATTTTGCAAGCTCTTTCGGGCCCCATTGTGTGAGAGGACGAGGGTCCTCTTCCTATTTTATACAGTGTTCTTATCGATTCCATTTAATTACCCTTTACAAAAGTTAATTATAATTTATATTAGCATATTTATGCGAGTTTTTCAAGTATGAAGTAAATAATTATTACCGCCGGTTTTATCAACCCTTTGTGTTATTTCGATACACGCCCGGGCGCATACCGATCTTCTTCAGAAACAAAGACGAAAAATAGTGCTCATCGAAGAATACAAGCTTATCCGCTATCTCCTTTATCGAAAGCTTGGTATCACGCAGAAGTATTTTTGCCGTTTCGAGTCTTAAAAATATAAGATACTCGTACGGAGTCACGCCGTATTTTTTCTTGAAGATACGTATAACGTTCGACTTTGACATATGAAGCTCCTTCGCAAGCTCGTCCAGGTTGAGCTTTTTATGCACGTAGCCCGAAAGGATTCTGCGCAGACCGTACTCATCGTCGGATGCGTCACTGTTAAGCGTAGCAGCCATTCTGATTATCTTATGAAGCCTATCCGCAATTCTGAAATAAGTATCGGCAGAAAGCGCATCCGACTTCGGGAGAGATATAAGCTCCTCAAAATACACCTTGACTGCATCGGAATGGAATATTCCGCTCTCAAATCCATACGAGCGTAAAAACGCGGGCATATAGTCTGCGGCGTAGTTTACCCATAGCTTTTTCCAAGGCTTTGTTTCCGACGAGCGGTAGATCTGGTCAAGACCTGCGGATATTATGTAAAAATCCCCCGCTCCCGCTCTTTTCCATTTTCCGTCAAGAAATATCTCGCCCTCACCCTCTAATATGTATTCGAAAAGATTAATGCCCGATTTTCTGCGTTCTATCGAATAGTTTGCCGTTGGATTCGTTATTCCCAGAGCCGCGCTTCTGAACGGTATACCGTTATGCGGTACGAACGCATACGCTTTTTCCTTGAATGGGAACGTGACGGGATATTCTGATACCGATATATTATCAATGTTGCTCATATTCTACACTTTCTTGAGTATATTTTACATTGCCTTTGCTATTTTTATCTATTATACTATAAACAGTTAAAATAAGCAATAACTTTAAAAATAATTTGTGAATCGTTTAAATAAGCGAAATTTTCCGTACCGATGCAAAAAAAAGCGACGGGCGAAGATTTAAAAGTAATAAAAAGGAGATTGATATGGCAAATATAGTCGTTGATTTCAGCAAATCCGTCGGCAAAATGAAGCCGATGCACGCAACCAACAACGGTCCGAAGTATAAATTCGCAGCCGATCAGAGGGTATCGAACCTTGAGGCGTTCAGGCGCGCGGGTATTCCCTACGCGAGAAACCACGACGCCGCATTCTGCCCGACCTACGGCGGTGAGCATACCGTTGACGTAAACTTCATTTTCAGAGATTTTGATGCTGATCCCTACGATCCCGCATCATACGATTTCGTTCTCACCGACGAATACCTTCAGGTTATCGAGCTTTCGGGCGCAAAGGTGTTTTACAGGCTTGGCTCAAAGATCGAGCATTGGAAGAAAAAATATAATACGCTCCCCCCGAAGGACTTCAAGAAATGGGCTATCATATGCGAGCATATAATCAAGCACTATTGCTACGGCTGGGCAGACGGATTCTATATGGATATCGAATACTGGGAGATATGGAACGAGCCCGATCTCGATGCGGACGATTCGCCTAACAAGCGCTGCTGGGGCGGTACGGCAAAGCAGTTTTACGAGCTTTTCAGAATTGCGCTCGAGCACTTGAAGACAACCTTCCCAAAGCTTAAGATAGGCGGCCCCGCTATGGCGCATATCGGTGACGGAAAATGGATGCAGGGACTCATTGACTCTCTCGGCGATATAAAGCCCGATTTTATGTCCTGGCACGTTTACGGCTCTACCGTGGAAAAGATCAGACGCAATATAAGGCTTGCGCGAGAGATACTCGACAGAAACGGTCTTACCGAGTGCGAGAGCCATCTTAACGAGTGGAACTACGTGCGCGGCTGGGAGGGCGACGATTGGATCTACTCGCTCCACCAGATGAAAAATCACAAGGGCGCGGCGTTTATCGCGGCAACTATGCTTATGAGCCAGACCGAGCCGCTCGATATGCTTATGTATTACGATGCCCGCTCCCCCGGGGGTATGAACGGAATGTTCGACTCGGATATCGTTTCAATAATTCTTAAGGGATACTACCCCTTCTATATGTTCAATCAGCTCTACCGTGAGAAGACGCAGGTAGAGGCTGAGATTACGGATGCCGATGACGTTTGGGTATGCGCGGCAAACGGTGATGAGGGCGCGGTTATGGTAACCTACTACAACGACGACGATAACGCACCCGCAACGAAAGACGTTAAGGTGACGTTCAAGAATGTCGAAAGCGAGCGCGGCGTTCGTCTTGAATACTATATTCACGGAAAGGACAATGACTGCGAGCTTATACGCGAGGAGATCTTCACCGCGAATGAATTCTCCGCTTACGTAAAGATGCCCCTTTACTCAAGCTATCTGTTTAAGGTAGTTAAACTTTGATTTTTAAATGCAAGGCGATGAATAAAAATGGCAATATTAAATATCGACTGGAACAAAAAAATAAAGCCTATGAAACCCGTTCACGGCGTTAACCAAGCTCCGACGCATAATCTTCTGACAAAGAATTTCCACTATCTCACCGAGGCGGGTATTCCCTACGCGAGACTGCACGACTTTCTCATTATGACGGCGCACTGCAATCCCGTGGACATACCCGGTATGTTCCCCGACTTCAATAAGGACCCGAAGGATCCTGCATCCTACGACTTCGCTTTTGCCGACGTCCTTATCAAGGGACTCGTTGACGCGGGAGTTGAGCCATTCTGGAGACTGGGCGTTACGTTTGAAAACTTCACGGCAGTTAAAGGCTATCACGTCTTTCCCCCGAAGGACCCGCAGAGGTGGGCTGAGATATGCGAGGGAGTTATCCGCCACTATACCGAAGGCTGGGCTGACGGCTTCCATTACAATATCAACTTTTGGGAAATATGGAACGAGCCCGATAACTATGAGACCTACCCCGAAAACAACGGCTGGGCAGGAACTAAAGAGGAATACTACGAGCTATACGAGGTCACGGCAAAGCACTTAAAAAAATGCTTCCCTCACCTTAAGATAGGCGGTTACTCGAGCTGCGGCTTCTACGCGCTCACAGAGGCGAAGCACAATTCGGGCAACTGCTCGCCAAGGCACGAATATTTTATAGAATTCTTTAACGGATTCCTTGAGCATATAAAGAGAACGGGCGCGCCGCTCGACTTCTTCTCCTGGCATTCCTACCCCGACGATCCCGAGGAAGTGCGCGTTTACGCAAGATACGCGAGAGCCCGTCTTGACGAGGCGGGATACAAGGATACCCTTACCTCGTTCAATGAATGGAACTCCCGTCCTCAGCTTCGGGGCACGCCTATGCATGCCGCCTGCACCGCGGCGGTCATTATGATAGCTCAGGAGGAGCCTATCGACAGCGCGATGTTCTACGATGCGAGAATGGGCGTCAGCATGTACGGCGGTATGTTTAATCCCTTAACTCAGCTCCCCTTCCCGACTTATTACGCGTTTATGGCGTTCAACGAGCTATACAGACTCGGCACCGAGGTTAAATACGACCTTACCGACTCGGGCGGTATTTACGCGCTTGCGGCAGCGAACGGTAAGCGCGGCGCCGTTATGATAGCTAACCCCACGGGAAGCGACGTTCCCCTCGAGCTTAATTTCGACGGTGAGATTTACGAATGCAAGATCATCTCGGAGGTGAGAAATCTCTCCCCTATGGGAAACGCGAAGCCTACCGTGATAGAAAGCGGAACGACTCTTCTTATCACCGTTGACCTTTGAGATAGCTAACAAAAAACGCAAAAACAAAAAAACAAGATAAACGCAAAAATGCAGCTCTAAGCATTATGCCGAGCTGCATTTTTACATATTATGTATATAATTATTTACTTTTAGGCGATATTTTCGTGATGACGCACTTTGAATTTTCGTCATCTATTATCACTTCGTCAACCGCGGGGAGAATGATATATCCGCTTGCAGGATTCTTTATGCTGACGACGGGAGCGGTAAGCGTTGCCTCGACGTCGGACTTTTCAAAAGCGAGGTCAGCATCGATCATTTCGCAGTTTATGAGCTTGAGTCCCTTGCAATAGCAGAAGGGCTGAGTGCCTTTTATTTTGCAGTTTTCGAAGGTTATATTCTCTGCGTACCAGGCAAGATACTCACCCTCAATGACGGAATTTTTGACCGTTATATCCTTTGCGTGCCAAAACGCGTCCTTGGTATAAAAACGGCAATTATCGAACGTAGCTTTACTTATATATTGGAACGAGTATTTACCGTGAAGCTCAACGTCTTCAAAATCTATGAAGTCCGAGCCCATCATAAAGTATTCGCCCTCGACAGTAGCGCCCCTTGCGAGTATACTGCGGGTAAACCAACCGAACTCGGCGGATTTTATATCGCAGCAGCGTATATTAACCTCGGAGCACTCTCTGAGCGCCTTGATGCCGTAAAGCTTCGAGTCTTCAAGATCGACGTGCTTCGAATACCACAAAGCGGCTCTGCACTTTTCGGTCATAACCGAGTCCTTTATATATACACCCGTATCGTGCCAGAAGGGATATCTCAAATCAAAATAGCAGCTATCCGCAACGATGTCCGAGCTTTCCTTAAGAGCGCTCTCGCCGTCTGCCTCGCCTTCAAATCTGCAATTTTTTACTGTTAATTCCGAGCTTCCGTATAAGGCTCTCTCTTCTTCAAAAACTTGATTTTCTATTAATTTCATTACCGTTTCCTTATAATAACACTATTTATTTCGCGTATATTTTATCATATTATGAGAGTTTTTTCAACCATCTTTTATATATTTAACCGATTATTTACTTCCTTCGACCGAAAATACACACAATACGTAAAAATACATATAATTCATAAGGAAGAGTATAAAATACTTTATGAAATACTTTAAACATTTTTTCAAAAAAAGGCTTGACAAAACCGATACACTTTGATATAATATACAGGCATTGAATATTTGGTGCCATAGCCAAGTGGTAAGGCAAAGGTCTGCAACACCTCTATCCCCAGTTCAAATCTGGGTGGCACCTCCAGAACGAGCGCTCCTCTTTTGAGGAGCGTTTTTTCTCGTTCTGGAGGTGCCACTCCCTCTTGAAGTGGGTTTTGCAAGCCATAGGCGTAGCAAATCCAGTTCACATACTCCACTCGGAGATCGGGGAGCTTGCTCACCAGACGGAGAGTGTGAGTATCTTCGCCACAGGCGAATACCTGGGGGGCAATTCTCCTCTTTTGAGGAGCGTTTTTTCTCGTTCTGGAGGTGCCACTCCCTCTTGAAGCGGGTTTTGCAAGCCATAGGCGTAGCAAATCCAGTTCACATACTCCACTCGGAGATCGGGGAGCTTGCTCACCAGACGGAGAGTGTGAGTATCTTCGTGCTTGACACGAATACCTGGGGGCTTGCACAAAATCAGCACTATTCTATTTTTCATAATCTATCTTCCTTCTTTTAAGCTTCCCACATCACCACACGTGCGTATGGAGATATGGAAATCTTAAAGGACACTCCCATAAAACGGACAGAGTTCCCCACATCATTTCGCTGTGGAGAACTCTTTGCTTTTTTCTTTTTTACTCCTACCGAATAAGATAAAAAATATTAGGATAGCAAAGTGGACAAATAAACACTCGCTGTACATATTGACTGCGGTCACAAAGTATGCTATAATATGCTATAATAAATTTAGAAAGGCGGTGTAATAATGCAAAACAAGGTTATTTTAATTTCTATTGACGGAATGCGTCCCGACGGATTAAAACTTTGCGGTAATCCTTACTTAAAGAAGCTTGAGAGCCTTTGCGCCTATTCCTATTCCGCGCGTTCTATGAATCCATCGGTAACCTTTCCTTGCCATTTTTCAATGACTCATTCGGTTACGCCTCAGCGACATGGTATTTTGACCAATACATACGTTCCGCAGGTGCGTCCTGTTCTTGGGATCTTTGAGAAAATAAAGGCGTGCGGTGGAGTTTCTTCTATGTTCTACGGTTGGGAGCCTTTGCGCGACATAGCCGCTCCCGGCTCGTTGCGCTTTTCCACATACATAAACGCTTATATGAAGGAGAGCTGCGACACTGTTCTCACTGACGAAGCGATTCGTAATATAGAAGAAAATTATCCCGATTTTGCCTTTCTCTACATGGTGGAAACAGACGAAAAGGGCGGTCACGATAACGGATGGATGAGTGACGAATATCTGCGTCGCATTTCCATTGCAATCGACAACGTAAAAAGAGTGATCGAACGCTTTGGCGACAAATATTCTATCATCATAATGGCTGACCACGGCGGACACGACCGTTCTCACGGCAGTGAGCTTCCCGAGGATATGACCATTCCGCTGTTTTTCTACGGCAAAGATTTTCACGCGGGAGAAATTTCAAAAGAGCTCTCGCTTTTGAATATAGCCCCTACTATTGCTAAAATAATGGGAATCGAGCCCGAGATGGAGTGGGAAGGAAGCTCAATTGTATAATTAAACACATCTTTTCTGTTGACACGTCTCAAAAATTAAGGCGACCCTTTGAGGTCGCTTTAATTTTTATCCAAGACCGAAGGGCTTGGTATGTAATCAACGGGCTTGCCCGTTGGATGCAATTGCCCACAAGGGCGTATGGCATCACGCGATAGCGTGTATCTCTCCCGTCCCTTCGGTCTTGATAACATACAACACTTCGTGCAGATGATGTGCTTCGCAATGATGTTACGGCTTCGCCGTAAATGATGTCGCGCTTCGCGCAAACGGATTTTCCCCCTCAAGTCTTGAAAAACACCGAAAACTGTGATATAATGAAAGAAGAAAGGCGGTGTCGTGATGAAAAAATGGTCTGACGATTATAAAAAACTCGATTTGTCAGACGGGAAAATCTCGTTTATTTTAGAAGATGACGAAGATATGATTGAAATCCATTATAAAGATGGAATGCTGATAGATGTGGGTTATATAGAACGTATGCATTCCTATTTCATCACAGTTGTTTCAAGTGATACCGCAGAGGGATGGAAACATCCTGTGGAAGAAGTCAAAGTTGAAGACAAAACTGTATTGGCAGATAAAATTCAAGAAACGATCTATAAATATCGTAGATAATAATTATTTTTGAAACGGCATCTTTTTTGTCAACACGCCTCAAAAATTAAGGCGACCCTTTGAGGTCGATTTAATTTTTATCCAAGACCGAAGGGCTTGGTATGTAATCAATGGGATTGGGCGTTTTTCGGCGCGGTATCAAAAGGAGATTACGCTAATGAGAAAAATTATACATAAATTTGAACAATTGCTTTGGGAAGAGGATGTTCCCGAGAAAGACTCTGCGTTGAAGCTATACCAAGAGCTTACGCCCTCCGATGCTTGCGATACGTGGTTTTGGAAGGACATTGATTATTCTGATAAAACCCGTTCCTTTTGGCGCCCGGTAAAGCATTATGAACGGATACAGTTCATTTTAAAGGGTTTTGGTAAGTCGCAACTGTTGGAAAACGGCGAATACACAAAAAGAATGATTGGCGCTTTAAAGTATTGGCTGACGAACAATTTTGAAAATCCTAATTGGTGGCATAATCAAATAGGCACGCCGTGCGCTATCGGCAATATTGCTATTATGATGCACTCTGTTCTTGATAAAGATACACTTTCACAGGCTGCCGCTATCGTCGCTAAAGGCTCAATGGCGCAAAATAAAAATATTGCTGAAAAGTGGACCGGCGCTAACCTATTATGGGGTGCGCTTAATACGATAAGACACGCTTTGCTGACGGAAGATGAGTCTTTATTGCGTTTGGCTGCCGACCGCGTATCCGAGGAAATCGCCGTTGGTACGCAAGAGGGTATACAAGACGATTATAGCTTTTTCCAGCACGGTCCAAGACTATACTCGGGTGGTTATGGTCGCAGTTTTATTGGCGATACAGCAAAAATTATATTTTTGCTTGATGAAACTCCGTATCAGCTTTCCTGCGAAAAAACCGAGCTCGTTCTATCTTTCGTGCTGGAAGGATTACGTCCGATGATTCAGAAAAAGGCACTGGATTGGTCGTGTGTCGGGCGGGAAATAACCCGTGTAAACGCACTAAGCGTCGACTCTCTCAAGCCCGCGATAAAAACACTGTTACGCACGGCAAATCTGTCCCGTAAGCATGAATTAAACGCTTTTTGGGAATCTATGAGTGGCGGCGCGCAACCCGATATCACAAAGTATTTCGATAAAGCATTTATGCTCTGCCACCGCTTTAACGGCATATACGTAGGCGCAAAGTTTTTGAACGATCAGATATGGGGAGCCGAAATATGTAACGGAGAAGGAGAGCTTTGTTATAATATGTCCTATGGCACCCATACCTGTATCATGAGAAACGGTGAAGAATATTTTAACATCAGTCCGGTATGGGATTATTCCCGTATTCCCGGCACTACCTCTCTGATAGAGACGGACGAACAGCTTCTTGCGCGTAAAGATTGGACAACTCGTCCATTGCCCAGCAAGCATTTCGGCGGAAAACAGCAAGACCGCCGAGCCGTAATTTTTGAGCTTGCAGAGCATGACGGCATAAAAATGCAGGTAGCTGACTTTGCTTTTGAAGACGGTTTTGTATGTCTTGGTGCAGAAATAGAGTCTCAATCTGTTGATAGGGCAAAAATAGTATCAACGGTAGACCAGTGTTTGATACAGGGCGATGTTGTTGTTGAAAACAATTCGATATCACACAACGCTATCCGCTATACAGCATTGCAGGATACGCATATAGAATTTACTGCCGAGACAAAACAAGGAAGCTGGCGACGTAACAATAAGGCGCTGTCAGAAGAAACGGTAAACGCCGATGTGTTAACTCTGAGCATAAACCATTCTGAGAATAGCAAATGCGCATATTCTTATATGATCTCGTCTGCGGATATGCCGATACCAAAGGTGGAAGTTTTGCGAAACGACGATAAGGTTCAGGCGATCCGCTTGCCCGACGGTAGCATAATGGCAGTTTTTCATCAATACGATACTTTGTCGGTTGATGATAATATCATTGTCGGGGAGGCTGACGATATCATTTTTTAAAGGTCATATTCTGTTTTGGGAGCAGAGCGTTTCTGTGAAATAAACAAATCGACAATCGAATTTGCTGTTGTTTAATATTACTTTGATGCGCCATCTCCGTTTTTTAAGACTCAGCGTACCTTTGTACGCCTCTCGCCTCAAAGAACGAGGATTTTCGATCTAAATCCCATAATGTCCCCTATTCAAAAAAGGCTAGCTCGTTTTTTACAACTTGAGCTAGCCTTTTTTAACTTCAAATGAAATAAGGTTAAAATTTCCGAATTACAAGCTTATCACTTTTTTACGTAAAACGTCTTTGTTATTCTGCGCTTCATCGTATGCGACCGCAGCTTTATATGATCATATAATTTTTCAGTTGCGAAGGAGGATATCCGTATCTTTTTTTGAAGGCTCTTGAAAAATACTTTTCATCTGTAAAGCCGCAAGCTACAGATATTTCTTTGACAGATAGCTCGTTCTTCGTCAACAGCTCCAGAGCGCGATTCATCCTAAGCTGAATTAAATATTGCTTTGGCGACATTGCCAAGCATCTTGCAAATGCTCTTTGCAAGCTCGAAACACTGAGAAAAGATATGCCGCACAACATTTCAACATCCAATTTTGGATCGCAATAATGCTCATCAATATAACGAACACAGTTCTCTACAGCCGTATCGTTGACAGTTTCTTTTTGACTGTTCGACATTTTATCAAGAATATCATAAATTACGGATTTTGTCTGATTGACCGAACGGTTTCCGTTCCATGCTTCAAGCAGACGCTCAAAGCATAGTTTTATGTTAAAGCTATGCTCAAAGCAAAAGTTTTCAACCTCAAAATAATTGCACCTGTTAAAATGAACAACGATGCTTTCGCCTACCGAATATTCTACCTTGTATGGAGTATCAGAGGGCAAAAACAATACGTCTTCAGCCTTTGAAATAAAGCTTTTTTCTCCTATCTCAAACCTTCCTGTTCCACTGACACGAAAAGAAAGCGCGGCATATGGACGTGCTTTTACCTCAAAAAATCCCTCTCGATGAAAAAAACGGTCAACCGTTAGTAATTGAAACGAAAGATTATCAAAATTATATATCATAGCCTCACCACCTCTTTTTTATTATAATGATTATAGAATGTCGAAAAGGCTGAAAAGCCTTTTCGCGGCTGATAAATCAGCCGAACAAAAAGCCCCAAGTGGCTTTTTGTATCTATATCATTGCAATGGGTTAGTCCAAATTTTTATAAAAAATTTGGCACAATATCATAGATATTGTGTCGAAATAGCGTG
>JAFQPR010000033.1 GCA_017411605.1 Clostridia bacterium | reverse complement strand
CAATTCTACAACAACGAACGGATTCAACTCAAAACAAAACTGACACCACTTGAAAAGCGATGCCAGTTCGTCTCTTAAAATTTAATATTTTCTACCAAGAGTCTCTTTTTTTGTGCTGTCTGTACATTTTGGAGCAGTTCATTTTTTACAATTTGAGCTAGCCTCTTTTTTTTATTGTCCTGTTATAAACTGCGTTTAACGGTATAACGCTAAAGCGTAGGTTGTTTTTATTATTTGTCTTAAAGCTTTTCTATATCCATCATCATATCAACTCTTGTTGCGTGTCTTCCGCCCTCAAAATCATTCGAGAGAAACTGATCGAGAATATCTATCGCAAGGCAGCTTCCGATAACTCTCGCGCCCATGCAAAGAACGTTTGCGTCATTGTGCTGTCTTGTCATTCTCGCGGAGAACGTGTCGGAGCAGAGAGCGGCTCTGATGCCGTTGTGCTTATTAGCGCACATGCTCATACCGATGCCCGTACCGCAGATAAGAATACCGAAGCTTCCGTCAAGATCAGCCTTAACGTTTTCGCATACAGCATTTGCGAAAATGGGGTAGTGGCAGGAAGCGGCAGAGTCTGTACCGCAATCGGTAACGTCATAGCCCTTTTCGATAAGATATGCCTTGATCTCTTCCTTAAGTGTGAATCCCGCGCTGTCCGCGCCAATGAAAATTTTTCTCATTTCTGTTCTCCTATATCAGTTGTTTTCGTTTTTTAATCTTTCCAGTCTTTCGCGCTCAGCCTGAGGAACTCTCAAATAAGTCGGGAGATGCGAGATATCGCTTGTGGTCTTGCCCTCGCGGTGAAGCTTCAGCGCAACCTTTGCCACCGAATAAGCGTTTTCCTCGCGTAAGAGCACGGGCGTTTCGGCAAGCTCGATACCGAGCTTTTCAAGCTCGCGAACGGCAACGGAATATCCGTCACCGACAATATATATTTTTTTGCCCTCGTATGGCATGAGTCTTTCGGCAAGCTCGGAGATCGAGATAGCCATATCCTCGGTAAGGCGTACCATTTCTCCGTCCTTATACTCGAATATAGCCGTATAAAGCTGCGAGCGTCTTGCGTCCATAGCGGGAACGATAATTCCCGATAGTCCCGAAAGATTCTCTGCCAGAGCTTCAAGTGTTGAAACCGAAGCGCAGGGGATATTCTTACCGAACGCTATGCCTTTAACCAGAGCCGTTCCGATTCTGACGCCCGTGAACGAGCCGGGGCCTACCGATGCCGCAAGAAGCTCAATATCCGAAAAATCAAGCTTCAGAGACTTCAGCATACTCTCAGCCATAGGCATAAGCAATTCGCTCTGAGTAAGACCGTTATTTATGCTGTAAAGAGCAAGAAGCTTCTCATCGTCCGTTACGGCAACGGAAGCTATCTTTGCCGTACTGTCAAAAGAAAGTGTTATCATTTTTCTATCCCGGATTAAAATGTTTTTTTAGATTTTACCGTAATTTTGCGGAGCATAGAGTCTTCCTCGGATACATCCCCCGTGAAAACTCTTGAAATAGTGACCCATATCGCATCCTCGGGCAAGAATTCAACGATATTCTCCGACCATTCGCCGAGAGAATATCCGTCATCCTCAATAATATCGTCGTAGCCTATCGAATATAGGTCGTCTCCGTCGGTAATTCTGTAAAAATCAAAGTGATGTACCTTTGCGCGTCCTTGATACTCGTTTAGCACCGTATAAGTCGGACTTTTTACACAATTTATGCCAAAATATGACGCAAAACCACGGGTAAATGCCGTCTTTCCGACGCCCATTTCACCAAAAAGCGCAATAAATGCCTTATTTTTGCCGCCTGCCTCAAGCCGTTTTGCAAGCTCGTAACCGACTTTTTCGGTCTCTGCGGCGCACTTTACCTGTATAATTTCTTCCATGTAAAAACCTCAGATCCTGCCTATATAATCTTTTGCTTTGTCACCGAGCAAAAACTCAACAAGCTTATTATAGCTTTCAGCCGCCGCCTTCGAAGGCTTACCGCGAAGGACCGCGCGGATGAGCGTGTTTTTCGGCGTATCCTCGGGATCGACAAGCTCGGTAGCATTTACCTCGTAGCCGAGCGCTTCAAGCCTTGCAAGGCGAAGCGCATCCGTTAACGAATCGCAAATGCTCCTCTTGAGCTTCGGGTATTTTGTAACGAACTTAAGCTCGGGCGCGCATATCTTTGTAGAAAGCTCTCTGTGGCAGCAGGGAGTTGAGAGTATGACCTTTGCTGAAAGCCCGGCGGCGGTATTGAGAACTATATCCGTCGCGATATCGCAGGCGTGAAGCGATATGACCATATCGGGCTTGATGTCGGCGGGAGTGTTCGTTATATCGTCCGTGATAAACCGCATGCCCGAAAAACCGAGCTCCGCCGCCCGCTCATTGCAGAAGATCATAACGTCAGCCTTGAGGTCTATACCGAGCATTTTGACCGCGCGGTGCTTGATAGCGGTAAGATAATGGTAAACCGCAAAGCTTAAGTAACTCTTTCCGCAGCAGAGGTCGTAAACCGTAAGCTCGCCCTCGGCGGGCAGCTCGCAGTATAACTCGTCAAGATACTCGAGAAACTTGTTTATCTGTCTGAATTTTGCCTGCTTTTTATCGTGAATTCTGCCGCCCTTGTCGCTGATACCGAGAGAGATAAGAAAGGGCTCGCTTCCGTCGAGCATTCTGTTTTTCTCGCGCTCAAGCGACTCTATCGCGCAAACAAATGACGGTACCTCGCCCGAAAGCTTTCTTTCAAGCTTATCCCCGCCTAGCAGCACGTGACCAGATTTGCCGAGCTTCAGCTCCGCGTCACCGAGTGCGGTGAGTAGATTTATCTGCTTGTATTTTGATACGTTCTCGTTTATAAACGCGGGAATGTCATCCTCGCGGAGATTTTTCTGAGAAACCGTATTCCCTTTGAGTGAAAACTCAACGGCAAGTATCTTCTGCCCTCTGTGAGCGCATAGTCTTGCCGATATCTTTTCGGGCGTATCTCCAATAGGCCGCGAAAAGATGATTTTCTTTAAAGCTTCTTTTCTGAAAGAGAGAAGCGTAAGCTCCAATAGATCAGCCATCGTTTATTTATTGCTATCTCCGTCATTCTTTTTCTTACCGCCGATAGAGAGCTTGCGCTCAGTGCCCTCGGATATCCTTTGGAGATTTCCTCTGTGGCAATATACAACGGTTATCGCAATAATTATTGTAACGAGCATTACCATAGCGGGAGACTGCGCGCCCTTGATCGCAAAATGACCGTGAACGACGATAGGGTAGAGAACGGCTACGGTAACCGAGCCGAGAGATACGTATTTGCTCCATGCAACGATGCCAACGAATACAAGAAGGAGTATCGCGAATTCAATAGGAGTAAGAACGAGAGCGAGAGTAGCGGTGCAGAGCACGCCCTTTCCGCCCTTAAACTTATAGTATATAGGTAAAATATGTCCCATAATGGCAGCAAGACCGGCGAGGTAGTTTAAAGGAAGGATAAATGCCGCATCAGCGCTTATCGGAAGCATGCAGGAGCCGCCGATGCTTATACCTGAAATATAGCCAAATCCGCCGAGAATAGAGCCTATAACTACCGAGATAACGGTTTTGCCGAGGTCGCCCGCAAGAGTGAGCAGAGCCGCCTTTTTACCGTAGGTGCGGAGCATATTTGTCATACCCGCGTTTCCGCTTCCGTGACGTCTTATATCGTCGCCGTAAAGAAGCTTTGAAACGATAATAGCGGAATTTATGCTGCCGAGAAGATATCCCGCGGCAACTGCGATAAGCGTAAACGAAACGGTAAGAAGCGTTATCTCCCATCTCTCAGCGCCCGCGCCCATACGCGAAATAATATAGCTCCATAAGCCTTCATTCAGATTGAACATATTATAAACCTCCAAATTAAAATGATGGTTAATTAAATATAAACATAATAAGACATTGTAATTATATACTAAAAATATACAAAAGTCAATAAAAACCTTGAAAAATGACTCGTAAAGCGTTATAATAAAAACAGAAAATACGAGGTAAACTATGAATAAAAAAATAAAGGATTTTTTTGAAGAGAAGAAAATTGAATATTATTCGGCGCTTGATTATAAAGATGTGAAAGAGATAAACACGGGGCTTATGGAGCGCTCGGGAATAGATGCGAAGAGTCTGTTGATATTCCTTTTGCCCTATTACGTGGGTGGCGCGAAAAACATCTCGGAGTACAGTGCCTCGAAGGATTATCACCTGATTATAAGAGAGATTACGTCGGGGCTCATATCCGTACTTAAGGAGCTTTATCCCGAAAATCACTTTGTGGGCTTTGGAGACCATTCCCCGATAGACGAACGCGGAGCGGCACTTGCCGCAGGCCTTGGTATCCTTGGTGACAATGGGCTGCTTATCAACGAAAAATACGGTACATACGTATTTCTTGCAGACGTGATAACTGACCTTGAGCCGAGTGAGCTTGGGGTCGTAAAACCCCACCCCGTGTTAAAATGCGAGGGGTGCGGAGCTTGCAAGCGCGCCTGTCCTACGGGGATTCTCAGAGGCGAGGGTGATGATTGTCTTTCCGCAATTACTCAGCGCAAAGGCGAGCTTTTGGAATCCGAGATAGCTCTTATGAGGAAATACGGTACCGTCTGGGGGTGCGATATATGCCAGTCGGTATGCCCGCATAATAGGGGGGCGTGTGTGACTCCTATAGCCTTTTTCCACGAGGAGCGTATAGAGCTGCTGACGTCGGAAATACTCGACTCGCTTAACGACGAGGAGTTTGAAAAACGCGCGTTCGCTTGGCGAAAGAGAAAAACCGTAGAAAGAAATATTAAGCTTTTATACTATTAAAAAGTAAACAATTATTTTCAAAAAGTCAGAAATGAGGTAAAAAATGAAACCGAAAGTAACTTTGAATCCCGATAAAGAAGTCGTAGCGGCTATCAAGCAAGGACTGAAGGAAAAGGACGGATATTGCCCCTGCCGTCTTGGCAAGGAAGAGAAGAACAAGTGCATCTGCGAGGAATTCCGAGAGCAGATAAACGACCCCGAATTCGAAGGCTTCTGCCATTGTATGCTCTACTACAAATCTAAGGGATAACCAAAAAACAAAAAAGAGGCTAGCTCAAGTTCAAAAACTTGAGCTAGCCTTTCGCGCGTTAAGGGGATAGGTGAATTTGGAGCGAAAATTTGCGTTCTCCCACCTGTGAGGCGTATATAAATACGTCGAGGGAGGGAAACGCAAATAGAAAATGACTTTAATTTGATGGAGAAATTCGTAGAATTTCAACCTTATAACACATATTCTTAGCTCATTTGTTGATTTTAGAGCTT
>JAFQPR010000032.1 GCA_017411605.1 Clostridia bacterium | reverse complement strand
CAACGGCAAGCTTATCGGCTCTGCTCAGAGAGTTCCTACTTGCACAGGTTCTACCACTATCCTCGTTGCAGTAGTTAAGGGTAAGGATATCACTAAGGATTCCATCAACGCTGCTATGAAGGCTCAGGCTTCCGAGTCCTTCGGCTACAATACCGATGAGATCGTTTCTTCCGACGTTATCGGTATGACCTACGGTTCTCTCTTCGATGCTACTCAGACTATGGTAGCTAAGATCGACGAGGATACCTATCAGGTTCAGGTTGTTTCTTGGTATGATAACGAGAACTCCTACACAAGCCAGATGGTTAGAACGATTAAGTACTTCGCAGAGCTTGCTTAATTTCTGATAAGGTATATTTCGGCATAACCATAAGCAAAATAAATAGAGGGACAGGGGAAACTCTGTTCCTCTATTTTGCTTATTTGCGAACTTAAAAAAATAAGGTTGAAAACCTGCGGTTTTCTTCCGTTTTAAATATATTTTGCTTATTATCTCCGTTTTCACACCTCGACGTACCTATGTACGCCTCACGGTGTGAAGAACGAAGATTTCTGCTCGAACTCTACCTCATCAGCCCTGATACGGCATATTTCGGCATAACCATAAGCAAAATAAATAGAGGGACAGGGGAAACTCTGTTCCTCTATTTTGCTTATTTGCGAACTTAAGAAAGTAAGGTTGAAAACCCACGGTTTTCTTCCATTTTAAATATAATTTTGCTTATTATCTCCGTTTTTTATTTTTCCTGTGTTTTAATGCAAAAAACGTTAATAATACACTCAAAACTTTAAACTTACTTTAAACATTTTAAAATATTATTGACAACCGTTCTTATAAAAGGTATAATAAAACTCGGACTCGGCTCGTTTTTGAGCAGAGCAAAAAATGAACAGGAGTTTATAATGTCGGATTACGAAAGATATGGCGATTATAATGAAATAGAAGACGACGCGCCGAAATCCAAAAATCCCGTGCTTCTTATTTTAAAAATTCTTACCGCAGTAATATGCGTGGGCGTAATAGGCTTGCTCGCCTTTCGAATGATAGCTTTCAAGAGCTATCCCGATAGCGTGAAGGACGTATACTTTAACGACGAGCTGACAGCTCATTACAATGAGAAAAACGGTGATATAACAGTTTTAACGCAGAGTCTGCGCGCCCCTTACGACGATAAGGACGCGGGAAACTTCTTCTGCGATCATCTCTATCTTATTGAGGATATTAATCAGCTTCAGATAACCTTGAGATATAATGAGTCAACGATAGAAAAGCTCTCGGCGGAGCTTGGGGTCGCGCTTGACGATATGGACCCCGATCTGTTTTCGTTCAGCCTATCCGCTTGTATGGGACTTATTGATCCTGCGGGTCCCGATAAGGAAGAGAACTTCCTGCTCGAAAGATATGAGCTCGTGTCGGATAAGGTGTTCGATTCGAAGTTGATGTATAGATATCATAAACTCATCTTTGACGGCGTAGAATTTAACACGGATAGCGAGTGCGCGCCATATTGGATACGCCTTGAGATTACCTTGAAGGATCACGATAACGGTAAAACCTATATGGTTCCGATTTATGAAAACAATGAAAAGCTCCACGATTTCAAAGAGTATAAGCTCGGAAAGGATGAAAGACCTTAAGTGAGTGATAGAATAATTCCGTTTACCTATAACGTTAAAGCAAATAAGCAGCGCGCGTTCCCGCTGTTCTTCACGGTACTTCTTGTGAGTAGCGTTCTTGTTGTTCTTTCAATGATGGTTGAAAAATATAGCGGACTTGTCAGCCTCGGCGCAGTCGTAGGACTTACCGCTTCCGTTATGATTTATCAGAGATATATAACGAGCGATTACGGCTACGTAGTAACCGATGGCGGTGAAGATAACGCAGTTTTCCTCGTAACAAAGAGAATCGGAAAACGCTCCAGCACGATGGCATATCTGCCGCTTTATGCCGTTACAAGTATACAAAAGTTTACAAAAGAAGAGCTTAAACAGCACAAATCCGATAAAACTGCTAAAAGATATAACTTCGCTCCAACCTTTGGCCCCGATTTTGTTTATATAGTTTTTGCAAAAACTCCAAACGGAGATTTTGAACTTGTTCTCGAGTGTATCCCCGAGGTTGCGGATAGACTTCTCGAGTATTCGCGCTATGCAAAGGAGGACGAGATGGCAAGACGCGCCGCCGAGGAAGAGGAAGACGAAGAGTATAGCGATGATTACGCCGATGATTACTCTGATACAAATGATGTATCAAATGGCGAATAAGCATTTTTATTTCAGCAAAGGAAAGGCATATTTAATATGAAAACAACGAATTACGTAATTGTCGGAGCAGGACCCGCGGGTATTTTTACCGCGCTTGAGCTTATAAGACTCGGCTCCGATAAGAAAATAATTATAGTTGAAAAGGGCGCTCCGATAGAGAAGAGAAGCTGCCCGAAGTCAAAGACGAAAAAGTGCGTAAATTGCAAGCCATACTGCCATATAACCACGGGCTTTTCGGGCGCGGGCGCATTCTCCGACGGTAAGCTTTCCTTAAGCTCCGAGGTAGGCGGAGATCTTCCGTCGCTTATCGGTGACAGCTTTGCGCAGGAGATGATAAATTATACCGATTCGATATATCTCGAGTTTGGCGCAGACCCTCGCGTTGAAGGACTTGGCAATACCGAAGAGGTAAAGGCGATAAGAAAGAGGGCTATTCAGGCGGGACTCAAGCTCGTTGATTGCCCTATAAGGCATCTCGGAACAGAGAAAGCGCAGGAAATATACTATTCTATTGAAAAGTACTTGATTGAGCGCGGTGTCGAAATTATGTTTGGCGTCGAGTGCAAAAACCTTATTCTTGAGGACGGTATCTGCCGCGGTATTGAAATTACGGTAAAGGGCGAGGCGGATAAAATTTTTGCCGACAGAACGATAGTTGCAACGGGCAGACGCGGAGCGGATTGGCTTGAGGACATCTGCGCCGAGCATAATATCGCGCATCAACCCGGCACCGTTGATATCGGCGTTCGCGTTGAGGTAAGAAACGAGGTACTCGAGCAGGTAAATAACGTGCTTTACGAGTCAAAGCTTATAGGATACCCACACCCGTTCAAAAATAAGGTAAGAACCTTCTGCCAGAATCCGGGCGGATTTGTCAGCCAGGAGAACTACGATAACGACCTTGCCGTAGTAAACGGCCACTCATATAAGGAGCTTAAGTCCAATAACACTAATCTTGCAATTCTTTGCTCACATAACTTCTCTGAGCCGTTCAATCAGCCGATAAAGTATGCACAGAAGGTGGGCGAGCTTACTAATATGCTCGGAGCCGGGCATATTCTTGTTCAGCGCTTCGGTGATATTCTCGACGGTAAGCGCACCTGGCAAAAGGAGCTTGACCGGTCGAACGTAAGACCCACGCTTCCCGATGCGGTTGCGGGTGATATCACCGCAGCGATGCCCTACAGAGCGATGACGAATATCATAAACTTTATCCAGGCTATGGATATCGTAGTTCCCGGATTTGCATCAACCGAAACTCTCCTTTATTCCCCCGAGCTTAAGTTCTACAGTAACAGGGTAAAAATGGACGAAAGGCTTAACACGAATATTAAGGGACTCCACTGCCTCGGTGACTCCAGCGGATGGACGAGAGGTCTTATGATGGCGTCGGTTATGGGCGTTCTTATGGGTAAATATATCTATGAGGAAGAAAAATAAGCTCTATAAGAAGCTTTGACTTGTCCACGTGGTGCATTTCGGATAAAACGGTTTTAACTTTAAAAAACAGAAATACAATAATAAAAAGCACTTATGATAATGCGTGATGTCCTTATCGGAGAAATTACAATATTACAGATTTGCTCCGCAGAAAACAAATAATGAACGCCGACAGATTTCTTTAGATCTGTCGGCGTTTGCTATTCGATAAATTGGAATTTGTCTTACTCAAATAATCCTGCAATATAGTATATGTCAAGCTCGCCACTTACAACAGAGTGAAAAGAACCATAGTCAACCCAACCATCTAAAGTAATGGAGATAGTTTTCATTATTTCTCCATCTGTATTGTAGAAGGTTAACTCATATTCAATCGCAGTAAGCATATTGTATTTCAGTTCCTTGAGCTTGAGAGAGTTAAGATTATCAACGATATGCTTAACGCTTGTTTCCTCTGTAAGGGTAACCGTTCCTATTACTTCGCCAATATCGTACTTTACAATTTCAATTTTGGTTGCACCATCAATGCCTTTAATGCTTTTAGCATATTGTGTGGCTAATTCTACAAGCTCCTTGCAATCGCAAGAATAGTATTCCAAAAAGCCACCGTCATCGTAGCTATCCGTTGTCGTGGCATAAATCCAAATTGTTTGAGTATCGTTTTTGTTCATCGTAAAGAACAACTTTTTGTATTTTCCGTTTTCAATCAATATTTCAAACCAAAGTTCGCACGATTCCTTGTTATATTCTACGGCGGAATCATCACAAGGCATCTTTACTTGACCGAAAGCATTGGATATATCAATTTTGCCACTGTCGAGCGTGTTCTCAATCGTCAAGACAAAATCATCCATAGAATCCTTGTACGCTAAAACATATTCAGTTCCGTCAACGCCAAACAAAACCTTGCTCACTTTATCGTAAGTATTATTCGGCAATCTGGTCGCATAACCCAAACAACCCGTGCAAGATATAAGCACTGCAAAGAGCAACAGTATAGAGATTATTATGTGTGTTTTTTTCATACTAGACCTCTCTTTTTACAAATATTATTTGTGCTTTCACCATATAAGACGATAAAAATAGTTAAAAGGTTACATAAACTTTAAAATATTATTTATCGTCAAATTCTTATTTATCGTTCTGTTTTATTGCTGTTTTATCGCCAGTTTCGCCTTTGTATTACAAAGGCACAGGGCAAAGCTCATACCCCTATTCTTGTTTTGCTTTAACAGTATTTAACGATGCAATTAACATTCGGCGTATAGCCCCACAATCATTTTGAATTGCCTTGTATGAGGTTTGTTCTATACACCCTGTTTCAAACAACAGCTCAAGCCAATATTCGGTTTCGTAGCATTCCTTTTGCGAGTCTTTCGTATTTTATAAGTGCTTTGTTTTTATTTTTTTAATTCTTTTACGATTTCATCGTAAGAAAGCTCAAGCTCACCGCTGTTGTACTTTTCTCTTATTCCAACAAGCTTTTCTGCGCGTATATTAGAAATAAGGAAGTTTTCTATCCAGTAGGAGAACTCGGTGTCGGGGTTAAGGGTCTCGAGTGGCTTCATTCTTTTATACATAGGCGCTCCGTCCGATGCATCGCGCCAGGTGTCAACAAAAGCGTAGTCAAAATGCTCGTCGGGCATTGTATGCTCGGCATACTCGAACGCATCGGCGCAAATGATACGTACCTTTTCCGGCTTTGAGAATTGCGGAAGTATAAACTCGCGGAAAAGCTCGATGACCTTCTCGCTCTTTTCAACTACCGTAACCGACTCGACGTTATCCTTTAGCGATACCATATATGCGTAATATCCCAGCCCGAGCCCAAAGGTAATGACCCTTCCGTGCGCTGCGGCGATAGCATCGTCGCAGGTATCAAGATCAACGGGCGTCAGCGTCATCCACTCGTTTCCGTCCTCAAGCACAGCAGGAAAGTGAAATTCCTCTTCAAAAAAACCGAGGGGAGCGATCTCCGAGAAATCCTCGTTTATTATCATATCGTGGCATATGACCGCGCGATACGGCTTGTAGCTCTCGTTTTTAAACTCCCACGAGCCGCGCTTTACGTCGGGGAGCTTTATATTTTTGTAGTAAGGATTGCTTGTATAACGCTCTGCAGTAAGTATTCTGACAGACGGAAGCACGTAATTTCGGAAAAAACGCCTGTCATCCTCGTCCTTCTCCGTATCAAGCGCAAAAAGCTCCGAGAGAATAGCCGCGATAGCATCCTCTGCGGTAATAAGACCGCCCTCTGTGACAGAGTCTATCATATCCTTCGTTATTATCTCGGGGAACCGCTCGAGGTAAGCGGCATAAAGCTGCGTTAATCTGAAATTGCTATGAAACGTATCGAAAAGCCGCTCCAGCTTCAGCTTTTCGCCGTATGACTGTATACTGTTCATTTGTTCTCCGATAAGGAAAACGCACTTTAGCAGCTGTAAAAAATGCTTTGTGTAGCCTTAATATTACTGTTGCGGGCGCGAATTCCCTAAAAAGGGCTGCCCCAATAAAAACTAAGGCAACCCTTTTTAATTATTATGTATTATTGTTTCAGCCTAAAGGCATGTGAGGAAGCTCGTTTTCACCAAGCTCGGGAGTGGGAGTCGGGGGAACGTAATTGGGATCTTCTTCACCGCACTCGCACTTACCGTCAACGAAGACGTGCTCGTGAGTGGGGGGAACGTAATTGGGATCTTCTTCGCCGCACTCGCACTTACCGTCAACGAAAACGTGCTCGTGAGTGGGGGGAACGTAGTTGGGATCTTCTTCGCCGCACTCGCACTTGCCGTCAACGAAGACGTGCTCGTGAGTGGGGGGAACGTAATTGGGATCGGATTCGCCGCACTCGCACTTACCGTCAACGAAGTTATGCTCGTGGGGAGGAACGTATTCGGGATCGGTTTCGCCGCACTCGCACTTGCCGTCAACAAAGTTATGCTCATGTTTGTCCTTGCCGGTGATTTTATTGATCAAGCTGCAAGAACCTAACATAATCGCCATGCTTAAGCAAAGAGCTAAGCAAACAACTAAACTAATAATTCTTTTCAAGGTATAAACCTCCTTATACTTTTATATCGTAATTTTAACATAAAGATTTCAGGACTTCAAGTATAATTTCGGATAATTTTTATCTTTTTATTATTTTTTTGAAACATTGAACAAAAAAAAATAATTACTTTGTGCAATATTCACCATTTATTTTAAAGAAAATATATGATATAATAATATTATTAAACGCAAGTTTTGATAAAGTCTTAAAAACAGTCAAAAATCTCTGAAAATAAAAGGAGACTCGGATGTTAAAGAAGGAAATAAAGAGGATAAGCTTCAGCGCGGGTGAGTATAAGGATATTGAATGCTCTCTTCCCGCAACTGCGTATTCGGTTCTTACCGAGCGAGGGCTCGTTACGGGAACGCCCGTTGATATAGCCGAGCAGTCGCGCAACAGAAAGCACTTTTCCGACTGCGTATTCAAGGCAGTAATAGAATTTTCAAAGGCTGAGGCTTCGAAGAAATACATATACTTAAGACTTTCGGGTATAGTTTCGCGCTCCGAGATAATCTTTAACGGCAGAAGCTACGGTGTCATCGGAAATATTAACAGAGTTGTTCTCTTTAATATAACCGACGGCGTACGGGAGGGAGAGAATACACTTTTGATAGAAAGCTCCGATACCTCCGGAAGACGCCATCATCTTAAAAACTCGGGTGAGTTATCCGAGGAATACGATACTGCGCCGTATATTTACGATGCGGGAATTATCGGAGATATTGAGGTCATTATAAGCGATAGTCCGAAGATCGGCGCTGTCCGCGCTTATCACGAGAATGCGGATGACGGTAAAGTTTACGTTTTCGTTGAGCTTGATATAATAGGAGATACCGACGATATCCGCGCGGTCGCGAGCCTCGTTTCTCCGACGGGAAAGATATATTTCGGCGGTGCGTATGAGGGCAAGATAAAAATATCCGTTTCCGATCCCGAGCTATGGTGGCCAAACGGTTATGGATTGCCAAGACTTTATAAGCTCGGTGTCACCATATATAAAGACGGAGAAGCAAAGGATAGCTTTGAGAGGAAAATCGGACTCAGGCGTGTCGAGCTTATACCCGACGAGGAGGGAACTCCTAGATTATACGTCAACGGCACTAAAATATTCCCGCGAGGAGCCGCATACCTTCCCGAGAACTCTTACCTCGCTTGCCGAAGTTCGCTTGAAACGGAAAAGCTCATTAAAATGGCAGCCGAGGCGAATATGAATACGCTTACTGTCTTTGACGAGGGCGTGCTGCCGTCCAATCATTTTTACGAGCTTTGCGATCAGTACGGTATTCTCGTGTGGCAGTCGCTTTCAGTACCTTATGCAGCGCCCCCTGCTGCAGGTGTTTTTGCTGCGGGACTTTACGATGCAATTGATAATACAGTTGAAAAGCTTTCATCGCATCCCTCGGTGGGAGTCCTGTTCCTTTCGATAGTAGAAGCTGATAGGGAGCATATGCGTCTTTTCCCGGATGCGGTAGAGGAATTCCGAGGCGTATGCCTGAAGATAATCGATCCCGTGCTTAAAAAATTCTATAATTCCGTATTCATTGACAATACGGATAAGCTCTTCTCTTATGACGAAAGATATATGGAATGGGATAGCAAACGGGCGCGCGGCGTGCTTTATTCTGTCCCCGAGGAAAGAACGCTAAGGACGTTTCTTCCGAAAGAGGAGTACAATATCTTTTCCGGTGTGGCGGAGCGCCATACAGCGAGGAGAAGTCACGCGCTGGATATGCTCGCGGATACGACTCTTGAAATGAAATTCCCATGCGATATGAGTGAGGTAGTTTATGCAACGGAGCTATCAGCTGCAAATGCGCTGGCAAGCTCGGTGCTTGAAGCAAGATGTACCGTCCCCGGGTGCGCATCTGCCGCCCTCAGACCGTTGAATGACGGTTATTATGCAATATCCGATTCCATGATAGACTACGCGAAGAGGAAAAAGGCTATGCTCTACGCGCTTAAAGATGCCTATGCTCCGATTGCTGTGAGTGCCATACCGTGTGAAAATAAAATGAGCTTTTACATAAGGAATGACACGAAAAAGGCATATGTCGGCAAATTCCTTTACGCGCTCTACGATATGAATAACAAGTGCTGGCTTGAAAACACGCTTAGCGTTTCGGTTGAGCTCGGCGAAATAATTAACGTCGCCGAGGAAGATTTTGAGAAGTATATTTCTGGTGCTGCGGAGAACTATTATGTTATATATGAATTGTTCACTCCTAAGGGAGTAACCGTGAGCGGTACCGAAAGATTTCTTCCGATAAAGTATATGAATTTCAGCAACTCGGAAGTTAAAGCGGAGATAAGCGGAATCGGTTGTAATTTTACCCTGAAGCTCACGTCTCCCACTTACGTTACGGGCGTGTACGTTACGTTTGTCGGAGTTGAAACCTATCTCGAGTCAAATTATGTCGATATACTCGGCGGCGTACCGACGGTTATCGATTTTGAAACGGATAGCGCTATCTCTCCCGAGGAACTGAGGTCAAGCATCAGAATTAAGACCCCTATTGATTATGCAAAATAAAAAACACGGGGCTGGCGCATTTAGGCGCAACCGAAAATGACAAAAACGACATAAAGAAGCTCTAAAATCAACAAATGAGCTAAGAATATGTGTTATAAGGTTGAAATTCTACGAATTTCTCCATCAAATTAAAGTCATTTTCTATTTGCGTTTCCCTCCCTCGACATAATTTTATACGCCT
>JAFQPR010000031.1 GCA_017411605.1 Clostridia bacterium | reverse complement strand
CTCGGCGGAGATAATAACGGAGACGGCAATGGAGATGAAAACGATCTTCCAAAAGAAGAGGAAGGCAAGCTTCTGCTTATCCATAACGGAAAAGCACTCTTTAACGTAGTGTATACGCAGGCATCCGGAGCATCCGGAAAGAGAACTGCGGATCAGTTCGTTAAAGATTTAAGAAACCTAGGCGTAGAGATTGCGGACGCTATCAGTGACAGAGATGCCGGCAAGGTAAGTGATTGTGAGATCATTATCGGCGCTAACGCTCTTAACAGAGATGAGGACTGCTGCGTTACAACGAATTATCTCGGAGCTGAAGGTCAGGTCGTTAAGATCGTAGGTAAAAGGATAATCATTGCAGGCGGAACTCCCGAGCTTACCTCAAAGACCTTTGACGTTTACGTAAAGAATCAGATGAAGATAACGTCTAAGGTTAAGGAGATCACAACTCTCTCGGTCGATGATGATTACAACTATGAGGACCTCACCGATTACGGAATCGAATCTATAAAGATCGGAGATACCGACCTTGGTGAGTTCACGCTTGTCTACGATATAAAAGCGGTTTCGGATGCAAACTACCCTGTGTCTAACCTAAGAGAGTTTGCTTCTGCAATATTCGGTGAGAGCGGCGTTGTTATTGAGGCAGGCGAGCTTTCGAAGGTTGACAGCTATGAGCATGCGCTTATAATCCGTTACGTTGATACGTACGTTGGCGATAACAGAGATAAAACTCATTCGCTCGAGCAGAGCGGCGGCTTCCGCGCGTATGCCGACGGTGACGATTACATAATTGAGTGCGCGTATATGAATAAATTTGATGAAGTATACGCGGAGTTTGTTAACGAAGTATTCCTTTCCAAAAAGGGAAAGATCGTTATAGATGAAGAGTATACAAGCGATGCGGATACGGTTTACTACGAGGACTTTGGCGCGAAGGGTAACGGTATAACCGATGACTATCAGGCTATGTATAATGCTCATATCTTTGCCAATGAGTGCGGTCAGACCGTATGTGGCAAGGACGGCGCTCACTATATGGTCGGCGCTGCAAGCCTTACAAGAACTATTCCCGTAATGACCGACGTTAACTTCAACGGCGCGACTATCACGGTTAACGACTTCGGTTCGGATGCTTATAAGTACAGAAACGTTAAGCTCTTTACTACAACAAGACAGTATGCTGCGGTTTATCTTACGGGCGAAGAGGTATACGCTCTTTATGAGGAATACCGCGCGGCTAATCCCGATGCCCCCGAAAAGCTCGTTATAGACAGTACTACCGAGTCCTTTCCTTGGCTTGCTCCAAAGCTTGTAACGGGAAGTATGGTAAGAATTATCAGCAAGAATCATAAAGATTTTGTTCGTTGGGGTGCAAATCAGAGCAGCGGTAGTAACCGAATGGACGTATTTATGGTAGAGGCAAACGGTGACTTCGTAAGAGAGACCGATACCGACCTTGACGGAAACGGTGTTATCGGAAACGTAACGACTCCCGTTGCGTACTCCTTCGGCTGCACCGACGTAAACGACCCAAGTGTAACTCAGTCTTGCATTGATAGCGGAAACTTTAATTCGGATATCACCGAACTTATTATTTACCGTAATGACGATAATCCCATTACCATTGAAAACGGAACGTTCTACAATATCTGCTGCCAGGCGGTTGCGGAGACCGAGTTCAAGGTTAAGTATCACGCATACTACCGCGGATTTGAGCTCTTTCGTTCTAACGTTACCATTCAGAATATCAAGCACAGAATGAAGGATGAGCCCGAGATGCATATCATTCAGAATCAGAATAATCATCTCGAATGCGATAAGTATTGTGAAAACTTCGGTTCAAGACAGGAAAGCTATCCTTACTACGGCTTCTTCTTCATTCAGTATACGAGCAATCTTCTTATCAAGGATTGCAGCCTTACAGGTCACACAACGTATTACGAAGATAAGCCTGCTACGGGTTCTACCGGTGGTGAGGTACCCAATCCCGTTGCCGCAGGCTCGTATGACTTCGTGGTTGAGCGTAGCTGCAGCGTTACATTTTATAATGTAACTCAGGGCTTCTCCGAGGATCCCGATAATCCCGGTGAAGAGAAAGATACCGGTCTTGGCGATCAGAGATACTGGGGTATCATGTCGAGTAACGGCTCGAAGAATATGAGATTTGAGAACTGCGCTATCAACCGTTTCGACGCTCACCAGAGCTTCTGGAACGCAACTCTTATCAATACCACGATCGGTCACTCGTTCAACGTTGTCGGCGGCGGTACTCTTAATGCTATCGGCGTTACAAAGATAACCGGAACTTCGTTTATCTCTCTTCGAGGAGATTATGGCGCAACATTCCGCGGCGATATGAATCTTATCGACTGTAACTTTTTGAATTACTACACTTATAATACTAATAGGAATGGGGACATTAATTCAAACGTAAATGGCACCGGTATAATAGTTAACTGCGGATTCTCCGAAAATAACAGTAATTACCGTACACCGGAACAACGTCAGAAATCCTATGATGCTCAGTATCAGAAGACGTATGATGAGCAGATGAAAAACTATGAAGAAAGTATAGCTTCAGGGGCAATGACCAGTGCTGAGGCTGAAGAAAAGGCAAAGGCTGCGGCACACACCGCAGGCGAAAAAATGGCTATGCAGGGTGGATATTGGCTTTGGGACTTTGGTTATGACTGTTATATGCCTATCACCGTGACTATCAAAAACTTCAGAAGTGAATCAACAGCTCTTTACCTCTTCCCGGCGTTCAAGAATGATGTATTCCATTATAATTACGATTCCGAGAACGAGAGCAATAAATCTATTACGAATGTTCTTAATATCACAAAGCAGATCAATATAGTTGAGGAGAGCGCGGATAAGATGCCCACCACGATATATATTTGCAGTCCCAGTGCTATAGGTTCGGATTACAGTGATATTCTTAACATTCCGATAACCTACGGATACAACTACGTAAATCCGTTCGAGCAAAACTAAAATAACGTACTTTTAGGTAATTAAAAAAGAGGTCTGAGGTTGTCTCAAAATCGAATTTGAGACGGCCCCGGGCCTCTTTATTTTTGTAAGATTATTATGTGAATTGTATAAAGGAAATGCTTTGATCTGCGACTTGGATCGTGAATTAATATTCGTGGACAATTATTAGAAAAAAAGAAAAACCCGTGCTGACCGGGCACGGGTTCTTTTATGCGAGATCGAACCGATTAGTTGATATCGATAGGAGGAACGTCTCCTACTCCTGAATCGTTGTCGGAGAATCCGCTGGTGCATATGATATCTACGTTATCAAGGTTAATGATTTCGCAAATCGGGGTTTCATATTTCATAGAAAACCTCCTTAGCATCATTATTGACTAATAATTTGACTGCAGGATAATTTTAACATATCGGTGAGTCAAAAGTCAATAGTTTAACCGAAAAAATATGAAAATTTAAAAAAATCAATATGTGCCATTCAATTTTATTGACCGGAAGACGCGTTCGTTGACGTTTGTACCGAAGTCACTCTCTTTTTTGAACGGTAATTCTTTTTTGTTGATTTGCGTCTTATATTACTCTTTTCAAGACCGAGTCTGTACGCTTCAAGCTTTTCATCCGTTGCTTTATCAAGCGTACGCTTAGCGCGCCAAGTATCGTTAAAATTCCTGTGAAGCTTCAAGGTGAGTATCATATCACCGTCTTTTTTGCAGTTGTAAATGAAGGTGTATTTTTGTCCCTTTGAGTGAAGCGGTTTGCCCACGGAGTCAAGCTTAGCGCGGCAAAGAGGGCAGATCGGGGCAGCTACGATATCATCCTCAAGCAGCTCGCCTATCGTTACGTATCCGTCTTCGCCCGCATCGGCATCTCCTATTACCGAGGTTTCGAGATGCTCGCCTATTTCCGAGTTATAGGCGGCAATTCCGCCGGGAACGTCAAGCTTTGCGGCAACAAGAGCGGTAAAGTAAGCATCGTTTAGTGCATCGTGAGCAGGAAGTCTTTGCGGTATTTCGAAATATTCCATTGCATATTCAAGCGAGCGCTGTCTGCTTGAGCCGTCGGTCTGCCTGTTGAATATCACCTGCAGATCATAAACGCGCTCAAGCCACTTTGAGTCAATGCCGTGAACGTTGAAGTTTTCTTTTAGCATAGGGATATCATCGGGTCCCCAGGTGAGAAAAACGAAATCATTGCCGCACCATTTTCTGAAACTTATCTCCGCTTCGGGGAAGGGAGTGCCGAGATCCATCTGATCCTGCGTTATACCCGTAAGCTCGCTGACGTGCCTATGAAGTTTTTTGAAATATTTTGGCTTGACGATTATCTGATATGAGCCGCAGGGCTGCATATTTTCGTCGAGCTTAACAGCGCCTATCTGAATAACCTCTCCGCGCAAACGGGATGAGAGTTGGCGCTGAACGGCAAGCGCTTTTTGCGCGTATGCCTGATTCCATTCAAGATCAAGTGTTATATAATACATCTAATATCCTTTATTCCGTAATTTTGCTTATGCGCATAATATCGGATTTTATCATACTAAATAATTATACACTTAAGCTAGCAAAAAGTCAAGTATAAATAAGGCTTTGAGATAAAGTAATTTAAAATAAAAAGCGGTATGCAGGTTCCGTTTTTGAAAAATACAACTTGACAACAAAGGACGAATAATGTATACTATTAGCATATTTTAGCAGAGTGCGAATTTTGTTTGCTACCGATGTGGGCAAATTGGAGGTGCGTTATATGGAAAAAATGAATATTCCCGAGATATTCGGCTCTCTTGTTTTTGGCGAAAAGGAAATGCGCGCAAGACTTCCCGAGAAAGTCTGCAATTCCTTGCTCAGCACTATTGAAGAGGGAAAGGAAATAGATCCCGGTATTGCCGACGTAGTTGCTGATGCGATGAAGAATTGGGCAATAGAAAAGGGAGCAACTCATTTCACGCACTGGTTTCAGCCTCTGACGGGTGTTACGGCGGAGAAGCACGATGCGTTTTTGACTCCGGCTGAGCACGGTAAGGCAATAATGGATTTTTCGGGCAAGGTGCTTATCAAGGGCGAGCCCGATGCATCGTCTTTCCCTACCGGTGGTCTGCGTGCGACCTTTGAGGCGAGAGGTTATACCGCTTGGGACCCCGCATCTTACGCCTTCGTAAAGGACGGCTCGCTTTATATTCCGACAGCATTTTGTTCTTACACGGGAGAGGCGCTCGATACCAAAACTCCGCTTTTGCGCTCGATGGATGCAATAAGCCGCGAGGGACTTCGAATAGTCAGACTTTTCGGTGATAAGGATGCTAGGAGAGTAACGGCAACGGTTGGCGCCGAGCAGGAATATTTCCTTATAAAGGAGGAGCATTTCAAAGCAAGAAGAGATATATTCTATTGCGGAAGAACGCTCTTCGGTGCGCCCGCCGTAAAGGGTCAGGAGCTTGACGATCATTATTTCGGTACTCTTCCCACTAAGGTCAGCGAGTATATGCATGAGCTTGACATTGAGCTGTGGAAGCTTGGTATCTCAGCAAAAACGAAGCACAACGAAACCGCTCCCGCGCAGCACGAGCTGGCGCCCGTGTACCATACCACCAACATTGCGACAGATCATAACCTTCTTACTATGGAGTGTATGAAGCGGCTTGCGCCGAAGTACGGTATGGCATGCCTTTTGGCTGAAAAGCCGTTCAGTGGCATTAACGGCTCGGGTAAGCATAATAACTGGTCAATAGGCACTGATACGGGTAAAAACCTTCTCAAGCCCGGTAAAACTCCTAAGGATAATAAGCTCTTCCTTCTTATGCTTGCGGCGGTTATAAAGGCTGTTGACGATTATCAGGATATGCTTCGCATTTCCGCGGCAACTGCGGGAAATGATTGCCGTCTTGGCGGTCACGAAGCGCCCCCCGCTATCATTTCGATGTTCCTCGGAGACGAGCTTGATACCCTTGTTCAGTCGATAGTAACAGGCTCGGAATTTGTAAATCCCGATAAAAAGTATATGTCCTTCGGCAGTAAGACGGTTCCTGCCATCAGACGTGATAATACGGATAGAAACAGAACGTCGCCCTTTGCCTTCACGGGTAATAAGTTTGAGTTCAGAATGGTTGGCTCTTCGCAGAATATTTCGCTTGCTAATACCGTGCTAAATACTGCCGTTGCAAAATCATTCTCCGATTTTGCCGACGTGCTCGAGAGCGCAAAGGATTTTGATAAGACTCTCGATGAGCTTATACGCAACACGCTTCGCGATCACAGCAGAATACTCTTCAGCGGAAACTCCTATTCTCGCGAGTGGGAGATAGAAGCAGAACGTCGCGGACTTTCGAATTTCAAAACCTCCCCCGAGGCGTACGCTCACTTCGATGATGACAAGAACGTTGAGTTGTTTGAAAAATTCGGTGTAATGAACCGCGTTGAGCTTCGCTCAAGAAGGGAGATATATTTCGCGAATTACAGGAAAATAAAGAACATAGAAGCCAAAACTATGCTTGAGATGGCAATGAGAGATTATATTCCCGCCGTCACGAGATATATCGGGGACGTTTCCTCTTCTATAGCGAGCCTTGCATCCGTTCTTCCCAAGGCAAAGCTTGCGAAGGAAAAGGCGCACCTTGAGAAGCTTACAAATCTTCTTTCATCTCTGTACGAGGCTCACGCAGAGCTTTATGAGCTTGAGGAAATGGCAACGAAGATACTATCGACAGAGGAAGCGGCATTCTTCTATTGCAATAACGTCGGAGCCGCTATGGACAAGCTAAGGTACTACGTTGACGAGCTCGAAGGAATAACCGCAAGAGATTATTGGCCTGTTCCTACTTATGGCGATATGACCTACGGAGAGATACTATAAGCTTGTTTTGTAAACAATACATAGCAAATACCAAATAAAAAACGCACTGTGGATAGCATCACAGTGCGTTTTTTATGTAAGCAAAAGACTTAATTTAATATAAATTGATACACGATTTCAACTATGAGGACCGTAGTTGCGGAGGACAAGGCAACGAAGATCAGGCTTTTGCCGAAGTATGCGAGAGCCACTGCAACCACCGTTGCGAGTACTCCTGCGAGAATATTATCCGATACGTAGAATATTGCGGGTACAGTCATAACCGCAAGAACGGAGTAGGGAATGTAATACAGCACGGAGCGGATAAATCTGTTCGTTATTTTTTTGCGGATAAACAGCATCGGCAGAAGCCTTAAGAGGTAGGTAACGCCCGCCATGACCGCAAGGTAAATGAGAAATTTACCAAATGTCAGTGTAAATTCTTCCATCACGCCACCTCGCTTTCCATACTGTCGCCGAGCTTTTCATCGGAAATCGGGAAAAGCAGAGCTAAAGTAATGCTCGCTATCAGCGCGCAAATTATTATAACGAAACCGTCGGGGACGTTCTTAAGATACGGAAGATATTCAAAGCATACCGAAAGAATAATACTGATAAGAATGCATAACGCTACGGCTTTGTTTTCCTTTGCGACGGGGATTATTATAGCTATAAACATGGCATACATTGACACGCCAAGGGCGGTAACTATTATAGTAGGCAGAATATTACCTGCTATTGCGCCTGCCGCAGTACCGAGAGTCCACCCGAGAAAGGGTAGTAGAAGCAGAGCGAGAAGATACCTTTTTCCAAGCGGTCTGTCTTTGCCGATGCTGACCGCAAACATTTCGTCGGTAAGCGTCAGCGATAGATATAACCTGTCGGCGGTACGTATGCTTTTATCAAAATTCTGAGATAGAGATATGGACATCAGCGAGTAGCGAAGATTTATCAGAAGCTGCGTTAATGCAAGCTCGATAAGAGAGCCGCCCGTAGCTATTATGGGGAGCGCGGCAAGCTGCCCTGCGCTTGTGAGATTGAGCGCGGATATCATTATAGCTTCCGTGACTGTGAGCCCTGACGCGGTTGCCATAATTCCAAAGGCGAACGATATCGCAAAATAGCCAATGCCAATGGGCATACCGTCGCGTATGCCCATCCGTGTGCTGTTTAATACTTGATATTTCATAACGGTTTGTTATTTATACTTCCGAAAGCTGAGTTCCGCGCTGACTCGTTACGTAAAGCTTGTGATACTCTCCGCCCTTTGCCATGAGCTCATCGTGAGTACCTTCTTCTATGATACCGGTCTTGTCGAGAACTACTATTCTGTCAGCATTTTTAACTGTTGAAAGTCTGTGAGCCACTACGATAACCGTTCTGCCGCAAGAGAGCTCCTCGAGTGACTCCTGAATTTGCATTTCGGTTACGTTATCAAGTGCGCTCGTAGCTTCATCGAGTATGAGCAGAGAAGGGTTCTTCAAGAATACTCTTGCGATAGCAACGCGCTGCCTTTGACCGCCCGAGAGCTTGAGTCCACGCTCTCCGACCTCGGTGTCGTAGCCTTCCTCGAGAGTCGCAATATAATCGTGAATATTAGCGCGCTTTGCCGCAGAAATTATCTCCTCTTCGGTAGCGTCGACTTTTCCGTAGGCAATGTTGTCGCGTATCGTACCGTCGAAGAGAAATACGTTCTGCGAAACAACGCCGATATTCGTTCTGAGAGATTCAAGCGTGATATCTCGAAGGTCTGTACCGTCGAGGAGTATTCTTCCTTCGTTAACGTCATAAAGTCTTGGAATAAGATTGCAAAGCGTTGTTTTGCCGCCACCCGAAGGACCGACGAGCGCAAGCGTTTCGCCTTCGCTGATTTTGAGATTAAGATTTTTAATAACCTTTCTTTCTTCGTTTGATTCGTAAGCAAAGGTTACGTTGTCGAATACGAGATCACCCTTTACCTCGTCGATAACGACAGTACCCGTGTTGTTTTCTTCTCCGAGCTCCATTATTTCCGCAAATCTTGAGAAGCCGGTCATACCCTCTTGGAAGGACTCGAAGAGAAACGCGATTTTCTGTATGGGTGTGAGAAACATTCCAATATATAATATAAATGCGGCAAATTCACCTGCGTCTATTTTTCCGTTGAAGAAGAAAAGACCGCCCGCGAGCACTATCGTGAGATAGAGCATATCCGAAATAAACGCCATAACCGTTTCGTATCTTGCAAGCGAGAACATTGCGGTTGAACGGAGCTTTGCGAGAAGTCCGTTGACCTCACCGAATTTCTCCACCTCGTAATGCTCTCTTGCGTAGCATTTTGTTTCTCTTATTCCCGAAAGAGAATTTTCAAGACTCGAGTTTATAACTGCGGTCTGCTTGCGGTAGCTCTTCATTGCGGCCTTCATCTTGCTTCTTGAAAGCACTGTGAATATAACGATGAAGGGAACTATCGCGAGAACTATAAGGGTAAGATATACGTCGATTGTCAGAAGTATGGTGAACGTTCCGGCAAACATAAGCACGGCGAGTATGAGATTTTCGGGGCCGTGGTGAGCGAGCTCCGAAACCTCAAAAAGATCGTTTACAAGTCGTGTCAGAAGATCTCCCGTTTTGTTGTTATCGTAAAACGTGGTGGGAAGAGTCTGATACTTCTTGAAAAGGTCGCTTCTCATATCCCTCTGTATTTTAATACCCATAATATGTCCGTGGTAGCTCACTATGTAAGTGCAGGCCGCTTTGAGAAGATATATACCGAGAAGAATAGCGGAGAAGATAAGAAGCATTTTCGGCGTTTCTTCGAACACGTATTTGTTTATAATATCCTTAACTACCGAAGGATAAATAAGGTTGCACGCCGCGATAATAACAGCCGCCGTCATATCTATAATGAACAGAAGCTTGTACGGCTTGTAATAGCTTAAAAATCTTTTTATCATTTTATATACCCGTATTTATGAAGAAGCTTTCGCTTTTCTTCGTATGACGCATCCTCGGGAAGCTTTGTTGCGAGAAGATGCTTTTTTGTTTTTGTAAAATCGAGCTTTTCCTCTTCCTCGAGAGCTCTTATCATTTTTGATATCTGACTCGCGGAATAGCTTCTCGATATCAGCTTTGCCATAATTTTTTTAGGACCGAGAAGCTCCTCGTGATACTTAAGAATATATCTTTCAAGCTGTCTGTCTTCATCAATATATCCGAGTCTCACGCATTCCTCTACCGCCGCTCTCGCGGCATCCTTGCCGAAACCGTGTGATATGAGCTTCGTGTAAAGTCTATGCTCGTTGTTATCCGCGTAGGAAAGAATTGAAAGAGCCTTTATAAGAGCACGGCGCTCCTCGTCCTCACGTGAGAGAATTTCCAAGGAGTCGCCGTCTATTATTTCGCCCGAAAGGGGACAGCCGATCTTACGGTATGTCCCCTCGCTGACAGTATATTTTGTTTTTTCTCCGTCGGATAAAAGCGTTATCTCAACAAGAGTTTTTACCTTTTCCTTCGTTCGTACAGAAACAATTCTACCGCTCACGGCTGATTATTCCTCTTCGTTGAAATCTTCGATATCGAAATCGTCATCATCGTCGCCGCCGACATCGCCGTCCTCTTCAAAGAGCTCGGACTTAGCCTTTTCGCGAACGAGTGCCTCGAGCTTATCCATAAGCTCGGAATCGCCCTCGATGAGCTTTCTTACGTTGTCCTTACCCTGACCGAGTCTGTTTCCGTCATAGTAGAACCAAGCACCGCTCTTTTCGATAATATCGAGCTGGATAGCCATATCGATGATCTCGGAGGATTTTGAGATACCCGAGCCGTAAAGAATATCAAACTCTGCCACCTTGAAGGGAGGAGCAACTTTATTTTTAACGACCTTACACTTCGTGTGAGAGCCGACGACCTCGCTGCCGTTCTTAAGCGATTCGGAGCGTCTTACGTCTATTCTTACGGATGCGTAGAATTTGAGCGCGCGTCCTCCGGGGGTAACCTCGGGGTTGCCGTACATAACGCCAACCTTCTCACGAAGCTGGTTGGTGAAGATAACTATTGTGTTGGACTTTGCGATAGTGCCCATAAGCTTTCTCATAGCCTGGGACATAAGTCTTGCCTGAACGCCCACGTGCGATGCGCCCATATCACCTTCAATTTCCTGACGGGGAACGAGAGCCGCAACCGAGTCGATTACGATAATATCGATAGCGCCCGAGTTTGCGAGGGTTTCGGCAATGCCGAGAGCCTGCTCGCCGCAGTCCGGCTGAGAAACGAGAAGCTCGTTGATATCAACGCCGAGCTTCTTAGCGTAAACGGGGTCAAGCGCGTGCTCCGCGTCGATGAATGCCGCAACGCCGCCCTGTTTCTGAACCTCCGCGATAACGTGAAGAGCAATAGTTGTCTTACCTGAGGATTCGGGGCCGAAGATCTCGGTTATTCTTCCGCGTGGAATACCGCCAACTCCGAGAGCGAAGTCGAGAGCGAGAGATCCGGTAGATACGGCGGAAACGTTAAGTGCCGAATTTTCCCCGAGTCGCATAATAGAACCCTTACCGCATTCGCGCTCGATTCGCGCCATTACGGTTTCAAGAGCCGCTTTTTTATCGTTTGCAGGAGCCTTATCCTGCGCTGCTGTCTTTTTTGCTGCCATAGTTTTGACACCTTTCGTTGTATCGTTTTTTAAAGTTGCGGAAAATTGCCGTACGAAGCCGCCGTGCCTATTCGTATACTACCTGAAGGGAGATCTCGAGGCGCGAGTCAGGAACTTCGACTGCTTTCCGTTCGTCTTTTACGATACCATTATACAATATACCCTGTCCAATAAATCGGACACCTCAAACTAGAAAAGTCTGCAAGCTCCAACGGGACGAATCTTAAGATTCATAGTAGCGCCCTCACCGAAAACAGAGTCCATAAGAGCAACGTAACCGTCGATATATTCGTTTTTGATAAATACCTGTATAGTACCTGCAAATCCGCCGCCGTGAACACGGTAAGCGCAGCCCTTGCCGTCAAGATAACCCTCGGTAAGGGCGAGAGCGAGAGAAAGACCCTGCTCTTTAACGTTTATGGTAGTAAATACGTTCTGCAGATATTTAAATGAAGAAGAGCCCGAAGCGAGAATGCCCGAAAGGAAGGCATCGACGTCGGAATTTTTGAGAGCCTCTCTGATAAAGCCGACTCTGTTGTTTTCTCTGATGAAATGAAGCGCGCGAAGAATAGCTCTGTCGCCGAGCTTTTCGCGCAGAGCGGGTATCTTTGCGATAATGTCAGCCTCGGTGAAGCCTCTGAGAGCATCACGGCCGAGCTCGTTTGCAACAGCCTTCATCTCGTAGGGAACAGAAGCGTAGTCATCGTTAAGGTCTGCGTGATTTCCGCCCGTATTAACGATAGCGAGAGAATAACCGGCATCGGTAAGAGAGAACGCTATGGGATCGACGATAGGATTCTTGGGGTCCTCAAAGTCAATGAATACGAATCCGCCGACAGCGCACGCTACCTGGTCCATAAGTCCGCAGGGCTTGCCGAAGTAAACGTTTTCGGAATACTGCGAAAGCTTTGCTATCTCAACGTTGGAAACCTTACCGTCGTTATAGAAGTAGTTGAAGATATTGCCTATCATAACCTCGAATGCAGCAGAGGAGGAAATACCGCTTCCTTTAAGCACCTCGGTCGTAGCGTAAGCGTTGTATCCGCCTATTGAGTAGGAAGAATTAACGAAGCCCTTTGCGAGTCCTGCGATAAGAGCGTTCGAGGTGTAATTCTCGAAATTATCGGGATCGTCGATAGCGGAAAGGTCTATATCGGTTTTGGGATATCCCTCGGATTTAAATCTGATAATTCCGTCTGTGTTCTTTGCTGCAACAGCGATAATATCTCTGTCTATAGCTCCCGCGAGAACGCATCCGCGGTTGTGGTCTGTGTGGTTACCCGAGATCTCGCTTCTGCCGGGAACGGAGAAGATACCTACGTCCTCGCACTCGTCGCCGTAAAGCTCAATGTAAGAATCAATAGCTGCCATAAATCTTACGGTCTGAGCTTTGATATCGGCATAAAGATTAGAATACTTTTCAAGCGCGCCTTCCGCGAGAAGCTTTTTTAATTCAGATGCTTTCATTTTTAATTCTTCCTTTAATTGTAAATTTTAGTTTGCATTTATTGCGATTTATTTATTAACTTTTCTAAATATGGAAATACATTCCGCAAGGATATTTTCTGCGGGTTTCATATTCCCGTCATCGTCATCCGCATAAACGGGGATTGCTCCGTCCATATTGCGGAACCAGGTAAGCTGACGCTTGGCATAGTTTCTCGTTGCCTGCTTGAGTATCTCGACGGCATCTTCCATCGTGGCAAGCGAGCGCAGAACGAGAATCATTTCCTTGTAGCCTATCGCTTGGGATGCCGTAGTGAATTCACCGAGAAGTCCGTCCTCGTAAAGAGCTTTGACCTCGTTGAAAAGACCTTCTTCGAGCATAGCGTCGACCCTTTTATTTATACGGGCGTAAAGATTTTCTCTGTTATGAAAATCGAGTGTCACGTGAGTGACTTCAAGCTCCTCGTTCTTCTTTTTTGTCAGCGCGTCGAAATAGCTTTTCGTCTTACCCGTCGCATCGAATATCTCCAGCGCGCGGATAACGCGTCTTGTATTATTATAATGCACCGCATCCGCGGAAACAGGGTCAATTTGTCGAAGCCTTTCCCAAAGCTCGATTCTTTTTTCCTCGGAGGTGAGACTTTCTTCAAGCTTGCGCCTGTATTCGGGGTCCGATTCGGGCGCTTGCTCGACGTCCGGACGGATGAGAGTAGAAAGATAAAGTCCCGTTCCGCCGACGAAAAGCGGGATTTTACCGCGATAGGTTATATCTCTTGCGGCTTCCATAGCCATTTCCTTATAGGCCTGCGCGCTGAAATTTTCGGTAGGTGAGAGAAAGTCCAGCATGTGGTGAGGAACACGGCTCTGTTCCTCTTTTGTAGCCTTAGCCGTTCCGATATCCATTCTCTTGTATATCTGCATCGAGTCAAGGCAGATTATCTCGCATCCGAGAGCAATTGCCACACCGAGAGAGATAGCAGTCTTTCCCGATGCCGTAGGCCCTGTTATTGCAAGTGCGTGTATCATTTGTATATTTCCGAGAGCCAATTTGCCATATCCGCGAAAACGCTCTCTCTGTTGGTTTCATTGAAAAGCTCGTGGCGCGCGCCCTCGTAAAGCTTAAGCTTAAGGTCGGTAACGCCCCTGACGAGCAGGTGCTTATAAACGTACTTCGGACCTTCGCCGTAATTGCCTACGGGGTCCATATCGCCGCTCATGATCAGAGTGGGGAGATCTGTCGGGTAGGCAGAGAACCATTTTTTTGAGTTTGAGCTACCGACGGCAGTGAAAAGATCGTGATAAGCCGAAAGGGTGAATATGAAGTTTGTATATTTATCATCATCACGTGTGGCAATTGTGGAGAGGTCGCGTGTGAGCCACGCATTTTTACCCTCCTCCTTCGGGAATTTTGAGTTATATCCCGCAAACGCCATTCCCGCAACGAATGAGGAACGGTGCTTTTTTCCGCGGAAGAGCGCGATGAGCTTAACGAGAGCTTTGCCGAGAGGGAGAATTACTCCCATAGGACCGCCCGTGCCGTGAATAATATGTCCCGATACCGTGTGAGGATATTTCTCAACGTAAAGTCTGGACATAAACGAGCCCATACTGTGTCCCATAATTACGGGTTTAATTCCGGGAAATCTTTCGCGGAGAAGTCTGTTCATTGCGTGAAGGTCGCGAAGAACGAGATCAACACCGCCTTTTTTTGCAAAGAATCCGAAATCCGCATCGTCGGAAACGCTTTTTCCGTGACCGAGGTGGTCGTTACCTGCAAAAACGTAACCGCACCCCGTAAGATAATCCGCAAGAGCCTCATATCTTCCGGTGTGGTCTATCATTCCGTGAGAAAGCTGAACTACGCCGCGTATCTCGCCCGATACGGGGATATAGATTCTGCCGTAGATCGTATTTTTTTCGTCGCATGACTTAAACGTCACGCTTGACATTGTATAATTCATAGTTTGCCTCTGGTTGTTATAATATTACGCGCTTCCGAACATAAGCGAGCTTAGGCGTGTTCGATTAACGATGGTACCTGATACTTTCCGATTTAGTTACCTTTTCTTTTGATAAAGTCAAAAACCTCAGCCTCTGTCGGAACGGACGCGCCCGCGCCTTTTCTCGATACTGCGATAGCCGCAGCGGCAGCTCCGTATCTCATGGCGGACTTAATATTTCCGGAACGTAGATATTCGAGCGTCATTCCCGCTGTGAAGGTATCGCCTGCGGCGGTGGTATCCACTACCGCATCGGGCTTGTAAGCCGCAACGAGGTCGTAGTGCTTTCCGTCGTAAACGAAAGCGCCTCTTGAGCCAAGCTTGATAACTATATATTTAGCCTTTAGTCTTGTGAAAAGTGAATGAGCGGCCTTGAGGCAGCTTTCAGTGCCTCTCGGCATTATACCGGTATATTCAAACGTTTCGGTTTCGTTGGGTGAGAACACCTCGAGGTAGGGAAGAGATTCGAGCGGATACTCCTTTGAGGCGGGAGCCGCATCAATGAATATGGGAATATTCTTTGCAGAAGCGATCTTTGCCGCCGCAACTGCGGTCGCGAAGGGTATCTCGAAGCCGAGGTATACCGCATCGGGGTTGCATGCAAATGCTTCGATTATATTCTCGTTTGAGAGGGTGGTGTTTGCCCCGGGATAAACGACTATTCTGTTAGAGCCGTCAGCTTCCTTCATTACAAGAGCGAGTCCTGTGGGAGCTTCCGCGTCAACCTTTATGTGAGAGGTATTTATACCGCACTCCTTGTAGTAATTGAAGAGCTTCTGACCGTGAGCATCTTTGCCGAGCTTCGTGCAAAAAACGCAGTCTGCGCCGAGTTTTGCAAATGCAACTGCGGAATTTGCTCCCTTTCCGCCGGGAGTATAAGCTATGCCGCCGTCATCTATAAGAGTTTCACCCGGCTCGGGAACTCTGAGCATATTCATCGAAAGGTCCATATTCGCGCTTCCGATGAGCAATATTTTTTTCATTGGAGTTATTCCTTTCAAAAAGTAGTGAAGCGTTGAATTATCAGTCACCCGTGACTGAAAGTCTGAATATTGCCGATCTCGGCTGAAGCTCGGTTGCGATAGCAGCCTCTCTCTGACGGCAGGTGAATACGTAGCTCTGATATCCGTCGTCAGCAAGCTTCTTTATCGCCTTCATCATTGATGCGGCGCGTCTGTTATCCTGATTTGCGAAGGTTTCGTCGAAGCATACGGGGGGCTTTTCGGTATAAAGCATATCTATAAGCGCCATACGTACGGCAATATAGGTGAGATCGCGCGTTCCGCCCGAGAGGTAATCTACCGACTTCTCCTTGCCATCGCTTGTGGTGAAGTTCACTTTGAGTGTGGAATCAACGTCAAGAGCGGTATACTTGCGATCGGTCATTATGGAAAGAAGCTCGGTCGAGTATTCGCCGAGTCTTGGAGATATCTCGGCTCTGAGATTATCCGATGCGCCATTGATAGCCTTAAGCGCAACGAAATACGCCTTGTGCTTTGCGCTGAGCTCTGCAATCTTTGTTTCGAGAGCCTGAATCTTGGAATAGAGCTCCCCGGGATCTCTTGCGCGCATTTTAAGCTCCGCAAGTTCGTTTTCTACGTTGAAGGAAAGTCTTTGCTGCTCTTCGATAACAGCCTTAGCTTCCTCTATGCTGTTGAGTATCTCATCGTGATCGATCTCGGAAACGACCTTTCTCTTAAGAGGAGAAACCTTTCCTCTGATCTCGATCTCGCTCTTGTCGGAAAGAGAACGGCGTATCTCCTTAACGGCGATATCCATAGCCATCTTTTCCTCGTAGAGTCTGTCCTTTTCCTTGAGGAATGAGCGAACCTTTGCCTCAAGCGCAGCAAGCGATGCCGCATCTGTGGGAACAGCCTCCTCGCTCCAACGCGAGGCAACTCTTGCGAGCTCTGCCTTTGCAGCCTCGTATTCAAGCTTAGCGGTTTCCATAGCGCATCTTGCGTTTTCCGTATTGCTTATGAGTGCATCGCGCTTTCCGCGTGCGGCTGATATAACGTTGATCTTTTCACGAAGCTCATCGGGATTCGATACGCCGAATTCGCGGCAGAGCTTTGCCAGTCCTTTTTCTGCTCCGATAAAGAAGTATGTGAGTGCGCCTGCTCCACCGAGAGCCGCAACGCCGAGTATACTGATAACGATCTTAAGAGCGATGTGAAGCGTTGGTGCCGCAATGAGAGTTACGAGCGCCGCGATAGCCGCGAGCAAAGCTCCGATACCTCCAAAGAGGCACTTTATTTTGTTTATGGTGAATCCGGATACGTCGGATCTGATCTTTTCCTCTCCGCCGAGAGAATCCGACTGCTCGATAGCGCCTTCTATCTCGCGGGTGATACCGATAGCGCTTCTTTCCTTTGCGTAATTTACCTGAGCCTCTTCTGCGCGTCTGTAAGCTTCGTCAACTCCTCTGCGCGCGACGGCAATATCGGTAATATAATCATTCGAGGGGACAAATCCGGCGCGAGTGTTTGCAAGAATAAAATCGTTGTATGCATCCGTTCTCTTGGCAAGCTCAGCTTCATAACCGTGAAGCTCGTCAAAGGACTGTATTACCTTAACATTGCAGTAGCATGCGTCAAGCTCGCGCAAGCCTTGGCACTGGTTTTCGGCTTCCTTTTTACGCATACGTATTTCATGAAGCTCTGCTTCCTTCGCGAGAATACGTTTGTTATCCTCGTCCGTGCGCTTGAGCTTTTCAACAAGCTCATCCTGTCTTTTAATAAGGTCCATTATAGCGCCGCCGGTGTTGCCGGGGTGGAGAAGCGTTTCCATTTTTTCGGTTATTTCGTTCGCTGCTCTCTGCGTGTTTATCTTTTCGCTTCCGGAGAAGAGAATATTCTCGATGGACTGACGAACCGAATCCTCCTCAATAGAGGTATCTCCTACCTGACCGATAAAGGCGGTATTTTCAAACAGCTCTCTGTCAACACCGAAGAACACCTCGCCTGCGGGCATCTTACCGAAGGCGGGAGTTCCGCTCTCAAGGTCAATAATAGAGGAATCCTCTTTATAAGAAGTCCTTCCTGCGTTATCTACCTGAACAGTGGAACGGTTGATAAGGTATTTTTTGCCGCCTACTACGACGGTCATGCTTCCTTCCGCAACGCCCGTGTTCCAGTTGATGCGTTTTTTTCTTTCTCCGACCTGTCCCTCCGCCTCGGTAGCCTCAAAGCCGTAAAGCATATATTTTATGAATGCGGCAATTGTACTTTTACCTGCTTCGTTCTGTCCCTCGATGATGTTGATAGCATCGGAGAACTCGAGAGTCATATCCGTAAGCTGACCGAAGCTTTTTATCTCAATTCTTTCGATAATCATACTGATTTTGTCCTTCCTATTCTTCGTCTTCTTCCGAGCCTGTCAAAAACTTAATAGACCTTTGCACGGAATCCTTTGAGTTGTACCATGGCTCCTCGTCGTAGCGGTAGTCGAACTTCTTACAGAACCAACTGACGTCACCCGAGAGGGAGGTAATATATTTTTCTTCAACGCTCTGTGCTATGTCGAACATTTCGCGGAAGAGCTTTTTATTCATCTTTTTCGAAGCGTATGTTATGAGCTCGGTATAATGCGGCAAGCAGAAATAAGGTTGAGCCGCAAACTTCCGTCTGAAATCGTCGTCGTTTTCGTAAAGATACACTGCCGTCGATATCATACCGTCGAGATTACGTCTGATACGGGAGCATACGTAGCAGTCTCCATTGAGCTTTGATATTGCCGCCATACTCGGCGCTGACGGGTCCTTGAGAAGAGCTTTTTTAGTAATCTTACCCTTTACCTCTGCCAGATGGCTTTCAAGAATGAGTCCCATTCCGAGCATTCGTTTTCTGGATAGCATATATCCGTAATGCTTGTTGCAAAAGCCGATCTCGTTGGTTTTCATCCTGATATCCGGCTCCATCATAGATGCGCCGAGAATTATATCGAGCTCGTCGCGCTGCAAACGCCTGTACAGCTTGCAGAACGGGCAACCGAGCGACGTGTCATCACGGCACGCATCAAACTCCTCGTTGACGGGGATTGTAAAAATCTGTTCCAAAAGGACTCCTCTCCGAGCTTTAGACAAAACTCTTGAAATTTCAGCAAAAATATGCTAAAATAAATAATAAATATAATACTTCAACAATATTATACACTATGATTTCCGCATTTTCAAGGGGGTATAAAAAATTGTTTAACAAAAAAATGACAAAAATTGAAAACAGAGAGGCTCTTATCGTCACGGGGCTCGGTGATTATTCGCTGGCGGATACCTTTGAGTGCGGTCAGGCGTTTCGTTTTATCAGAATTTCTCCCGATGATGAGGGAAGAAAAAACGCTATCGGTGAAAAGTATGACGGTTACGTAGAATATATGACGGTCGTAGGCGAAAGACTCATCTTCGTCGGTCAGAAGGAAGCGGGGGAGCTTATCTTTTTCGGTATTACCGAGGATGAATTTGACTCCGTATGCGTTCCGTATTTCGCGCTTGATATCGATTATGCGGAAATAAAGCGAGATATTCTGCGCAATACCGATTCCGAGTTCCTTATGAACGCCGCCGAGTGCGCATCGGGAATAAGAATACTTAAGCAAGACCCGTGGGAGGCTCTCTTCTCCTTTATCATATCTCAAAACAACAATATACCGAGAATTAAGAAAATAATCAGAGCTATCTCGGCGGCATACGGCGAAAATTTGGCAGAGAAGAACGGACTTTCCGAATGCCCCGTAAAGTGCCTTTGCTGCAATAAAAACGGCGAAAAACTTGACACGTCCCCCTGTGCCTCATGCGGTATATGCTATTCATTTCCAAAAGCAAACAGTGTTTCCGACGCTCCCGAGCTTCTTCTTGATTCCCATCCCGGGTTCAGATATAAATATCTCGTAGACGCGGCAGAAAAGGTTTCTTCGGGTGCCATCAGCTTCGAAAAAATAATTGCCGAAAACTCGTATGAATATACCGTATCCGAGTTGATAAAAATCAAAGGAGTAGGTGAAAAGGTTGCTTCTTGCGCATCTTTGTTTGCATTTTCGAACCTTGAAGCGTTTCCGATAGACGTTTGGATGAAGAGAGCTATCGACGAATACTTCGGAGGAAAGCTCGATTACAAGGCTCTCGGTAAATACGCGGGTGTCGCGCAGCAATATATCTTCCATTATATAAGAAAGCTATCAAATATAGTCTGATTCATACTGTATATAAATATCGCTTAACCGGCGCGCCTGACTATACGAACCAATTGAACCGATTGATGCATAGAGAGAGGTTGCACTTTCAAGGCGTCGCACTATTTGTGATTACTTGACGAAAATATAAGAATAAAAGCTGGGTCCTTTTTGGTGACTCAGCTTTTTTATATATTCCTTTGCTTGGATTTATTTTTTTGATGCTTTACTCTTGACCTTGACGGGTAACTCGCTATCCGTTTCGGGCTTCTGTATTTTCTTTTTAGGCAATAGCTTCTTCATTTTCCCTATAACCTCATCTCTGCGCTCTTTTCTTTTTGCCTTTTTCTCCGCCTTCTTCAAAAGCTTGCTTGCATCGATCTTGCTTCTGAGGTTGCCGCCGAGAGCGTTGAGCTTTCTGTCAACGCCGTCCTCTATTACGGGCGCGTCAGCGGTTATACCGGGAAGAATGCTGAGCTTCTTTTTTATAGGGTACATATCCTTCGCGAAAGCGGATTCTATCAGCTCGTAGTATCTCTCGAATATGATTTTTACAAGCTCAAACAGAACGCTCATCATCCAGGCAATAGCCGTCAGTGCCGCGAGTATAACCGTTACCGTGTTAACTTTGCTCGCCGCGATATGTATACCGTAAAGAGTTGCACCGAGGGTGAATGCCTTTATGCAGATTCTCGACCATCTGTATGCCCGACCTACCCTGCCTACGGTATCCTTCGGGAGCTTCTTTTGTTTTACTTGCTGTACTATTATAAAAGTGAGATATGAGGCGGAAAGCGCCATAAGAGCAATATTGACGAATAGAATTCCCGCGCCGACCGCCAGGGCGTAAATGAGATATCCGATATAAAGCGCTTGCATTGAAGCGGAGAAGATAAATAGAAACTTCTTTAAATCGTCATATATCTTCAGCGTTGCCGCCCGTGTATAAATAAACATTGCCATTTTGGTGTTTCTCCTTGTTTTTTTATTCAAGGATAACACAATGCAATATTCTTGTCAACCGTTTGCAACTAGCGGTTGCATTATGGTTAACTCAAAGATTATTAGGATGTATCGGCTCTACGATAGTTTTGAATACGGATGTTTTTCTGTATTCTCTCGGAGAAATTCCCGCAATAGCTTTAAATTGTCTGTAAACGCTTCTTTCGCTTCCAAATCCGCATTCGATAGCTATTTCAAGTATAGATTTATCTGTGTTTTTCAGCATTATTCTCGCATCTTCGATTCGAAGGATAGAGAGAAGGGTGTTGAAGTTGAAGTTTGATGCTTTGTTAATACAAAACGAAAGGTGGCTTTTGCTGTATCCTATAGCGTCGGCTACGTCTTCGACCGAAAGCCTTTCCTGCTTATGCTCGTTGATATAAGCTATCGCCCGTGTTAAAATATGCGTATCTACACTGGTTTCACGCAAAGCTATCTGAGAAAGAAAATCGTCTATAGCCGAGTAAAGAAAAGCGCGGATGGACCAGATGGAGAAATCGTTTTTCTCAAGTATACGCTCCTTGAAATGAAAAATTGTTGCTCTATTAACGTCAAACACCGATTTTTCACCCTCCTTACCTGAGCTCGTTCCGAAAAAATCAGGTATGAGCGATGAGGGAAAATTACATCTGAGATACTCTGTGTTCGGTACGGATGTATACTTATGGGGTTGGAAAGGAAATAAAAGCGCGGCTTGATTTTCTTTTATGGTTTCAGTCGGCTTATCACCTGTGGTTATGTCAATTTTGCCTTTAGTTACCATCAATATTTCTGCGCTCTGGTGGATATGAATGGGCATTGTATTTCCGCGGAGATTGTTTTGCGCCTTTTCACTATGCCATTTGTAATAAAAAGAAGCATCAATTTCATTTGGTCCTTTGTAGTATTTCATAGCGCCTCCAATATAATGTATTCTGGCATAAATTATAGCATTTTTGGCGTACTTTGTCAATATCAATATGATATAATGAAGACAGCGGTATATATTTATTACATTTAAAAAATATAAATTAACTAGCTTAAACGGAGGAATATCTATGAAAAGATCAAAATTAGTTATCGTGATCAGCTGCATATTTCTTGTTGCGATGATCTCGGCGGCGCTTACTCTTAATACGGGTGCTGTTAATTATAGCTTCTTTGAAAAGGATGATATCGATTCATCAAGCTATGCTTATTCTATGGCGATAATCGGAGATACGCAGTCGCTGATCTACAGTGACGTTCAGAATGCGGGTGTTGCCGATTACGAGCCGAGAACGGAAAAAATATACGATTGGCTCGTTGCAAACAAGGAATCGAAAAAGATCGGAATGGTACTTGGGCTCGGTGATATAGTTGAAACCTGGGATGAAGCGGGCAAGCTCGAGGATTTCGAGGCAGAGTGGGAGCTTGCGGTAAGTCAGATCTCAAAACTTAACGGCAAGTTACCTTATACTCTCGTAAGAGGTAATCACGATACCGAAAACGGATTTAATAAATATATCGGCGGTATGGAGGGCTATACAGGTCAGTTTAACGGAGAAAACGGCGCGTTTATGACCGAGGGCTCTTACGGTACCTCGTATAGAAAGTTCGAGATAGCCAATACCAAATGGCTTATCGTAACTCTTGATTGGGCAACTACAGGTGCTGAGCTCGATTGGGCTGCAGAGCTAATAGAGGCAAATCCCGATCATAGCGTTATCGTAACGACGCACAGTTATCTTTTCCACGATATGACACTTGACGGAGAGGGAGACACTCAGGATACGGCAAAGCATAATCCGGATTGGGACGATAGCATCGATCCCACCTCTCCCGATAACGATCCCGATCTCGTTTATAATCCCGATGGAGTTTGGGAAAGACTTATTTCAAAGCATTCGAATATAAAGCTCGTTCTTTCGGGCCACGTTGTTAACAGTAACGTAGTTTATTCTCAGGTTGTCGGCGATAACGGAAATACCGTAACTCAGATGCTCGTTAATCCTCAGAGTATGGATCTTGATGCAAATAATGCCGGTGGCTGCGGTATGGTGTGTATGCTTTATTTCAAGGAGGACGGAAGTCTCGCGGATACCTCCGAATGGGATGGCAAGACCGTTAACGTTGAGTGGTATTCTACCATAAAGAATCAGTATTATAAGGATGAAAATCAGTTTGAGCTCGATCTTGATCTTTATAACGGCGGTACGAAAACGGAAAAATACGGAATCATCCCCGCTAAATACGCAAATGCAGAGGAATATCCCTTTGTTACCTTTGGTTACGATGATGATACCGGTGAGTATTTCTTCCACAGTGCGCATAAGAACTGGACAACTGCCGAGACTGCAGGTGCATATCTTTCTCTTTCAAGATTTTCAGCCAAAGACGTCAGCGCGTATATTCTCCTGAGGCGTGATTTCAATGCTGCCGATGCAGGAGATACGCGTTATAAGAACTTCGGCAATTTGTCGGTCAATCTTAATATCGACCTTGGCGGAAATACGTTTACCTCATCCGTATACGTTTTTGACGCAAATATGAAAAAACCCTCGACTTCTACGATAAACGTTTATGGTGACGAGGGCTCAGCGTTCCTCGTTGGCGGAACGGTACCGCTATTCTGGTTGGGTACTAATCAGAGCGAGGCGGACGGAGCTGAGTTTACTTATAATTTTGATGGAATAAGATTTGGCTACGCGGATGGCGCAACTGCTTCGAATTTGCTTATGGCAACGTTTAGTTGCAGCGGAAGTAACGCATATTCCACAACGCAGAACTTTAATTTTAACAATTGTACGTTTGATCTTTCAACCAAACCCTCCAAAGCTATCAAGCTCATACAGCTTGATGAAACGGTAGGATCCGGATATTACGTTCAGAAAACCAACGTAACGATAAACGGCGGAACGATCAAGGCGAACGGTACGGACGATTTAACTCTTTATACCGCTAACGCCACCGATAGCGTACTCTTCGGAGAAGGTAAGAACGGTCAGCTCACGATGCAGCTGCCCGCGAATGCAAGCGCTCCCGCTTACACCTGCACCGCAAATAACGGAAAGACTCTTACTTTTGAGCTTAAAGAGGAAGGTTCGATGGTTGATACTTACGTTCTTTCCGAAAAGAAGGCGGAAGGTAAGGGAACTATTGACGTTTGGCTTATAGGAGGTCAGTCTAATGCCGCAGGCTTCGGCACGGGCACGCTTGACGCTGCGTTAACGGATTCAAGATATAGCGAAGGCTTTAGTAACGTTGTTTATTACGGATTAGGTCATAACAACGTGTTTACCGATGCGTTTGTACCCGTAAGATACGGACTTGGCAAGGATTCCGGAAGTGTTGGAGCAGAGGTTGGTATTGCTTCCGTCGTTGGAAATTCCGCAAATATGAATGCAATAATCAAGGTTGGAATAGGCTCTTCCTATCTGTACCCCGATACTGCTCACGAGATATCTAAGACTTATGGCACCTGGACGTCACCTACATACGTATCAGATCATAATATATCTACCGATAATAATAAGATAGGCGGACTTTACGCTACCTTCTTGCAGACGGTAGCGAACGGCATTGCACTCCTTGAAGCAGAAGGATATACTCCCGAAATAAAGGGTATATGGTGGATGCAAGGTGAGGCTGAAACAGGAACTGAGCTTCGATCCTCCTGCTATGAGGAGCTCCTTACCGATCTTATTTGCGATATGAGAGCAGATCTTGGCAAGATTGCCGGTGATGATCTCTCCACTCTTCCTTTTGTTGTTGGCGAGATATCAAGAAACCAGGAAAAGAATTCTGACGGTGAGTATATTTATACTCAGCCCGCATATCTTGATGCGGTAAATGCTGCTCAGTTAAAGGTTGTGAGCAGTGTGGAAAATGTATTTGTTGTCGATACCACGGGTCTTGCGCAGGCTGACGGTTGGCATTATACCGCAAATGCGCAGTACCATATCGGAAGAGAATTCGTCAATACCGTAATTTATGCTGAAGGCAAGTATAGCGTAACGATGAACGGTGCGAACGCAACTCTTATCGGAGGCGGCTCAAAATCCGAGGGAGAAGTCGTAACGGTTACGATAATTGCCAACGATGGCTGCGTTATCAATTCTGTAAAGTACGTAGTCGACGGATCGGATGCAGTGAGCGTTGAGCTTGACGAAAACGGAAACTATACGTTTACTATGCCTAATAACTCCGTAGTATTCGAAGTAGAAGCAACGGACTCCAACGCGGTAACTACCGAATACGGAGTTATTCCTTCGATGTATGCTGACGGAGAAAAATATCCCTTCATTATATTTATGGACAATAAATTGGTAGGAGCGTATACCTCGTGGTCTAATGCTGCAAATGCTGCAACGTTGCTGATCCAAGGTCCTACCGCAGCAGAAAAACAGGCACAGATGCTTCTCAGAGCAGACGTTTCAACAAATTCGATATCCGGAATCAGCTTTGCGTATATCGGAGGAACGCTTGTGCTTGATCTCGGAAACCATACGCTTACTTCGGGAGACGCTCAGATATTCAATGCGCTCGGAAAAACAACAAACGGCTATATTCACGATACGAAATTCGTAGTTAAGAACGGTACATTGCTTACCTACGGCGGTCCTATCGTTGCGTTTAATAACGTAGAGAGTGCTGATTATACGTCGCCTAAGAATTTCTACTTTGATTTTGAAAACGTTACGTTCGGTCTTGCATCGGGTTATGAAACCTGGCATGGAATGATCGTCGATTGCTATAGCAACGGAAGCGTTGGCTGTAATGGTTATATTACTCTCAATAACTGCATGGTAGATCTTGCTTCGGTTGAGCCTACCGCAGCCCTGAATATCTTCGATCTTAACGATACGGATAACGAAAATAATATTCACGTTATCGTAAAGGGCGGTTCGTTTGATCTTTCGGACAGCTTTGACGAATACGTTAGTATATACGCTGCTAATTCGGAAAATTCCTACGGAAAAGACAGCGTGGTATTTGCTAAAGACGCTTCTGATAATTATACCGTATTCACATCGGACGTTTCTCTTGGATTCCGAACCTTTGAATCCGATGAAGGTGCGTCTATGGAGCTTTCGTTGATATCCGGTTCAAGCTATACTTATGAGTTTTCGGAAATTGACGATAGCAGAATTACAAACTACGGAATTATATCCGCAGAATATAATTCCGAAAATACGTACCCCTTCATTCTTTTCACGGATAACGAATGCGTGAAGGGCTTCAAAACTTATTACGAGTTCTTGACGTATGCCAAAGCGACTCCGATAACTAAAGCCTCGGTTCTTTATTTGAGAAGAGATTATAAGGTAGATACAACCTCAGGCGACGTTAAATCTTCAAATAACGATAGAAATCTTAACTGTCTTGGCGCTCATCTTACGATAGATCTTAACGATAAGGTTCTTACAAAAGGTAATCTTCACGTGCTTCAGATAATGGGTAACGGAAAAGACCTTTCAATAACGGTTAAGAACGGAACGCTTCATACGTCAAACGGCACGATGATACCGTTCAATAATACGAGCTCAAGCAGCTATAAGGAAACTGTAAACTACGTATTTGAGAACGTTAACTTCAAAACCGACGCGGGACTTACAAGGCCGTTTGTTGATGCTTATACCGGCGGTACGGATGCAGGAACGACCGTAAATATGACGTTTACGAATTGCGTATTCGATATAACCGGACTCGGTACGGCATCTTCAAGCACTTATCTCTTTGATCTTGATGAGGTTGATACTAACAAAATCGATTTTAACGTTACGATAAACGGTGGTAAGATGATAGCGAAGGCGCTTACGAAAATAGGCTTTGCTACTCACAACGCAGAAAGAGAAGCGGGCATAGGTTCACCTGACGTTATAACCTTCGGAACATATGAGGGAAAAGAGTTTTACCTTGAGCTTCCGAGCGGTGTATCGACCATATCCAAAAACGTTAATACAACGGACGGACTTCTTTACTTCGTAGAATATTCCGATGACGGAGAAAAATCTCTCTCATATCTCAGAAGCCTTAATACAAAATACGGAACGATAAGCACTTCGAACATATCCGCGCTTGATTATCCTTTTGTATTATTCCAGGACGGAGCGTTTATTGGAGCGTATAGCAAATGGTATGATTTCCTTGCTGCCGCAGCTAATATAGATTGGACAAAGGAATCTACACTTGTTCTACGCAGAGATTACAATACTACCGAGTGCGGTAAAAACTCATCTGCTCTTCATACTGTCGGCAAGCTTCTTATCGACCTTGACGGCAATAAGTTTACCAGAGGAAGCTATCATATATTCCAGGCTATCAGAATGAACGATGATAACGACCGTACGGATATAACTCTTATAAACGGAACTCTTTGCGTTGAGAAGAATTGGAGTACTATTATAGCCTTTAATACGAATAGCGGAACGGTAGAAAACGATTTCGGATTTGATTTTACATTTAATAACGTAACTCTCACCTCTACCGAGTCTTACCAGGGACGTATGGTTACCGAAGCGTACAGTAACGGCAACTTCGGAAGCAAAAATACGATAGTTTTCAACGATTGTATCTTTGTTATAGTATCCTCCGGAGTTTTAAAGCTATTCCAGCTTGATGAATCAAACGGTAGTAATAAATTTGATATCAGCATAGAGATCAACGGCGGTAAGATAATTGATTCGAACTCTGAAGCCGTGAAAATCGCTACCCTCAGCGCTGAAAGAAACGGAGTTGTACCGGATACTGTAAAATTTGGAAAATATAATGGAAGCTATACGGTATTTGAGTATTATGCCGCTGCTACCGCGGTATCGTTCGACTTCGTATCAACAAGCGATAGGAGTATATCGCTTAAGAAGATTGCTTCCGAAGGCAACGACGTATACATTTTAGGAGAAGACGTATACACGAAATACGGATATATACCGTTTGCTTATGCAGACACAGGTGAATACCCGTTCGCGGTATTCGTTGGCGGAAAGTTTGGCGCCGCATTTGATTGCTGGGCTGATAATACAGGTAAGGAAAACGTGCTTGGCTACGCTAACGGAAAAGTAGCTACCGTGCTTCTCAGACGTGATTATACAGCGGAAAGCGGTTCCGGAAACGATGCGTTTAATAACTTCTCTCATATAGCAAACATAACTCTTGACCTTGGCGGAAACACTTATATCGGTTCTTCAAGAGCTGTATTCCAGGCGCAGGCAAAGAATACGGGCTCCGCAGGCGTAATAGATACTTACGTTTACGTGATGAACGGTAAGTTCATTGTAAATAAAGTGGCGGTTATACAGTTTAATCATGCTAATTTTGCTGCTTATGACAGAGCGGAGAACTTATACTTCACGTTTACCGATGTTGAATTCGGATTTACCGACGGAGCAACTGCTGACGGACTTGTCATCAGTACCATCGAATATGATTCTACAGGAAACATCGGTTGTATACCATCGGTAGTTTTCAACAATTGCGTCTTTAACACAAAATCAGGAACACCGATATTCAATTTAAATGACAGCAAGGATCTAGTTAACGGAACCGTTGAGGTTATCGGAGGAAAGATAGTTTCTGATGCATTCCTTGAAAGCGACCTTATTTTGGGATCTGAAAACGATAAGGTGAGATTCGGCAGAGAAGATAATTCCAATTATACCTCTCTCATGCTTCCTTCGGGGGCGGAAATCAGCTCGGCGGAATATTACGGATTTGTTTTCGTCGAAATTGATGATGACGGTGTTTATACTACATACAGACTTCGTCCCTCCGAAGTTTCCGACGTTGAATTCGTACCTAAGATGAGTTTAACTCTCGATAGAAACCTCATTCTTAACGTATACATTCCCTCGGTTTCGTATCTTGACAGCTTTACTCTCGACGGAAAGGCTGATAGCGAATATGAGGTCAAAACAGTAAATCTCGACGGCGTGGATTATTATCTTGTGTCCATACCTCTTTCGGCAAATGAAGCCGCGAGAATGATTACTCTTAAAGCAAAGATCGCGATTGGCGAAAAGAGTGCAACGGCAACCTTCACCTTCGGTATCATTAAGTATGCGGAGAAGATACTTGAAGACGGATCAGATATTGAAAAGACTCTCGTACGCGACGTTCTTTCTTATATCAGAGCGGCTTATATCTACTTTGCTACCGATGATGCGGATACCGTGTCAAAAATCGACTCAATACTCGGTGAAAACTACGATGCAAACAATCTCCCCGAGATAGAGGGAAGCACCGGTGCGGAAACGTTGGAACTTGATAGCGCAACGTTCTCGCTTGACGGAACTCCCGCAATGAGATTCTATCTTGCAAACGGCGCTGATGCATCGAAGTATACGTTCTTCATAAACGGCAAGCAGGTTGCAACTGAAGTTTCGGCGGACGGCAAGTACGTAGATATAGATGTATATGCATACGAGCTTTGCGAGACCGTCACTTATACCATTGACGGTATTGAATGCGGAAGCTTCCATATTAACGCATATTACGATTGGTCTAAAACTCAGAATAATGAAAATCTCGTAAATCTCGTGGCACGCTTCTGGAAATATCTCCAGAGCGCAAGAGCGTACAGAGAATCGGTTGTTGAAAACTGAAAGGAGGAGTGATTAATGCAGAATTCAAAATGCAGAATGCAGAATGAAAAGAATGAATCAGGGGTTATGAGTTATATAGCTCCCGAGCTTGAAGTGATCGGGCTTGACGCAATGGATATCATCACTACCTCACCGGG
>JAFQPR010000030.1 GCA_017411605.1 Clostridia bacterium | reverse complement strand
GCATCACCATCATCACGAGCATCACCATCACGACCACGACGAAGAGTGCGAGTGCGGCTGCCACGGACACGAGCATCAACATCACGACCACGATGAAGAGTGCGAGTGTGGCTGCCACGGACACGAGCATCACCATCACGATCACGACGAAGAGTGCGAGTGCGGCTGCCACGGACACGAGCATCACCATCACGACCACGACGAAGAGTGCGAGTGCGGCTGCCACGGACACGAGCATCACCATCACGACCACGACGAAGAGTGCGAATGCGGATGCCACGATCACGATCACCATCATCACCACGCCGATGAAGTTTTTGTCAGCGTCGGTATTGAAACCGCGCGTAAATTTGCAAGAAGCGAGCTTGAGCGCATATTTGAAAGCTTTGATGAGGATTCCGAGCTTGGAATGATCCTTCGCGCAAAGGGAATCGTTGAGTGTGAGTGCGGAAAATGGCTTCACTTTGATTACGTACCCGGCGAATGCGATATAAGAGAGGGTTCTGCCGGTATAATCGGTAGAATCTGCGTAATCGGCTCAAAGATAGATAAAGACAAAATCAAGGCGTTGTTTGGAGTTTGAGAAACAAACAATTCTTACTGAGGAGAAACTATGGAAATTCCGGTATATCTGTTTACAGGCTTTCTCGAAGCAGGTAAAACGAAGTTTATAAAAGAGACTATGCAGGATGAGAACTTCAACGATCAAAGCAGGAAGTATCTCATCATTCAGTGCGAAGAGGGAGAAGAGGAGATAGAAGCGGGCGAGCTTCCGGGCAACGTTTCTCTTTGCACGTTTGAAAACGAAGAGGACCTTGTTGCGGACAGACTTGCGGCGCGCGCAAAAAGAGCCGATGCGGACGTTGTTGTAGTCGAATATAACGGTATGTGGTCGCTTGATAAATTCTATAATTCCTTACCCGAGGGATTTATGGTTTACCAGGAGATATTTATAGCGGATTCTACAACGATTTTATCATATAACGCAAATATGCGTCAGCTTGTTGTTGATAAGCTTACAAGTGCAGAGATGGTAGTCTTTAACAGAACAGAAGGCGGCACCGATAAGGAAGCTTTGCATAAGCTTGTTCGCGGTGTGAGCAGAAAAGCGAATATCTGCTATGAGGACGTAAACGGAGAGATAGAGTTTGATACTATCGAGGATCCGTTGCCTTACGACCTCGAAGCACCCGTTATAGAGATAAAGGACGAGGATTTTGCTATATTTTACAGAGATATGAGCGAGGAGCTTGAAAAGTACAAAGGAAAGACCTTGAAATTCAAGGGAATCGTCGCTCTTGATTCCTCTCTTCCTTCCGGCACTTATGCTATAGGCAGGCATATTATGACTTGCTGCGAGGCAGATATTGCGTACAGAGGCGTTGTTGCCAAGGGACACGGAAAGCTGAAGCTGAAGACTCGAGATTGGGTCATAGTTGAAGGAAAACTCAACGAAGAGTATTCCCCTCTGTATCAGGGTAAAGGACCCGTGCTTTCGGTAACTCATATCGAGCCGGCGGAAAGACCTAACCCCGAGGTTGCAACCTTCTGAAGTAAGTTTTACGCAGCGAAAGTATAAAATCTACAAAAAACAGATAAGGCAGTTGTTCAAACTGCCTTTTTTATTTTAAAAAATACATAAAAACGACATTTTGGACAATAAAATACTTTACAAAATTAAAAAGATATGTTAAAATATTTGAAGAAATAATTACAGAGAGGGAAGTTATGAAACAGTTAGACTCAAAATTCCCATTTGAAATGTACTCCTTGTCGGGCGCGGGAACGTTGGTTGCTCCTCGTTTCAGTGAAACGAAAATGGAGATAGTAGAGGTAACCGCAGGCAAAGTATCGATTCAGATTGGAACCGAATGCGTAGAAGCCGTCGTCGGAGATTTTCTCTACGTTCCTCACGGTCTGGTATACAGAGCAGATGCAATTGAAGGCTATGCAGCGATAAGGGGTATGATATTCGATAGCTCGATCATAGAAGCCAATATGGTAAACTATGAAACGGAGATACTCTATATGTTCTACGTTCAGGCGGAGAATAAAATAAAAATATTTAAGGAAGGTCATCCGATACACGGTGTGCTTTCGCACTGTATGAAGGATTCTTACGAGGAGTATCTGTCGAAGGATGTTTGCTATAAGCTTCCGATAAGAGCGAATATCTATCTCTGTATGACCTCGCTCCTTCGCCATTATTGCACTGTAAAAAATGAGTCGGAGAGAATAATTTATCATAACGTATTAAGACTTCGTCCGGTAATAAATTATATTTCCGAGCATTATACCGAGAAGATATACGTTGAAAAGCTTGCTGAAATCATAATGGTTTCACCGGATTACTTCACTAAGATGTTCAAGGACAGCATAGGTAAAACACCCGTTGATTACATAAACGGAATAAGAGTTAACCGTTCTATGCAAATGCTTATTGAGGGTGATACTTCAATAGCCGATATCTCAGAGCAGATAGGATTCTGCAATGCAAACTATTTCCATAAAATATTTAAGCAGTATATGGGTGTCAGCCCGCTTGCATATAGAAAAAACGCAAAATAAGCTCCCAAGGCCAAATAAAAACAAAAAGAGGTAAGTCATGAATCTCTATTGGATAGCGAGTGCGATATCGTTAGCTGTAATATTGCTGATATATAATCTCGCTTCAAAAAACATCAGGAAAACCAAGACTACAAAAGCGTTCAGATATCTTTTGATAGTAGCAATGGCGCTGATCGCAGTAGATATAACTTGGATATTCTCGGAGAGCAATATACTCAATCTGCCGATGTGGATTGATTATATTCTTGCTCCGCTTTACTATACTTTAACGGGCGGAGCGGCATTTTGCTGTTATCTGTATTCCGAAAGAGTGCAGTTGATCAACAATAAGCCGAATAATAAGGTTGTTTCTGTGCTTCTTAATATTCCGTTTGCGGTATTGGCGGTGCTTTCCTTCGTGTCTATCGGAACGGGATGGATGTTTACAATAGGTGAAGACGGAGTGCATACGAGAGGTTCACTTTATTTTGTGCAACCGATTATATCACTGATATATCTGCTGCTTCCGGGTATAAAGGCTATATACAACACCTTTAAACAAAAGAATCCATACAACAAGAACAGATATCTTTCTATCACTATCTACTGCTTTACAATAATTGTATTTGCGGTATTTCAGGTGTTTGAGGGCTCGTTCGCCTTCCTTAACGTCGGTATGATGCTCAGTACCGTTCACGCATTCTTCTTCATTAATACCTTTGAGCGCGAGCAGTTTACCAACTATTCCAAGATCAAGAGCTTCAGTAAGCTATTCCTCAGCGCATACTACGTTGATATGAACGAAAGAACGCTTGAAAGAATAGATATAGCGGATCATATTAAGAATTCCGTTGATTATTATGAAAATAAGCAGCAGCATATCCGTCCTTACGATAAGGCGCTGAATTATTACGTTAACAAATTCGTGCATCCGAACGATAAAGACACAGTAAGAGAAATGACTGCTCTTGACTACATAGAGGAGCACATCTCGAATAAAGAGCCGTATTATTCTATAACGTACCGTCAGGTGATAGGTGAAGTTTGTAAGTGGTACAGAATGTACGTTATTCTCACCTCAATGCTTGATAAGAACGAGCTTGGAAACGTAATTATTTGCGTTATGGACGTCAACGATGAGCAAAAGCTTGTAGCTAAGTCAAGCTATTATAAGGATATGCTTACGAATACCGTTGCCGCAACGTACGTTAAGATAATGCAGGTCAACGTAGATCGGGATAAGGTTTACGATCTCAAGATTATAGACGATAAGATCACGAAATTTGAAACAGGAAGAAACATTGAGCAGCATCTCGAGCATTTTACTAAAAATGTTGCTCCCGAATATAAGGATATGGTACTTTCAAACTGCCGCAACATTATTGAAAAGGGCAATAAGGGAGATACCATTTCATACGGTTATAAGGGTCTGTCCTCTAGCAATTCGGATGAATACAGTTGGTATGTAACAACGATACGATCAATGGAGTACGAGGGCGATAGACTTCTTTTGATATTCGTTGCGGATAATACCGATAAGCTTAAGACGTTTGAGCTCCTTGAGGAAAAGCGCCATACCGAGTCAATGAACCAGTTCGTCGTTAACGTACTTTCGTCTGCCGTAGAGTTCAGAAGCATGGAAACGGGAGATCACGTTAACAGAGTTACAGCGCTTACGAGAGTTATTCTCAGTGAGCTTATGCGCAAATATCCCGAATATGAAATAACGGAGCACGCCGCAAATCAGATAGCAAATGCCGCGGCTCTTCACGACGTTGGTAAGATAGCCATTCCCGATCATATTCTTTTGAAGCCGGGTAAGCTTACCGCAGAGGAATACGAGGAAATGAAGAAGCATACGGTATACGGCTGTGACTTCCTTAGCAGATTTGAAGATAAGAACGATAGCTTCTACCGTTATTGCTACGATATATGTATGTATCATCACGAGAGATATGACGGTAAGGGTTATCCAAAGGGACTTGTCGGCGAGGAGATTCCGATATGGGCGCAGATAGTATCCATCATTGACGTATATGATGCGTTGATAAGTGCCAGAACCTATAAGCCCGCATATTCCTCGGAGGAAGCTGTAAAAATGATAAATAACGGAGAATGCGGAGTATTTTCTCCAAAGATACTCGATTGCTTCAATTCTGTCCTTTCCGCCACCGGAGTTGTTGACGTTGAATCCGTTCTGTCTAAAAAAACAGATTTATAATACACTTTAATTAAAAACACCCCTTATATCGGTTAGCAGATAGCTTTGCTGATATAAGAGGTGTTTTGTATTTAAATGAGCCTAAAAACCCACCGAGCTGTTATTAAGTATTTGTTGTATCTTCAATGGAGTCAGAGCTGTCTTTATCCTCATAAATTACGGTAAGCTCTTCTTCGCCTTTAACGAAGCCGCGGGTAATAATTACCTTGGAAGCGCCCTCAAGAGAGGGAATATCATACATAGGCTTTAGCATAATACCTTCTATTATGGAACGAAGTCCTCGCGCGCCGGTTTCTCTTTCGATTGCTTGCTTTGCGATCTCGGAGAGCGCGTCATCCTCAAAAACAAGCTCAACGCCATCCATCTTAAGAAGCTTCTGATACTGCTTATAGACAGCATTCTTAGGCTCCTTGAGGATTCTTACGAGAGCATTCTCGTCAAGATTATCAAGCGTTACGATTATAGGAAGTCTGCCGACGAGCTCGGGAATTATACCGTACTTAACGACGTCGTGAGCAACGACGTCGCGGTAAACTCCGCGCTCGACCTTTTCGCGTTTAGTAGATTTCTCCGTACCGAAGCCTATCTGCTGAGAACCCTTACGTTGCTCGATAATAGACTCAATACCGTCAAACGCACCGCCGCAGATAAAGAGAATGTTCTTAGTATTTATCTGGATGAATTCCTGATTTGGATGCTTTCTTCCGCCTTGAGGGGGAACGTTTGCGACCGTACCCTCGAGTATTTTAAGAAGTGCCTGCTGAACGCCTTCACCCGAAACGTCGCGGGTGATAGATCTGTTTTCGCCTTTGCGCGCTATTTTATCTATCTCATCGATATAAATGATACCGTGCTCGGCTTTGGCAACATCAAAATCTGCCGCCTGAATAAGGCGGAGAAGAATATTCTCAACGTCCTCACCAACGTAGCCTGCCTCAGTAAGAGTCGTGGCATCTGTAATAGCAAATGGAACTTTAAAGGTTTTTGCGAGCGTTTCCGCAATATAAGTTTTTCCCACACCGGTAGGGCCGAGAAGAAGGACGTTTGACTTCTGAAGCTCGACCTCTTCGAACTCGTCATACTCTTGGGGCTCGGACTGCGCATTTTTCTTTTTTGCCTTTTTTCTTGCGTTCTCTTCGAGAGTAAGTATTCTCTTATAGTGATTGTAAACAGCGACGGAAAGAGCAAGCTTGGCATCATCCTGACCTATTACGTAAGCATCAAGCATTGACTTGATCTCCTTAGGACGGGGAAGAGTTGCCATATCAAGGCCCGATTTTGCGCTGCTTTTAGGCGTGGCTATAACGTCGGAGAAGTTCTCGGACAAAAATTCGGAAAAGAGCTCGGTGCAGTTATCGCAGATATATATCGACTCATCCTTCGCGGGAATAAGAATAGCTACTTCCTTTTCGCTTCTTCCGCAAAAGGCGCATCGGCGAAGTCTGTCATTGGGAGTCTGTGGCATAATTAGATTTCCTTTTTAGTGATTACTTTATCGATAAGACCGTAAGCCTGTGCCTCGTCAGCGGTCATGAAGTTATCCCTTTCGGTATCATGCTCAATTACGTCAAGGGGCTTGCCTGTTTGCTCCGAAAGAAGAGAATTGAGCTTTGCCTTGATCTTAAGTATTCTGTCAGCATGGATTTTTATATCCGTAGCCTGACCCTGCATTCCGCCGAGGGGCTGATGAATCATAACCTCCGCATTGGGAAGAGCAAAGCGTTTGCCCTTAGCACCGCTCGAAAGAAGAAATGCGCCCATAGAAGCTGCCATACCTACGCAGATTGTGGAAACGTCGCACTTAATGTAATTCATAGTGTCATAGATAGCCATACCTGCGGTAATTGAGCCACCGGGGCTGTTGATGTAAAGATAAACGTCCTTATCGGGATCCTGCGCTTCGAGATAAAGAAGCTGGGCAACAACGAGAGATGCGGTAACGTCGTTTACCTCGTCGGCAAGAAAGATTATTCTGTCATTTAAAAGTCTTGAATAAATGTCGTAGGAGCGCTCACCGCGTGAGGTCTGCTCAACGACCATTGGAACAAGTGCCATATCGTTTTCTCCTTTATAATAATATATTTAAAGCAGCCTGCGGAGTGCCGAAGGCTGCTTTACTTTCTTTTAGTCGTTAGCTACAACTGCGTTGTCCTTAACGAACTTCATAGCGTTAGCAACGAGCATATCAGCCTTGATGTCTTCAACAGCTACCATGCCTTTAACCTGATCTACGGGCACGTTATATGCCTCGGAAATTCTTGTATATTCAGCCTCTACCTCTTCGTCGGAAACGGTAAGCTGCTCAAGAACTGCAATCTTCTCAAGAGCAAGTCTGAGCTTAACCTGCTTTTCTGCATTGGGGCGGAACTGAGCGCGAAGTGCATCAAGAGTCATTCCTGTATACTTGGTGTACTGACCAAGATCGAGACCCTGCATTCTGAGTCTGTTATCGTAGTCGCGAAGGAAATTCTCGGTCTCAGCTACGAACATAGGCTCGGGGATCTCGGCAACAAGCTTTTCAAGTAAAGCGTCAACGAGAGCGTTTTCAAACTCTCTGTCTGCCGCGTCTTCGTTTTTCTTAGCAAGTTTTGCCTTAATGTCGGCTTTGTATTCATCAAGAGTATCAAATTCGGAAACGTCCTTAGCAAAATCGTCATCAGCCTCGGGAAGCTCCTCAACCTTGAGAGAATTTATCTTTGTCTTAAAGGTAGCAGCCTTGCCTGCAAGCTCCTTTGCGCCATACTGCTCGGGGAAGGTAACGTTAACGTCAAATTCCTCGCCGATAGCCTTACCAACTATCTGATCCTCGAAGCCGGGGATAAAGGAACCGGAGCCAAGCTTGAGGTCATGGTTTTCACCCTTGCCGCCCTCGAAAGCAACACCGTCAACGAATCCTTCGAAATTGATGTTTGCGATATCGCCCATAGCTGCAGCTCTGTCGGTAACCTCAACCTCTCTTGCAAGTCTGTGTCTTGCGGAGTCAACCTCAGCATTTACAGCATCCTCGGTAACCTCTTCTACCTTACGGGGAGCGGAGATACCCTTGTATCCCTCGATGGTAACCTCGGGCTTAACGAAACCAACAGCGGAAAGAACTACGTCGCCGTCGTTGGAAACGAGATCAAAGGTGGGATTTCCAACTACCTCAATACCTGCTTCCTTAACAGCCTCGGAAAAAGCTTCGGGAATGCAAGCGTTGATAGCTTCCTCGAAGAATACGCCCTTGCCGTACATCTTTTCGATTATAGCCTTGGGAGCCTTACCCTTTCTGAAGCCGGGAACATTGATATTTTTAACCATTTTCTTATATGCTGCAAGCTCTGCCTTTGCATATACCTCGCTGCTTACGGAAAACTCCATTTTGAAGCCGGACTTTTCGGTAAGCTCGTTTTTAATAAGACTCATTTTTACGTCCTCCATATAAATGATAATATTTTTTATAAATCAAACTATTATATTGTACAACATTGCAAAAGATTTGTCAATATATTAATTAACAAAAATGTAGGCAAAATTATAAATTTTAATGTATATTTTTGCAAAAAAAGCGTGAAAATATCATTTTGTAACTATTTTTGGGATAAACGCGAGATAATCTGCGGAGATAATATTCAGCTCTATGTTCTCGTAGATTGTTTTCGGGGGAACTGTATAATTCCCGTGTATATGACCGAAATAAACTCTCTTGATACCGTATTTTTTCAGGATATCAATAAGACCTGTGCAGACCTCGTTATTCCATACGGGTGGGAAGTGCATAAAAACGATAATCTCTTTTCCCGAGGCTTCGGATAAAGCTGCAGCCGCCTTAAGACTTGTTTCGAGTCTTAATTCCTCTCTTGCGGTAAGCTTGGCAAAATCGGTTTTGTTGGGAAGATTCTGAGAAGCTTTTTCATCGTAAAACCAGCCTCGTGTGCCCGCTATAATAAAATCATCTGCCTCGTACGCATTATTGAAGAGAAAGGATATCGTGGTTATACCGTGCTTTTCAAAATGCTCTTTGTGCTTTTTCATAGTTGACCACCAGAAATCGTGGTTGCCCTTGCAAAGTATTTTTTTCCCGGGAAGGGAATCGAGAAATTTCATATCGCTCGTTGCCTCCTCAAGCGATAGAGCCCAGGAGACGTCACCGGGAATAACTACGGTATCGTCATCGGTGATAAGCCTTTTCCAATTTTTCTCGAGTCTTTCGGTGTAAGAATCCCATCTGCTGCCGAAAACCTCCATTGACTTATTAGTCGAATCAAGCGTGGAGAGATGCAGATCCGCTATTGTGTAAAGTGACATCTGTTTGTTTTTCTCCGATTATTAATAATTGCAAAAATTCCTTAATTTTTAACGTGTGTTCGCGAATAATATTCAATCTTTGGCAAATACTATTATTGCAGGGACGCAGAAGCGCTCCTGCAGAAAAGAGGATAAGCTTCTATGGAAGAAAGAAAATACGAAACCGCTTGCGGTGGCGAACGTCATAAGCACGTCAAAGGAATCAACTGTAACGTTGTAAGCTGTGTTTATCACGACGGCAAAAATGAGTGCTATGCAGGCGAAATATGCGTTGGACCCAAGGATGCGGATTGCTCCGCGGATACAGTCTGCGCAACCTTTAAGCCTAAGGAATATTAATCGGCAACGAAATCCAGAACCGCATTGTCCATATCTTCGCGTCCGATGATGTCGGGATGAAGAATTTTTTTCGCAAGTACGGATGATAGAGGTGTCGGTATTTCCGTTCCCGTAAGGTCGGAAAGCATTTTGGGCGCTTCTGTGTCATGGAAGTCGAAGACTTTTCCTTCAAGTGACATAAATACATCCTTTGCAAACTTATATGGGGATGCGGTTGAAACAACGAGGACCTTCCTCTCTGCCTTATAGGTACTGATATAACGCATAGCAGCAGACATAGCTACAGCGGTATGGGTATCTATAAGGTAGTTTTTATTTTCGTATATTCTTTTAATTGTATTTTTTGTTTCGGCTTCGTCGGTGTAAATTCCGATGAAGCTTTCTTTTATTCTTTCAAAGATATCTTTCTCTACGGTATACTCACCGGAAGACGAGAGAAGCTCCATATATTCTGCGGTTTTCTTCTGACCTGCAACCAGGTAGAGGAGTCTTTCGAGATTAGAGGATATAAGGATATCCATAGAAGGAGATATCGTTGCGTGAAAGTCGCGTAGCTTATTGTATCTGCCGCACTCCAGAAATTCAGTAAGAACGTTGTTTACGTTTGATGCGCAAACGAGCTTTTCTACGGGTAGTCCCATTAGCTTTGCGATATAGCAGGCAAAAATATTTCCGAAGTTACCGGTAGGTACGCATACGTCTATTTTTTCGCCGAACGCAATATTCCCGGAGCTGACCATATCGAGGTAAGCTGATACGTAATAAACTATCTGAGGAACGAGTCTGCCCCAGTTTATAGAATTGGCGCTTGATAGGAAGGTATTCTTTTCATTAAGAAGAGCCTCTGTTTTTGCATCCGCAAAAATTCTTTTCACGCCGTTCTGCGCATCGTCAAAGTTACCTCTGATTGCCTTAACGGAAACGTTTTTACCTTCTTGCGTCTGCATCTGGAGCTTCTGAACGGCGCTTACTCCGTCGGTCGGATAAAATACTTGTATTTTAGTACCGCTAACGTCGCGATAGCCCTCAAGCGCAGCCTTACCAGTATCACCCGAAGTTGCAACGAGAATGAGAGCCTCTCTTGATTCACCTGTTTTTCTGAGTGCTCGCACGAAAAGTCGCGGCATTATCTGCAAAGCCATATCCTTAAAGGCGCAGGTAGGACCGTGCCAGAGCTCGAGCGTATGGATACTGTCGTCGACCTTATGAACGGGAGCAGGGAAATCTCCAAACTTTTCTTTTGCATATGCTCCCTCGGCATCCTCAAGGAGCTCCTCATACGTATAATCCGTAAGGAACTTACCTATAATGAAAGCAGCTCTTTCGTTGTAATTCTTATTTATGAGCGATTGAAGCTCATCACTGGAAAGCGTGGGTATTTCCGTGGGCATAAAAAGTCCGCCATCCTCGGCAAGACCGCACTTTATGGCATACGCGGCATCTACCTTTCCTTCGTATTTTCCTCTTGTGCTTATATATTTCATAGAAAACCGTCCTTTTTACGTGCTTTTAAACCTTGTGCGCTTATCATGATCCGCAGTAAAAGCACCTTCGAGATAATTAATTTCTTTTATATTTTTTTCTTCATCGAGATAAACCTCTGCGACGTCAAATCGGAACTTTTTTCGGGAGCTTCCGCATACAGAAGCGTATACGCGAGCCGCAGAAATAATAGAGCTGCGTTTTTTTGCGTCAACGGCATCCGACGGGCGCGTATTATACGTATTCTTAGCATTCTCCGAGCGCGCTTTTACCTCAATAAAACATATGTATTCTTTATTTTCTGCGATAATATCTATCTCATGACCGTCTGCGACGTAGTTTCTTTCAAGAATCTTATATTTTCTTTTTTTCAGAAGCTTGCAGACTCCCGCCTCGCCGATATTACCCTTTATCCTTTTTTCGGTAAGTACCTTGAGTATATTCATTCTCTGTCAAGAAATTTTAAAAACGTCATTCTGTAGATAGGCGCGGGGCCGTATTTTCTGACTGCATCCATATGCTCTTTCGTGGGATATCCCTTGTGCTTTGCGATATTATACTCGGGATATAGCTTGTCAAGCTCAGCGCACTGCCTGTCCCTTGTGACCTTTGCGAGTATTGATGCGGCGGCAATGGACGCGCTTATTGCATCGCCCTTGACGATGGTTTGCGTTGGAATATCAAAGCCGCGTGAGCAATTTCCGTCGATAAGTGCAAAATCTGCCTTTACGGGTAATGCTGCAATCGCTCTTTTCATAGCCAGCATTGATGCGTTAAGAATGTTTATTTCATCTATTTCTGCGGGCGAAGCCTCTGCGATAGCGTAAGCGACAGCTTTTTCTTTGATTATATCAAAGAGCTTTTCGCGCTTTTTCTCGGTGAGCTTTTTTGAATCGTTCAGCCCTTCTATTTCAACGTCGCGCGGAAGAATGACCGCTGCGGCAACAACGGGACCGCAGAGCGGACCTCGTCCCGCCTCGTCCGTACCGCATACGGCTGTATATCCTTCGGCGTATTTTATATTTTCATATTCTAAGCTTGGCATAAGTTGTCCTCGGTAATTAATTGTTTGGAGCTTCGAGAGAGATTCTGCCTATAACGGCGCCTCTGAACTCGTCAAGAAGCATCTCGGCGCAGCGCGATGAATTGACCGCTCCGCCCGACATAAGCATTCCGCGTTTTCTCGCAACGAGCTCAAAAAGATCGTAGCCGTCAAGACCGTAGGTCTCATCCTCGGTAAGCTTGTACCTTGTCATAAACTTGTCCGGCGCAACTTCCATTAAGCGCGAGCAGAGTATCATAGCCATTTCCTCGGTATCGAGTATCTTATCTCTTATAGCGCCCGTGAGAGCGAGGTTTTCGCCGACTCTTTCATCCTCGAACTTCGGCCATAGAACGCCGGGCATATCAAGAAGATCTATACCGATCTCGGTCGTGACCCACTGCTTATTGACGGTAACTCCGGGTCTGTCCTCAACCTTCGCGCGCTTTGCGCCCGAAAGTCTGTTGATAAGCGAGGATTTTCCGACGTTGGGAATGCCGACTATCATAGCCTTAAGCTTTCTGCCTTCCATTCCTTTTTCGGAATAGCGCTCGAGCTTTGCGGAAAGCGTATTTTTAATCGCGTCGGCAAGTGCTTTTATTCCAAGCGAATCGGTAGAGTCGATAAGAACGCAACCGTCGCCGTGCTTCTTGAAATATTCGACCCACGCCTTGTTGGTATCGGGGTCTGCGAGCGAAGCCTTTGTCAAAACCGTAAGCTTCGGCTTACCGGATGTAAGCTTTTCTATTTCGGGGTTCTTTGAGCTGTATGGGATTCTCGCGTCGAGAAGCTCAAGAATAATATCAACGCTGCCGAGGCAATCTGATATCATTCTGCGCGTTTTCGCCATATGCCCGGGGAACCACTGTATTGGATTTTGCGCCATATTCAGTTCACTTTCTGATATAATCTACGGGATGCTTTGTTTACGAGCAAAAAAACTCGTTTTTTGTTTTAAATACTGTTATTCTATTTTTCCGAAATTATCGAACGGATAGAAACGTATGAGAGCCTTTCCTATAATACTGTCTATCTTTATCGTTCCAAGCTCGCGTGAGTCCTTTGAAACGTTACGGTGATCACCCATAACGAATACTTCGTCATCTCCGACTATCCACGTTTTATCGAGCGGGAAATCGGGACCGTCGAGATAGATATAATCTTCTTTGAGCTCTTCGCCGTTTACATATACTCGGGTCTTATCTCCCCAGAACTCATTAACGACTTTAACGGTGTCTCCCGGAATACCTATAATGCGTTTTACCAAAGGTTTATCGTATACGCTGTAGTCTTCGCAAACTATAATATCTCCTCGCTCGGGCTCATAGAAGAGCTTTGAGACGATAATATGCTCTCCGTGGAAAAGCGTTTTTTCCATTGAACTGCCGTCAACCACGGAATGGCGGAAGAAGAACGTCGTTATAAGCAGAACCGCCGCAAGGCTGAAAATAAATAGCTCAACGAAATCAAAAACACTGTCGATAAATCGGGATTTTTCCTCGTGCTTCTTTGGAGCATCTTCTGTTGCTTCTTCGCTTTCCGTAAGCTCTACAGTGTCAGAGGAGCTATAGTCATCGGTATCCAAAGCTTCCTCTTTAACCTCTTTCGATTCGTCGGATTCTTCAACGGGCTTATCTACGCCGACCTCTTCGGTATCGGGGGTAGATTCATCAAAGCTTGTAAGGAATAGTGAATTATCAGCATCGAAGCTCATAGCTTCGCTTTCGGAATTCTCGGTAATATCACTGTTCTCATCGCCAAGAGCCTTGCCGCCTTCGTCAAAGCTTAAAGACTCTGCTGTTTCGGGAAGAGAAGTTTCTTCGTCGGCATCGGGGATGATTGCGGGAGCAGCTTCGATAGGAGAGTCTTCACTGACCTTATCGGAAAAATCTGCCGAATCTGAGGCTGCAGCATTAGTTTCATCACTGACGGAATCATTCGCTTTATCCTCTTCGGGCGGAACTTCACTTTCGATTGGCGATTCCGTTTTTTGGAGATTTTTCCCGTTAGCGACGAAGTCAAGGAGCTTTATTGGCTCAGTCTCTGCTTTTTTCTTTCTACCGAAGAGCTTGGATTTTTTAGGCTTCGCTTCTTCTTCGATAGGGCGCTTTTCCTCGCTGTACGGAATTACGTCTGCGGGGTTAACAGCCAACGCTTCCGTTTCAAAGAGAGAGAGGTCCGAGCCGTCATCCTTATCGGGCGCTATTTCAGCCGAAAATACAGGAGCTTCGCTTTCCGATAAAAGGTAAGTATTCGCTTCTGCATTTGATGAGGTCGTATCTGTTTCGTTTGAATCATTGATAGCTGTTTTTTCTTCGGAAGATATATTATTTTCAGTTGTATTTTTTTCTGCCGAGATCTTTTTCCTTCTGTTTTGAAGATCTACAACAGCTTGCGCAAGTACGCTGTCCTCTTCAAAAAGGGCATCGACCTCGTTACCTAAATCTTCTATCTTCATTGATTTCCTCTTTTGACAGTAAAAAACTGCCGAAAAAATATTTATTCAGTATATTATACCATAATTATAAACAAAAAACAATAATTAAAATTAAAAAATAAAAATATTTACAAAAAGCGGTAAATCAGGTGCTGAAAAATGATGACGTAGATTTTTTGCGAAAAAAGTTGAAAAAAAGTTGAAAAAACTTTCAAAAACATATTGATTTTTTACTTTCTCTGTGTTATAATATCTATAACTGTGTCAGGGCAGGATAGCCCTAGTATCAGCATTTCAGAACAGTCCTCTGCGTAGCTCCGCACGAATGTTCGTAGTATTAAGGAGGGCCTAAAAATGGAAAAGATCCAGGCTTTTGTAAGTGAGCAGCTCAAAACTGAAATTCCTCAGTTTGGCATTGGTGATGGTGTAAAGGTTTACATTCGTATCACCGAAGGTGAAAAAACAAGAACTCAGCTCTTCGAGGGTACCGTTATCGCAAGACACGGTGGTGGAATCTCCGAGACCTTTACTGTAAGACGAGTTTCTTACGGTGTAGGCGTTGAAAAGACTTTCCCCATTCACTCTCCCAACGTAGAGAAGATCGAGGTATTCCGTCGTGCTAAGGTACGTCGTGCTAAGCTCTATTATCTTCGTTCCAGAGTTGGTAAAGCGGCTAAGGTTAAGGAGAGAGTATAATTCTCACCCCGTCGCAATAAAAAACAACCGCTTGTTTAAAAGCGGTTGTTTTTTTCATCGAACTATTTAATATAATGATGATTTATTATTATGCCATGTTTTCGGAGAGCTTTTTTCCGCCCAGAATGTGAAAATGAAGATGCTTAACCGATTGGCATCCGTCATCACCTATGTTCGAAACGATACGGTATCCGTTTGCAAGACCGAGTTCTTTTGCAATTTTCGGAATAGCCTCGAATATCTTTGCGACGGTTTGCGAATTATCAGCACCTATGACATCAGCCGAGGAGATATGCTCCTTCGGAACTACGAGGCAATGAACGGGAGCCTGAGGCGCGATATCGAGAAACGCGTAGCACCACTCGTCCTCGTAGACCTTGTTTGACGGAATGTCACCCTTGATTATAGAACAAAATAAGCAATTCATATAAAGTACCTACCTGATTTTAATTATTTGGTAAGATAATTTTATCACAAAAATAGAGAAATTTCAATAAGGAAAGCAGATTTAAATGCCATATTTTAAAAATAGGCTTCCCGAGTATCCTGTGACGGAGGATATGTGGGATAAAATAGCTAAGGACCCACGTCCCGTTATGGTTTACGGAATGGGGAACGGCGCGGATAAGCTTTTTGCGAGGCTTGAAAAGTACGGAAGAATGCCAAGCGAGGTCTTTGCGTCCGATGGCTTTGTCAGAGGCCATACTTATAGAGGATACAAGGTGATAAGCCTTTCGGATGTAAGAGCGAAATATGATGATTTTATCATTCTTTTGTCGTTTGCTTCGAATAGAAGCGAGGTGATGGAGATGATAAAAGATATCGACAGTAAAAACACATTATTTATTCCCGATATGCCTGTTGCGGGAGAGGAGTATTTTGATAAGAATTTTTACAATGCTCATTACTCGGAAATATGCGAGGCATACGGTGCGCTTTGTGACGAGGAGTCGAAAAACGCGTTTTCTTCAATTATTAATTATAAGCTTTTCGGTGAGCTGAAATATCTTCTTCAGTGCTATTCCGACGTGTCGGATATATATAATTTACTTAAAGAAGATATTACTTGTGCCGTAGATGCGGGAGCGTATAACGGTGATACCGTCAGAGAGCTTCTTTCATACAGACCGCAGACGAAAAGGATAATTGCCATTGAGCCCGACCGCAGAAACTTTAAAAAACTCTCAAAGTACGTTGATGAAGCCGAGCTTTCCTGCGAGGTCATTCCGATAAATGCCGCGGTATATTCAAGCGATAGCGCAGGGCATTTTTCGGGCAGCGGAAACAGAAATTCCTCGATTTCCTCTACCGTTTCTTATGAATCGAGAGATGAAGACGTAAAGCTCGTAAGAATAGACAGTGTTTCGGATAGTAACGTGGATTATATAAAATACGACGTTGAAGGTGCTGAGCATGAAGCGCTTATCGGCAGCAGAGAAACGATAGAGAAATATAAGCCCGACCTGCTCGTGTCCGCGTATCACAGAAGCGAGGATGTTTTCTCACTTATAAATTATCTTAAAAAAGAGCATCCGTTTTACTCAATTTATATGAGGAGAACGCTCTGTTTTCCGGCGTGGGAGATTGCTTTAATTGCAATAAATGAAAAATAGTATTGCAAAATAAGCGTTAATATGTTAGTATTTAGTAAAAAAATATAAAAAGGAAATTGATTATGAAAAGACCGGAAATACTATCGCCGGCAGGAAATTTTGAAAAAATGAAGGCAGCCATCCTTTACGGAGCAGACGCCGTATATCTTTCGGGAAAAATCTTTGGAATGCGCGCCGCGGCGGATAATTTCACAGTTGATGAGATGAGAGAAGCGGTTGCATATGCCCACGAGTGCGGAGTAAAGGTTTACCTTACCTTGAACACTATGCCGAGAGAAAATGAATATCCCGAGCTTAAGGAATATATAAAAAGCATATCGGATATTCCGCTTGACGCTATGATAATAGGCGATATAGGCGTTATGGCTCTCGTATCGGAAATGCTTCCCGAAATGGAGATCCACGTATCAACTCAGGCTAACGCAGTAAGCACCGCGGATTGTCTTGCCTGGTATCGCCTTGGCGCAAAAAGAGTGGTTCTTGCAAGAGAGCTCACTCTTGAAGAGATTAAAGTGATACGAATGAATATTCCCGAGGACCTTGAGATAGAGTGCTTTGTTCACGGCTCTATGTGCATATCCTATTCCGGCAGATGCTTGCTTTCGGGACATATAATAGGCAGGGACGGAAACCGCGGAATGTGCGCTCAGCCCTGTAGATGGAACTATACGGTGCGCGGCTATGAGATAACGGAAGAGAAGCGTCCCGATTGTACGATGCCAATTGAAGAGCACGCAGGCGAAACGTTTATTATGGCGAGCCGCGATACCTGCACGATAGAGCATATACCCGAGCTTATCGAGGCGGGAATAAATTCCTTCAAGATAGAGGGAAGAATGAAGTCGGCATACTATGCCGCAGTTGTAACGAATACTTATAAAATGGCTGTCGATTCCTACTTCTCGGGAAATTTCGAATACGATCCCCTCTGGTACAGAGAGCTTCTATCCGTGAGTCATCGAAGCTATGCAACGGGTTATTATTTCTCCGATTCTCACTTTGATGCGAATACGACTGAGGATAACGGATATATAAAGGATAAGGCATATCTTTCGGTCGTCCTTGAATATAATGCAAAGACCGGTGAAGCGCTTATGTCTCAGCGTAATAAAATGAATCTTGGAGAGAAAATCGAGGTGTTGACCCCGGGACGTGTCGGAAGGAGCATAGAAATAACAGCTCTATACGATAAAGATCACGAACCGATAGACTCGACACGCCACCCTTATATGGAGTTTTACGCAAAGACCTCAGAGCCTCTTCTCGCAGGAGATATCATAAGAGCCGCAGATTAAACAAAAAGGAGACTTTATGAAATTTTTAGATATTTTAAAAGCTGTTTTCCTAGGTATAGTAGAAGGAATAACCGAATGGCTTCCCGTCAGCTCAACGGGGCATATGATTCTATTTGACGAGTTCGTCAAGCTCAACGTTTCCGATGAATTCAAGGAAATGTTCTTCGTTGTGATTCAACTCGGCGCAATCCTTGCTGTTCCGACTCTCTTTTGGAATAAGCTTTGGCCGTTTACTAAAACTAAATCCAAAGAAGAGAAAAAGGGAATTATTGACCTTTGGTTAAAGGTTATAGTCGGAGCTGTTCCCGCGGCGATTCTCGGTGTCTTGCTCGATGACTTTTTGGATGAATATTTATACACGCCATGGGTTGTAGCGGCTGCTTTGGTAGTCTATGGTGTAGCTTTTATCCTTATTGAATACTTCAATAAAAAGAATAAAAAGACCTTCCGTGTAAACGATATTTCGGAATTGACTTATAAGGATGCGCTTACGATAGGAGCGTTCCAGGTGCTCTCACTTATTCCGGGAACGTCAAGATCGGGCTCAACCATTCTTGGCGGTATGATGACGGGTGTCAGCCGTGTTGCCTCTGCCGAGTTTTCATTCTTTATGGCTATCCCGATAATGCTTGGCGCATCGGGACTCAAAATCCTGAAGCTCATACTTGATGGCGTTTCTGTTACGAAAGCAGAGATAGGCTTGCTCCTTATCGGTATCGCCGTTGCTTATCTTGTTTCGCTTGCAGTTATCAAGTTCTTGATGGACTTCGTTAAGCGTCATAGCTTCTCCGCATTCGGTATATACAGAATAGTTCTCGGTATTCTCGTTATGGGATATTTTCTTGTATTCTAAACGGAACGTTTCGCTTTAATTTAATGTATATGAACAATCTTTAGAACAAAAAAGCAGGGGCTGGCGCATTTAGGCGCAACCGAAAATGACAAAAAACGACATAAAGAAGCTCTAAAATCAACAAATGAGCTAAGAATATGTGTTATAAGGTTGAAATTCTACGAATTTCTCCATCAAATTAAAGTCATTTTCTATT
>JAFQPR010000029.1 GCA_017411605.1 Clostridia bacterium | reverse complement strand
TACGGCTTCGGTCACGAACGACGCTTTCTGCTCTAAATCCGTTCGCCCCAAGGTTCTGATCTCATTAAGAATTCGCAAATCGTGTAATTACAACCGTGCTTTACCGATTTATCATTGATATGCCTGAATTCTTAATGAGATAGCCCCTTATTTTTTGAGCAAACATGATATTTGAATACAGTTGTTTACATATACGTGCTTTTTTGTTATAATCGAAAGACCTTTTAGTGCAAAAAAGTATACTTCTCTTAAGGAAACATTTTTTTAGTTTTAAGTCTTGATTTTTTCATTATAAATTATTGCCAAAAAATATTAGATTTTTTTGCACGAAATTACCAAAAAAGTATTGAAATTTGGTAAAATCTGTGTTATAATGTCGGCGTATATTATTTTTAAATATTATATTATTATTTGGAGGTTAAAATGAAAAGAAACGCAAAAAACAACACACGCAAAATTTCTTTAGTTCTTTGCCTTGCGATGACTCTCGTCCTCTTGGTAGGCTCGGTGTTCGCCATCACAGCATCGGCTGAAGAAAAAAGCGGAACCATTTCTTTCGCATCAACAGCTCAAAGAGAATCACTAACCACCGCTAAGCAGGTTTGGAAAAACGATGGCATCACGTTTACCCACAATAAAGGAAGCGGTAGCAACATAGTTGATTACAGCAATCCCGTTCGTATCTACGCAAATAGCTCGATTGTGTTCAACGCTCCCGGCAACATTACTAAAATTGAGGTTACTGCAAGCAGCTCAAGCTACGCAAATGTTTTGCAAAGCAGCGTTGGAAACGAGGCAACCGTGAGCGGTAGCAAAGTTACAATCACTCCCACAACGCTTTCCGATACTTATACGGTAGCTAAGATTACTGCACAAACAAGATTCAATAGTTTAACTGTTTACTACGAAGTTGCTGCAAGCGCTTGCGCTCACGAAAATACCACCGAAACGACTACAAATGCAACTTGTACCGAAGACGGAATAACTACCGTTACCTGCAATGATTGCGGAGAAGTTGTTTCGTCCAATGTTACTGCAGAGGCTACAGGTCATCAGAACACAACGGAAGCTACCACAGATTCAACGTGTTCCGAAGCAGGAAGCACTACTGTTACTTGTAACGATTGCGGAAAGGTTGTTTCAACAACTCCCATCGATTTGAAGGATCACTGCTTCTTTGACGGTGTTTGCCACGTATGTGATGCTGTTGCAAACACAGAGAGCGGTTATCAGCTTCTTACCGATATTAACAACCTTAAGGTCGGCGACAAGATTATAATTGCTGCAAACGCCTTCAATTATGCTATTAGCACTACACAGAACAACAATAACCGTGGACAGGCTTCCATAACAAAGAGCGGAAGCAAAGTTACCTTTGAAACAGACGTTCAGGTATTGACCGTTGAGGAAGGTACAATCGCCGGAACGTTTGCTTTCAATACGGGCAGCGGTTACCTTTATGCTGCAAGCAGCGGTAGCAACTATTTAAAGACAGAAACAACAAAGAGCGCTAACAGCTCTTGGAAAATTACTATTTCGGCTGACGATACCGCAAGCATTGTAGCTCAAGGTTCTAACAGCAGAAATATTATGCAGTATAATTCGACAAGCTCGCTCTTCTCTTGCTATGCATCTGCAACACAGAAGCCTCTTAGCATTTACAAAGAGTTCAAGGCAGACAATCCCTACAGCAGCGTTAAAATCAGCGGCGCTCAGGTAAGCCTTGGCGAGAGCCTTGCTATCAAGTATTACGTTACTCTCTGCGAGCATCTCAACGCAAGCGACTTCGCTATGAGCTTCACTATGAATGATACTACCGTAGACGTTACCGAATGCGTTAAGGCTGACGACGGAAGATACGTATTTACCTTCTCGGGAATCGCTCCTCAGTGCATGGGTGATAACGTTTCCGCAACCGTTATCTCTAACGGTGAAGCAGTTGCTGCACTTGATACTTACAGCGTAAAGGCAAACCTCGTTTCTCTTCTTGAAAAGAATCCTTCGGACGAACTCAAGACTCTTATTTACGATACGCTTACTTACGGTGCGGCAGCTCAGGTTTACCGCAACCACAACACGGATAACCTCGTTACCAAGGACGTTGCAGGTCTTACCGCAAGCGAGAACGCTCCCGCAGTTGATGAAGCTAAGGTTGAGGCATCCACCAGCGAGAACGTAAGCTTCAAGAGCGCAGGCGTTCATTTCAGCGCGGTTAACAAGATATACGTTAAGTTCACGGCAACCACCCTTGAGGGTGTTAAGCTTCTCGCAGGCGATAAGGAGCTTACGGTAGAGCACGTTAGCGGAAACGTTTACATCGCTTACACCGACGCGCTCAATGCTACCGAGCTTAACAGCGCGATTACCTTCTCTCTTTCCGAGAACGGAGAATCGGTTCAGACTCTCACCTACAGCGTAGCGCACTATGCTGCTGCAAAGTGGAACAATACCGAGGCTGACGGAGAAACACTTACCGCTATGGCAGACCTTGCAAGAGCGCTTTACAGATACGGCGTTTCTGCATACGAATATGCAAACTGAGAGAAAGCGAGGATATGATAATGATGAATGATAAAAAGATTTATATCGCACCCGAGCTTTTGCTCGTTGAGATTGAAAATAACGATATTATTACGGCAAGCACCGGCGACTCCTTCGTTGGTGAGGACGACGATCTCGAAATAGGATGAGAAGATTACTTGCACTCTTAGCCGCTCTCGTTTTACTCTTCTCTTTCGCATCCTGCGAGGTTATCGATAACGTTATCGGGAAGACCGATAAGGATTACTCCGACAGCGGCACAGGCGGTAAGAATGAGGAAAACGACTCTCCCACCGAGGGACGTCCGAGCACGGACAAAGATGACGGTGAGATAGGTACTCCCGATATTGATGAAGGAATCGAGCTTCCCATTGTCGATATTCCCGATGATAATAACGGAAATCACGAGAATACGCCCGATGAAGACGCAGGTGATACCGACGGCGGCGAATCAACTCCCCCATCGGGCAGCGGCAGCTCGGACGGAGCCGTAAGCGGCGGAAATACCCCCGATACTCCAACCGATGAGGACGGCGGCGGACAGAACGGCACCGAGCCTACCACCCCCGACGAAACGGACAAAGAGGATACCGAAAACAAAAATCCCGGCATCTTAGATCTTCCTATTGACGAATTTGAATAATAAATATTTTAAGCGCGAGCGCGGAATCTTTGTCTGCGGCTCGCGCTTTTTATAATGATTATAGATATTGTGTCGAAATAGCGTGAAATCATGCTATTTCGACTTACTATAACCATTATTGTTTAAAATGGGGTATTCGGGGAATTTATATAATTGCCTTTTTATATCAATTTTACGAATTTAAATATTTAACAAAAAAGGACTTCTATTCGTTTGACTTTGCATATTATTTATGGTACAATATAATAGAAATAAAAATCGGAGGTTTTGAGTTGGGAGCTGTTCTTCTAAAAAAGGTCAAGGAATCTATGATTTCCGTGCTTCCGGTCGTTGCGATAGTGTTTATTTTAAACCTGACGCCGCTGGTGAGCTTTTCCGCGACCGAAATTATAACGTTTCTGATATCGTCGGTATTTTTGATTCTCGGTATCGGATTATTTAACCTCGGAGCCGATCTCGCGATGACTCCAATGGGTGAGCATATCGGAGCAGGTCTTACCAAGCTTCGAAGCATTGCAATACTGCTTTCCGTTTGCTTTGCAATGGGTATCCTTATCACCGTTGCGGAGCCCGATCTTTCGGTTCTTGCGGGTCAGGTAGAGGAGATAATATCCAGCACGGCTCTGATACTCACTATCGGTGTAGGCGTTGGTTTATTCCTCGTTTTGGCTATCCTCAAAATCATATTCAGAAAACCGCTTTCCTCGATGCTGATGTTCTTCTATATGATGCTCTTTGCATTCACGGCGCTCCTTATAGTCAGAGGAAATTCCCCGCTTATTCCCCTAGCCTTTGACTCAGGCGGAGTAACTACGGGACCGATAACCGTTCCGTTTATTATGGCGCTCGGCGTTGGTATCGCGGCAACGATAGGCGGTAAGCACTCGGGAGAAAACTCCTTCGGTCTTATAGCGCTCTGCTCGGTAGGCCCTATGCTTGCAGTTCTCGTGCTCGGATGCTTCTCAAAGGGGGAGGTGGAATTCATTCCCGAATACGATCTTAACGTAGCGCCCTCGCATATAGTTCATAAGATTATTGACACCGCAGGCGAGGTGATTTTAGCCTTAGCTCTTATCATTATCTTTTTCGTTGTCCTCCAGATTATCTGTTTAAAGCTCCCGAAAAAGAAGCTTTTGCAAATAACTATTGGCATTTTATACACATTTTTAGGACTTGTAATCTTCCTTTCATCGGTATCGATCGGCTTTATGCCGATAGGATACAAGCTCGGACTCGAGCTTGGAAGCTCCCCTGCGCTCTTCATAATCTTCAGCTTTATCTTAGGTATGGTGGTCGTTCTCGCAGAGCCCGCCGTGCACGTGCTTAATAAGCAGGTTGAGGAGATAACGGAGGGTACCGTGTCAAGGCACTCGATGATGATAGCGCTTTCAATCGGTGTCGGCGCGTCTATCGGTCTTTCGGCGCTCAGAATCGTCTTCGGCTTCTCTATCCTCTACTATCTTATCCCCGGGTACTTATTATCCCTCGGACTCTCATTCTTCGTGCCGGGACTTTACACGGCTATAGCCTTTGACTCGGGTGGAGTTGCGAGCGGTCCTCTTACCTCAAGCTTCATTCTTCCCTTCGCCGTTGGCGCGTGCGTTGCCGTCAACTCGGGCGCGGGAAGCGTTCTGACAGACGCATTCGGTATAGTTGCAATGGTTGCTATGGCTCCGCTTATCACGATTCAGCTCCTCGGCTTCAGAGCCGTTATGACGAAGAAGATTCGCGACAAGATAGCTATGAGCAGAATCCTTAATGCCGATGACGAGCAGATCATCGACTTTATGTAAGGAGGTTATTATGGCAAGATTTAAAATTTCAAAGGCTAAGGACGTAAAAGAGGAAAAGACCTCTATGTCCTCTCCTAAAAAGCTGCAGCTTCTCATCACTGTCGTCAATAAACAAAAGACAGAATATTTCGTCGATATGCTTTATAATTTCGAGATCAATCTGCAGACCGTGCTTTCGGGTCACGGTACTGCGGACGATCACATCAAGTCCCTTCTCGGTCTTACGGATAATGAAAAATCCATAATTATCAGCGCAATAAGGCGGGACAGAGCAAACGAGGCTCTCGCATTTCTCGACGAAAAATTCAGAACGGTCAAGGGCGGCAAGGGTATAGCGTTTACTCTTCCTGTCAGCAGCACCATAGGCGTTGCTATATATCAATTCCTTTCTAATACGTTTAACGGAGGACAAAGATAATGAGTAAATATAAACACGAGGTTATTTTATGCATCGTTAACTCGGGCTTCTCCGATGAGGTCATGGATGCCGCAAAAGAATTCGGCGCGAAGGGCGGAACGGTTATAAGAGCCAGAGGTACTGCGAACGCAGAGGCGGAAAAGCTCTTCAATATAGCTATCCAACCCGAAAAGGAGATAGTTATGATACTCGTTGAAAGTAAGATAAAGAACGATATTCTCCACGCGCTCTACCGCGCCGTCGGTCTTAATACTCCCGGTCAGGGTATTGCATTTACCGTACCGGTTGAGAGTGTTGTCGGTCTTACGGATTTCTCCGCAGAGGCTAAAAGCAATACTGATTCAAGCGAGGCTTAACGAGCAATTTTACCTACAAAAAACGCATTTTTGTCAATAATAGTTTACAAATAAGATGCAGTGCTTGTAAAGAAAAGAGGACGAAGAGTTTCTACAACTCTTCGTCCGTTTTCTGTCGGTAGGTAACGTATTTTATAAAATTTCAAAAACTGTCCTTAAGAACACGCGTCTTTTTTGTTTTCTCACTTGCCTAAAAAGCACGTGATATAAGATTTTAATTTTATTTAAGCAACGAAAGCTCGAAGCCTATCTTATAAGAGGGAGCGATACTCAGGGATTTCTCAAAATATGACACGGCTCCCGAGGTGTCCCCGAGGAAGAGCTTAGCATAACCGAGCATACCGTAAAGCTCGGAAAGACGGAGCTTCGTGTAGTCACCCGTGAAGCAGGAGAAGAGCGAGGTTACACGGCGGTAGTATTTGCAGCCGCCCGAGAGCTCACCTTCCAGGCCGAGAGTTGCCTCCCTCATAATTCTCTTGGCACGTACCTCTTCACCGCCAAGACGCACGGACTCTGCGAAATAATAGACAAAATCTCCGCCCATATTCCACATTCCCTCGTTCTTAAGGTTGATAAGCTTGTTAATAAGCTCACGCGCCTCCGTCTTTCTGCCCAGCGCCATAAGTGCGGCCGCCTCGTTATACTTATAGGGGATAAGCACGACCTCATTCCAGAAGCCTACGTTTAGATTTTCGGGGAGAGCTGTTGCCGCGCGGAAATATTCAAGAGCTAGCTCGTAGTTTTTTTCCTTCATCGCGAGCCTTCCGCGTGAGAGGCAAGCGTACATATACGGCTCGGCGATCATAAACTCCTCGCCCTCGGCGGGGGTGAAGGTATGCGAGCGCATAATTTCCTCCGCCTTGTCGAACATAAACGCGGAGTTATATGCCGTTGCTATTGCGATAACGAGCCTATCCGTGGGAGTTTTCGGCTTGTTCTCATCGAGGAGCTCGGCGTTACTCGGATTGCCGAACTCGAGGTTCATAAGAACGTCAGAAAGCTCGGAGAGAAGTATTGAATCCCCAGGCTTCAGCATTATCGCGCGGTGAAGGAGCTCTGCCGCTTCCTTCGCCATACCGAAGTGATTATAGTATATAAGCGCAAGATTACGATGCGGAATATAGAATTTCGGCTCGTATCTGACCGCTTTTTCCCAAAGCTCACGCGCCGCGACGTAATCACGCGCGTTATAGAGATAGCAGCCGAGAAGATATGCGGCAAAGCCGTCGTTCGGGTTGCAGCGCAGGGCATATTCGAGAACTGTTCTCTCCCCTGCTCTGATCGGGAAGGACTCTACAATTTTCTCGCGCTTCGCCTGCGTTCTCTCGCGAGACGCCTGCCTTTCGTTGCCGAGCTTCGAGTAGCAAAGAGCGAGCGTATAATGCAGCATCGCGTAATCGGGCTTAAGCTTCAATGCGCCGCGAAGAAGGATGACCGCCTCATCGAAGAAGCCCGCATCCATAAGCTCGTATGCCATATCGAGAGCCGTTTCTGCGGAGTTTGCTTCGAGAGAAGCAAAGAATGCATCTCTTCCCCGTTTTGTGATAAGAGCCTTTATAAAGGCAATCTGACGGTTAAGAGGATCGAGTCCGAGAGCGAGATTGCAGACAGCGGTAGCCTCGGCGGTATCTCCGAGCTTCCACTTTGCGAGCGCGGCATAGCTGAGAGCTACGGGATTTCGCATATCGCGCTCAAGTGCTGCCTTCGCGTGCTCGTACATAAGCTCAAATTCACCGCGCAGTCCGTCTATTGCCGCAGCCTGAGTCATAGCCGCGGAAACCGTATTATTCGACCAGGCGGAGCGCCTGAATGCGTCGTACGCCTCATCCGTTCTGCCGAGATACTTTAAGCAAAGACCGCGAAGGTAGTTCACGCTTCCGTCCTCGGGATTCTGATTATATTTGCATTCAAGCTCATAGGCGCGCTCAAGGTACGTAAGCGCCTCGGAAAATCTGCCTACTCTCGTATAGTACTCTCCGAGCGCCTTATGCGCATAGAGGTAATCGGGCTCGCGGCGTATAGCCTCGAGATAATACTCGTCGGGCTTGAATAGGGGGCTTCTGTACTGATCCAGGTGCTGACCCGCAATAAGGATATCGGTCGGAGTCTTTAGCTCGTCGGGCGTTGGTATTCCGTGTCTATCATTTGGGATATGCACGTAATCCGGGTCCTCTTCGGTATAGGTGAAAACTGCCTTTCCGACGTTATCTGTGAGCTTTACCGTAAGGTGAGCTTTATCCGCTATCTCTGCCGCGAATGCTATCACCGACGAGGGGGTGGCGTCGAACGTCTTATCGAGAAGCACCTCGCCGTCCTCGGCGGTAACGGTGGCGCGGAGTGACTTATATACGCTCGTTACGTTAAATCTTACCTCGTTTTTCTCACGGTCGAGCGCGACTGCCGCCGCAAGGTTAGCGTAGGTTGTATATCCTATTCCCTGCGTGGGATACCAGAACTGCGAGAAGCACTTGGTTTCATAAGGTGCGAGCCAGGTGAAGTCGGGCTGATCGTCGGTATAGCAGCCTGCCATAAGCTCGGCGTACGCGCCGTCGGTGTCCGTCAGCTTCTTCTCCCAGGTATCCGCGTTAGTGCCGTAACCCCAGGTGAACATCTTCTTTCCCGGAGACACGTGATGGTCCGCAACGTGGATGATACCGCACTCGCGTCTGTAATCGTAGCCGCCGAAGAAATCGTACTTAGACGGGCCCGCGAAATATGAGGTAGCGAGACGCGAATTTTTATGCCAGCTAATATCCTTCGGCTCACTGATAGTGTCTGCTCCGTACTGTCCCTCGGCTATAGGGAACGTCGTATGACCCGCGTCGTTATGGTGATGGACCCAGGTGACGTCAGGGGGGAATACGAGCCTGTAATCCTCGTGGACGGCAACTGCGGCATTCTCCCACCAAAGGAAGCTGTGCTTATTCTCGGTTCTGTTCGTTACCGCCGCGCGGGTTTCAAAATAGGAGCATCCCGGGCGAAGTACGATGCCTACCATTCCCTTCGTCCTATCGCAGGGCGAGTGCTCGGAGAGCCATACGATTGCCGAGCCGTCAGCGCAGCTCTCGGTGGTAAAGTCAAGGGGCATCAAGGTTGAGGGACGGTGGTGGAAGGGCCAGTTAAACTCAAGTCCGCCCGAGGTCCACGGACCGTAAACGCCTATCATAGCAGGCTTTACTACGTGCTGTCTATATAGAAAATCATAACCCGTTACCTTATCGTACGCCTCGCATACTCTTCCGCCGAGCTCTGGCATTACACTGACGCGTATGAACTCGTTTTCAAGCGTCACAACGGTCCAGGGCTTATCGGATTTATTGACTACGTCAACGCCCGAGGTTGCACGCACGGGATAAGGATTTCCCGTGGTTCCCTGATGATTTGCCGTTTCAGCAAACATCGGCATCTCTTCGGGTGATAAAAAATCATAGGTGGGTATATTTACTTTTTCTACTTTTAAAGATACTTTGGTAAGATCGTTTTTCATAAAATACCTCAATTCTTTTATTGGAGCATTCCTGCTCCAACTTTATTATACACCCCCGAGCGCATAAGGACAAGGCTGATTTTTGCAGATTTCTTGTATTATTTTCCACTTTTTTAAAAACTATTGACAAATTCTTTTTTTATGATATACTAAACAAAAATCCTTGCGCTATTTTTACAAGGATAAAAACAATTTATTGAGGCATATATGATATTACGATACGATATTGCAAAGCTCGAGCAGGCTATGTACGACTTCAACCGCGCAACGGGTGTTTCGATTACTCTTTACGACCCTGACGAAAAGCCAATTACATCAAAAGGTATGGGTTACAGCGAATACTGCTCGCTCGTCGCAAACGCAAAGGAAACGAAGCACTACTGTAAGCACTCAAACAAGGCGCTTCACGCGGCGTGCTGCGCATCAAAGGAGATAACAAAGCACGTCTGCCGCGCCGGACTCGTTGATATTGCTATCCCATTGCTGCACCACGGAGAGCTGGTTGGCGTGCTTATGATAGGTCAAATACGTCAGGCTGAGAGGATACCTCTTGATAAAAGCGTAATTGGGCAGGCATTCCCTGTTTTCGAGAAAAAATACAGCGATATACCAATCTTTGACGAGGAAAAGATCAACTCAGTAATAAGCATCGGCACTATGCTTACAAAGTATATTATGCTTGAAAATATGGTGCGCTCGGAGTCAAGGAAGAGCGCGTCGCTCATTGAGGATTACGTTTGCGAGCATCTATCCTCTCACCTCTCTGTATCCGAGGTAGCGCAAAATCTGCATATGTCCGTCAGCGGAATTTATAAGTCAGTCAAGCAAGCCTTCGGCACAACTCTCGGTGAGCTTATCACGAGTAAGCGGATAGAAAAAGCGGAATCGCTTCTCGAGGACTCATCACTCTCCGTATCCGAGATATCCGAGGCGGTGGGATTCTCCGATCCCGCGCACTTCAGCAAAAGCTTCAAAAAGCAGAGAGGTGTTTCCCCCTCGGTGTTCAGGAAAAGCAAAAATTAAAGCTGTTATTTCCCGATATTTCCTGTTTTAATACATCACACGTTTGCGCAGCAAACATATCTCTATTCTGCAGCGCAGAATAATATCGCGTTTTGGATATCTCGCCTCAGGCGAGGTGTTCAAAACATATCGCAAATCCCGCGAGGGATTTATATCGATGCGTGTTATCCGCTTGGGATAACACGCTATTGATTACGCCTAAATACCAAAGCCCTTGGGCAAAGGGATTTTGAGCGGAAAGCGTCGTTCTCCGCCCCGAAGGTGTATATACATACACCGAGAGGAAGGAAACGGCGCTAGAATAAAAAAACTACAATAAAAAGGAAGAAAACCGTAGGTTTTCAACCTTGATTCCTTTAAAATAGAACTAAATATCAAAAGGGGCACTGTGTTTTTTACAGAACCCCTTGTTTTTTTATTCGATTGCGCCTAAATACCAAAGCCCATTTTTTATATGATCGTTTTGGTCCACCTTCCCGATTTGAAATATACAAGGTACACAACCGATTTCAAAAGCTCCGACAGCGCAAAAGCTATCCAGAAGCCGACAAGTCCCAGTCCGCATACTATTCCAAGTATATACGAAAACAGAACGATCGCAAGCCACGCGCTGACAATACCCGAGATCAACGTTATTATAACGTTGCGGCTTGCATTCATTGCCGCCTCCATAACGTGAACAACGCCACGCAATCCCTCGATAAGCACGTCTATCGCGAATATTACAAGACACATAGATAATATCTCGCCGTTATTTGTAAAGAGCGAAAGAAGCGGCTCTCTCAAAGCAAGAATTATCAAAGAAAATACCGTATTAACAGCAACTGAAATAGCCGTCATTAAACGAACTATTTTTTTTATAGATATAACATCGCCTCGACCTGCGTATCTGCCAACGAATACCGAAATACAAGACGATACCACCGAGCTGAAAAGCGCGGCATAGCCTACAACACTATTTGTATAAGAATAAGCATTCAAGGATACGATGCCAAGCGCGCCGATAAAGCCTACGGTTATCGTAATTGCAAATGTATACGCAAATCCCGATATGCTTCCCATTGCGCCAAGACTGCTCGTTTTCAAAAAGACGCTCTTATCGAAGCGGAATACGAACGGACATCTGCATTTACAGAATACTATCGCGCAATAAATTATTGAAGTTAAGCACGCAAGCTCGGTTGCCACCGCAATAGCGGCAGTGCCCGATAGGGCGGGGATAACTCTGAAGCGCAGAAGCAGGAGCATACCGAGAAGATTCATAGAATTTGAAAGCATTCCGCTTATCATAGCGTGAACAGCCTTGCCGTTGCATATGAGCATAGTTCCAAGAAATGCGCTTACGGTTGGTAAAAATATCATTCCGCCACGTATCCTCAGATACGTAGTACCGTATACGAGCGCATCACCTTCAAGATTGAGCATGGTTAGAAGCGGCTCGGCAAAGGCAAGCAAAAGGACACTCACAGCCCCCGACGTTACCAATATCGTGATAAGAGAGGTTGCCACGATGCGCCCTGCTCTGACTTGATCCCCACGACCCAGCTCAATACTGACAAGTATAGTCGCGCCAACGCTCGTTATTCCGAGCAAAAGGTTGAAGATCGTAATTATCTGAGTTGCGGCAGTTGTTGCTCCAACGGCATCTTCGGCATAGTCAGATATAAGCAACGTATTGAGCGTAGCCGTAAATTTTGCAAACAATAGTTCACAAAGTTTTGGTATAAACAGTCCAAAAAATGACAACTTCCTACCGTTATCGTTAATTGACAATACAGAAAAATCAAAGAAAGATCTCAGTTTTTCTTTTCTTCGAATGAAAGAATTGCTACTGATTTTTTTCATACTGCAAAATCTCAGCGGGTAAGCAAGAGGACGTCGGTTAAAGTCTTTTAAAAATATATATGACGTGACAAGGCTTACACGGTATCTGCGTTTTTATTGCGTAGCAGTGACGCATAATAAAACTCCTATCTTGCCAAACCCTCGGGCAAGAGCATTCCATCATTCGATCTCGATGTGATTTTAGCACCACAGAATATAAAAGTCAAGTGGTTTTAAAAATTTCTTTTTATTTTTTTATTGACAAAAAGCGCACTTCTCAAATACTTCTGAAAAACGTAAAAATATTGCGTTAGAAAGCAAAATCGTAATACGCTATTTTACTCTGTTTAAAAGGGGAAAACTACTAAAAAAATAACGCAGATTGGCGACTCTTGTGAGTGCTATCTGCGTTATTCTTATATTATACGAGAAGATTATTTCTCCTCGGTGGTGGTCTCCTCTGCTGCCTTAACCGCTACGAGCTTAACGATTGCCTTCTCGGCACCGTCGCCACGGCGGGGGCCCATCTTAAGAACCTGTGTATATCCGCCGTTAACGCCAGCATAGCTGGGAGCGATAACAGAGAATACCTTCTTTGCTACGTCTTCCTTGGTTATATAAGCAAGTGCTGCACGGTAGGAAGCAAGGTCGCCCTTCTTACCGAGGGTGATCATCTCCTCAGCCTTAGCTGCTACTTCCTGTGCTCTTGTATAAGTTGTTTCGATCTTGCCACATTCAAGAAGAAGAGTAACCATGCCTCTGAGCATAGCTTTACGCTGTGCAGTTGTTCTGCCAAGCTTTCTCATGTATGTGTCCTCCTAATTCTTATTCTTCATCCTTCTTTAAGCTTAAGCCTAAAGATGCGAGCTTCTGGATTACTTCCTCGAGAGACTTGCGTCCAAGGTTTCTAACCTTGATCATATCGTCCTCGGTCTTGTTAATCAAGTCTTCTACCGTGTCAATGCCTGCGCGCTTCAAGCAGTTGAAGCTACGTACAGACAAATCAAGCTCCTCAATGGTCATCTCGAGAACTTTATCTCTCTTCACTTCAGGTCTTTCGACCAAGAACTCTTCTCTCTGTGCCTTATCGGACATATCGATGAAGAGCTTGAGGTGCTCATTGAGAACCTTGGCAGCGAGAGAAACGGCTTCCCTTGCGGTAATCGTTCCGTTGGTAAGAACCTTCATAGTAAGCTTATCAAGGTCTGTTGCGCTTCCTACACGGGTATTCTCAACGTTGAATTCAACCTTGTATACGGGTGTGAAGATAGAGTCAACAAAGATAAGTCCTATGGGTGCTCCTATGTTTGCGCCTGCGCTTGCAAGGTAGATCTGCTTATTGACGTCGGATGAGCGGTATGCTCTGCCCTCGTCAAAGGTAATCTCCATGTAGAAGCGTGCGTTCTCGCTTACGGTGCAGATGTGCTGATTGGGATTGAGGATCGTAAGGTCAGCGTCGGGCGAGATATCGCCTGCGGTAACCTCGCAAGGACCTGTTACGTCAATAACAGCGGTCTTGGGACCCTCGCATTCGAGTTTAGCAACGATGCTCTTTACATTAAGAACGATCTCGGGAACATCTTCCTTTACGCCGTTGCAAGCAGAGATCTCGTGGAGTACACCGTCGATCTTGATGCTCGTTGCAGCGAAGCCGGGTAATGTCGAAAGAAGGATTCTGCGAAGAGCGTTACCGAGCGTTATACCGTAGCCTCTTACAAGGGGCTCGGCTACGAAGATTGCTTCTCTTTCGTCCTCGGTAGTGTTCGTTACTGTAATATTGAACTTTTCCATTGCGTTCATCATTGTAAATATCCTCCTGTTTTTCTAATTGATTGTTTCCATCCTAAGACGGAAAGCTGCATAAACAGATACACTCCCCTCGAGAATAAAGCATAGATAATATCTGCTGCTCTTCTCGTAGGAGGTATCGGAGGGATTACTTGGAATAGAGCTCGACGATAAGCTGCTCGTTGAACTCAAAGTCGATGTCTTCTCTTGCGGGAAGAGCAACAACCTTAGCTGTGAGATTTGCTGCATCCTTTTCGATCCACTTGGGAGTTACTGCGGTAGCGCAAGCCTCAGCGAGAGCCTTGATCTTAACACTTTCCTTGCTTGTTTCCTTAACGGCGATTACGTCACCAGCCTTAACAAGGATAGAGGGAATGGATACCTTCTTGCCGTTAAGAGTGAAGTGAGCGTGAAGAACAAGCTGACGAGCTTCCTTTCTGGATGCTGCCATACCCATTCTGTAAACTACGTTATCAAGGCGTCTTTCAAGAAGGATAAGGAGGTTTGCACCAGTGATACCTTCCATCTTTTCAGCCATTTCATAGTAATGCTTGAACTGACCTTCAAGAACACCGTAGTAACGTCTAGCCTTCTGCTTCTCACGAAGCTGTCTGCCGTATTCTCCGACCTTTTTACGAGCCGCACCGTGCTGACCGGGTGCTGTGCTTCTGTGGTCAAATGCGCATTTGCCGTTTGTGCAACGCTCGCCCTTGAGATAGAGCTTGCAGCCTTCACGACGGCAAAGCTTACAGTTAGCGCCTGTATATCTTGCCATTTCAATATACCTCCATTAAATTAAACGCGTCTGCGCTTAGGAGGACGACAACCGTTATGAGGAATCGGTGTAACGTCCTTAATCATAGTGATCTCAAGTCCTGCGGTTGCAAGAGCGCGGATTGCAGATTCTCTACCTGCTCCGGGGCCTCTTACAAGAACCTCAACAGTCTTCATACCCTGGTCAACAGCGATCTTACCTGCATGCTCTGCTGCGGTCTGAGCTGCGTAGGGAGTAGACTTCTTAGAACCCTTGAATCCCATTTCACCGGAAGTACCCCAAGCGATTACATTGCCCTGCATATCTGTAATAGAAACGATTGTGTTGTTAAAAGTAGAACGGATATGAGCTACGCCCTTTTCAACGTTCTTGCGCTCGCGGCGCTTCTTTACAACCTTCTTAGCTACTGCCATCTCGGTTTACTCCTTATTTCTTCTTATTTGCTATGGTCTTTGCGGGACCTTTTCTTGTTCTTGCGTTAGTCTTGGTACGCTGACCTCTTACGGGAAGTCCCTTTCTGTGTCTGGTACCACGATAGCAATTTACTTCTACAAGTCTCTTGATGTTAAGAGCTACCTCACGGCGAAGGTCACCTTCTACGTGGTAGTTAGCTTCGATCTCATCACGAAGACGAGCGATCTCATTCTCGGTAAGATCCTTTGCGCGGGTATCGGGATTGATACCGGTCTTTGCAAGGATGTCCTTGGAGCTCTTAAGTCCAATACCGTAAATGTATGTCAGCGCGATTTCTACACGCTTGTTATTGGGAATATCAACACCAGCTATACGAGCCATTTCGATATATACTCCTTTTTAAATTTAGTCGTCTGATATGCTAATTAACCCTGACGCTGCTTGTGCTTGGGGTTCTCGCAAATGACCATTATCTTACCGTGTCTTTTAATGATCTTGCACTTTTCGCATATTTTTTTGACGGAAGGCTTAACTTTCATTTTTAATACCTTTCCTTTCAGAAATAAATAAATATTACTTCTTTCTCCAGGTTATACGTCCCTTTGAGATGTCATAGGGTGAAACCTCAACTGTTACCGTATCGCCAACGAGAATCTTGATATAGTTCATACGAAGCTTTCCGGATATCGTCGCTGTAACGATATGTCCGTTAGGAAGCTTTACCTTGAATACTGTATTAGGAAGCGCTTCGACAACCTGACAGTCTTCAAATTCGATCAAATCATTCTTAGCCAAAACTTTTCTCTCCCAAATACGACCTTTCGGCCGTTAATCTTTACTTACTTGACGTTTACATCCGTAAGTATTATCGGATCGTTATCGGTTATGAGGATAGAGTTCTCATAGTGAGCCGAAAGAGCTCCGTCCGAGGTCTCAACCGTCCAACCGTCAGATAAAACGCGTACTCCGTACGAGCCTGCGTTAACCATAGGCTCGATAGCAAGAGTCATTCCCGGATAAAGTCTTGCGCCGCGTCCCGCTCTACCGTAGTTCGGTATCTCGGGCTCCTCGTGCAAATCCTTGCCGAGACCGTGGCCGACAAAATCCTTAACAACCGAGAAGCCATTTGAAATGACGAAACTTTCAACCGCAAATCCGATGTCCCCGATGCGATTTCCCGGTCTTGCGACCTTCATCGCTTCATAGAAGCTTCCCTCAGTGACCGAGATCAGCCTCAGAGCCTCATCGCTTACCTTGCCGACAGCGAATGTTCTTGCGCTGTCGCCATTATAGCCGCGGTAGCGAGCTCCGACATCTACCTTTACGATATCACCATCCTTAAGTATTACTCTTTCGGACGGTATTCCGTGTATGACCTGATTGTTAACCGAGATACAAGCGCTTCCGGGGAAGCCGCCGTATCCGAGGAACGAAGGGGTTGCACCGCATTTTTCAATGTAGTGGCGGATTTTCGTATCGATCTCTTTAGTTGAGATGCCGGGGCGGATCAGGTCCTTAGCAACCATAAGCGCCTCTGCCGTGATGCGCCCGGCAATCTTCATAAGAGCTATCTGCTCGGAATTTTTAATAATAATCATATTAAACTTCGAGCACCTTGATCGTTCGATAAGAAATTTCATCAACACTGCCGACACCGTCAACGAGCTTCAAGCTTCCTTTTTTGGAATAAAACTCTTTGAGAGGTTCGGTCGTGCTGTGATATACCTCAAGTCTTGATTTTACGACTTCGGGAGCGTCATCCTTACGAATTGTAAGCTCCACTTTACATTTATCGCAGTTTACACCGTCCGAAGAAGGATTGTAAACCGTATGATAAGTTGCGCCGCACTTTGCGCATACGCGTCTGCCTGACATTCTCTCGACGATCACCTCGTCGGGTACTTCGATCGATACGACACGGTCAAGCTCGATGCCCATGCTGTCAAGAGCCTCTGCCTGAGGCACGGTTCTGGGGAATCCGTCAAGGATAAATCCATTCTGACAATCTGATTTTGCGAGGCGTTCTTTTATGATGCCGATAACTACGTCATCGGGAACAAGCTCGCCCGCTTCAATAAATTTTTTGGCTTTGATACCCATTTCGGTTCCGTTCTTAAGAGCCTCGCGGATGATCGCGCCGGTAGAGATGGTAGGAATACCAAGTCTACCTGCGATTATCTCCGCCTGGGTTCCTTTTCCGGCACCGGGTGCGCCAAGAAAAATTATTTTCATTTAATTCTAACTCCTGTGTAATTAGTTAAGGAAGCCCTTATAGTTACGCATTGTGAGCTGAGCCTCAAGCTCTCTGAACGTTTCGAGTGCTACGCCGACTACGATAAGTATCGAGGTACCGCCGAAGGTGAAGATGCTTGTGAGACCCGAAGCCTGCTGCTGAACAAAGTAATCAAGCAAGCCGATCATCTCATAGTACGTTCCTGCGAATGCAGGTGTGATCAACCACTCAAGGAAGGGCTGAAGCACGTGAGGACCGATAATTACGGGAGTTACTGCGATTATACTGAGGAAGAGCGCGCCTACGAGAGTTACCTTGTTAAGGATCTTACGGATGTAATCCGCAGTAGGTCTGCCCTGTCTGATACCGGGGATTGCGCCGCCCTGCTTCTTAAGGTTGTTCGCAACGTCCATAGGATCGAAGGTGATCTGAGTATAGAAGTATGCGAAGGCAATGATAAGAACGAAGAGCAGGATGGGATATACCGCGCCATCGGATGCAAGGAATCTGTAAAGCCAGCCCCAGAAGCCCTTAGTGGTCTCCTTAACCTGACAGAGAGTCAGGATGGTGGGAACGAGCGATACGATAGAGCTTGCGAAGATAACGGGCATAACGCCTGTCATATTGAGCTTCAAAGGAATATTGGAGCTCTGACCGCCGTACATCTTACGGCCGACAACTCTCTTTGCATACTGCACGGGAATTCTTCTCTCGGAGCCTGTAACCCAAATGATGAATACAACAATCGCGATAAGACCGCCAATAAGAACTATTGCGAAGAGCGTAGAGATAATGCCGAAGAGCCAAGCCTTGCTGCTGTACTGATACGTACCGATTACGAGAACTACAAGATTGTAAACAAGAGAAGGAAGCGAGGAAATGATATTCGCGAAAAGTATCATCGAAATACCGTTACCGATACCTCTTTCGTTTACTCTCTCTGCAAGCCACATAATAATGGCAGCACCTGCAACGTAGCAAGCTACGATAACAACGCCGTAGAACCAAGCCATGTTGTTGTTATCGGAATCTGCCTGGGGTGCAAGCATACCTGCCTGCTTAAGAAGAAGGTAATAACCGAGAGCCGTTACGATTGCAAGAACAACCGTAAGAATTCTCGTTATGAAGTTCATCTTCTCTTTGTCGTCCTTAGCGAGCTCTCCGAGCCTCGGGAATACAACGCCGAGAAGCTGAATAATAATTGATGCGTTAATATAAGGTGATACTCCGAGCGCAAACAGCGTTGCAGTTCCGAGAGAGCCACCCGAAAGGGTGTTCATATAATCAAGGATAGTACCGCTGAATGAGTTAGCGAAGTTACTTGCGTTTACAAAAGGAACGGGGATTACAGTACCTATACGGTAGAGAACAAGAATGAAGAGAGTGAAGATTATCTTACTTCTTATATCCTTGGTTTTCCAAGCGTTCTTAAGTGTCTGAAGCATTTATACCACCTCAGTCTTTCCACCTACTGCCTCGATCTTCTCTTTAGCAGAAGCTGAGAAGACTTTCGCCTTAACAGTGAGTTTTTTGGTGAGTTCGCCTTCGCCAAGAATCTTAACTCCGTCAAAAATGGAATCAATAACTCCTGCCTTAAGGAGAGCAGCACTGTCAACTACATCACCATCGTTGAATTTATTTAATAACTCGACGTTTACTACCGAGTACTGCTTACCAAATCTGGAGTTGTTAAAACCTCTCTTGGGAAGCTTTCTGTAAAGCGGGAGCTGACCGCCTTCAAATCCGGGTCTTACACCGCCGCCCGAACGAGCGTTCTGGCCCTTGTGACCCTTACCTGCTGTTTTTCCGTTTCCGGAACCTGCGCCTCTACCTTTACGGAAGGATGCCTTAACAGAGCCTTCTGCGGGTGAAAGTTCATGGAGCTTCATTTTATATCCTCCTTTCAATTCCGATTAAACGGTTTCTACCTTAACAAGGTGTGAAATTACTTTGATCTTGCCCTGAACAGCCTCATTGTTTGCAACAACAACGTAGTCACCGGGTCTCTTGAAGCCGAAGGACTTTGCGGTTGCGATCTGAGCAGGCTTACGAGCGATAAGGCTCTTTACGAGAGTAATCTTGATGTTTTCCATTTCCGATTCCTCCTTATGCCTTGATGTCTTCTACGGAAAGTCCGCGAAGCTCTGCGATCTCTTCAGCTGTTCTGAGTGCCTTAAGACCCTCAAAGGTAGCCTTAACTACGTTCGTGGGGTTGTTTGAACGAAGGCACTTAGCACGAATGTTCTTAATACCTGCAAGCTCGAGGATGATACGAACGGTACCACCTGCGATAATACCGGTACCGGGAGCAGCGGGCTTAAGGAGTACCTTACCTGCGCCGTACTCACCGATTACTTCGTGAGGGATAGTGGTACCGCTGAGCGATACCTTAATAAGATTTTTCTTAGCATCATCAATTCCCTTGCGGATCGCATCCGGAACCTCTGCTGCCTTACCGAGGCCGAAGCCTACATGTCCATTTCCGTCGCCTACTACCATGATAGCTGCAAAACGAGCGATTCTACCGCCCTTTACGGTCTTGGAAACACGGTTTAATACTACAAGCTGCTCCTGGAGTTCGCCAAG
>JAFQPR010000005.1 GCA_017411605.1 Clostridia bacterium | reverse complement strand
ACGGTCATTTTCTATCTCCGTTTTCTCCCTCTCGACGTACGTTTGTACGCCTTCGGGTCGAAGAACGAAGATTTTCGCTCCAAATTCACCTATCCCCTTAACGCGCGAAAGGCTAGCTCAAGTTTTTGAACTTGAGCTAGCCTCTATACGTTTATAACCGAACCGTTATGGTACATTTCAAAGAAAATTCGAACGTTTTAGGTAAGAAAATGGTAAACAGCTTAAAAATATATCTAAAATTCATGTTTACGCATACATCGATATTTGTTGACTTTATCTCTTGACTCTTTACTTATATTAAAGTATAATATTATTGTAGAACGAAGCAAAGGAGTATTATATGGATATCAATAAGATTCTCGAAGGCGTTACTTGCGAATGCGGTAGATTTCACGAATGCGCAATAAAGCACGTCTACGTTGAACGCGGAGCAGCTTCACATTTAACGGAAATCTTGGAAAACTACACAAGCATTCTTCTCGTTGCCGACGGCAATACATATCTTGCCGGTGGAGCTTTATGCGAAGCGCAGCTTACCGAAAAGAACGTTCGCCGCGTTATTTTCCCATCCTCCCCTCTCCTTATTCCAAACGAGCGCGCAATTGAGAAGGTTAGCAAGCAAACTGACGGAATAGAACTTATACTTGGAATTGGTTCAGGCGTTATTCAGGACCTTTGCAAATACGTATCCAATAAGACGGACATTCCTTACGTCATCTTCGCTACCGCAACTTCAATGGACGGATATGCATCATCCGGCGCTGCGATGATAACCGACGGAATGAAGGTAACGTATTCAGCCGGCGTTCCGCTTGCTATTCTTGCGGATACAGAGGTTCTTGGGAGCGCCCCTCTCGAAATGATAAAAGCAGGATACGGTGATATTATCGGAAAATATTCCGCGCTTAACGACTGGAAGCTTGGTTCTATCGTTAACGGTGAGTATTTCTGCAATTACGTTTACGATCTTACGTATGATATGCTAAAAAAAGTGCTTCCTCTTGCCAAAAAGCTGATTGCACGAGATGAAGAGAGCTTAAAGACACTGATGGAGGCGCTGATCCTCGTCGGAATCGCAATGAGCTTCGCGGGAAGCTCAAGACCTGCATCAGGCTCGGAGCATCACCTCTCTCACTATTTTGAGATTACGGGCATCGTTGATAACAAGGCGTATCTTCCTCACGGAATTGACGTTATTTTCTCAACCTACGTTACGTCAAAGATAAGACGAAAGATAGCGTCATCGAAATTTCCTTCCGTTGACTTCGTCCAAACCGAAGAGGAGATGACGGCAGAGCTCGGTCGAGTCTATAAATCCGTTGCCGAGGGTTGCATAGCACTGCAGCGTAAGCTTGGTACTTACGAAGATATCAGAGCAGAGAGATACCTCGCTAATGAAAAGGAAATAAAAAAGATCCTAAGAGAATGCCCCACGGCTGAAAAAATTGCTTCAATACTCGAGGATATTGAACTTGATATCAACGATTTTTATAAGACGTACGGTGAAGAAAAAATTTCCGATGCCGTAAGATACGCAAAGGACCTTAAGGATAGATATACAGTTCTTTGGATGTACTACGATATGTTTGGAATCGAGGACTGGAAGAACTGATATGGAAAATACAAAATAATTGCTATGGGCCTTGGCAAAACCACATTATTGTAATCAATTTTTTGCATTATTGTCTATTCGGACAAATCGCAATTCGTTTTGTAACAAATAAAGCAGAGCAAGTCCGGTTTGCTCTGCTTTTGTTATATTTATTTTAAAGTATATAAGCTTCAATTTCCGACTCGCTAGCATCAAGGGATTCGCAAAGCTCGCATAAGAGAATATCCTTTGCACGTTTCAACGTGTTTTCATCACTTACAAAAGCTTTTTTACCGACGGCAATCCGCTTTGCAGAGTTCTGTCTGACCGATTTTATGACAGCTACAATATTTGAATGCTTTCCGCTCTCAAGAAGCTCACGATAGGCTTCAGCTCTCTTTCTGCTATCATCGATCCATGGCGCAGCCTCTATATCGGGAATAGTTTTAATAAACAGCTCTGCTTCGCGTTTTGACATTGGTACTCTCATATGCGAAACTAAATCTTCATTATCTGTCGGAATATAGCTTAAAGAATCCGATTTTGCAGATGCAGACTTCAGCACGTAATAGGTATGCGTATTTCCAAGTACTGTCTCATCCCTGATATCATCTATAACAAACAATCCGTTTGTGCCGTATACGATCTTATCGCCGACTTTAAACATAACTCCCTCCAAAAGAATTTTATATATTTATTTTACCATATTTTTTAAAATTTTGTAATAGGCAAAATAAACAAAAAATGATTTCTTTAGAAGAAAACGTGTTTTTTTACATCGCCGAGAGAAAAACTTCAACCTCGCGTTTATCGGGGGGATTGGTTCCCGATGTCAGGCAGGCGGCGCTTCCGAAAGCAACAGCGGTTTTAAGGCACTCGGAGATGCTCTTCCCACGGGACATAGCGTACAAAAATCCCGCGATAGAGCTATCCCCTGCTCCTACGGTCGATACCGCATTTATTTTTGGAGCTTTGACAGAGTATATTTCTCCGTCTGAGCAGATTACAGCACCGAGAGCCCCAAGGGATATCATAACGTTGTCTATGCCCTTGCTGCAGAGGTCCCTAGCCGCATTTGCAGCAGAGTCAAAATCCGATATATCACGTCCCATATATGCGGATATCTCTTCCTCGTTAGGTTTAATCAAAAACGGCTTAACCTCGAGCATATCCGAAAGCGCAAACGAACGAGAATCAAGTACAATGCGGACACCGCGAGCTCTTAGTTTTTTTATGTAAGCCTTCGCTTCATCGAGAGCTACACCTTCGGGAAGTCTTCCCGTAAAGGTTAGAATAGTATCCTCATTACAGATTTTATCCGTTATTTTTTCAACGGTATCCATAAGATCGAAAGGTGCAGGTGTTCCCGTAAAACTAATTCTCGTTTCTTTACCGTTTGCCGTATGAATAGTTATATTCTCGCGTATTCTACCTTGAATTTCGACTTTTTGAAAACAAATATTTTCATTTTTAAGTTTATTTTCAAAATCAACTCCATTTTCACATCCGATAACAACGACAGCTGTATTAGAAACGTCAAAGCAATTTAGCGCTCTTGATATATTAACGCCCTTTCCGCCTGCGTCGAAATCGGTTATCCTTGCAATATTTTCATGATCTACAGTAATACTATCCGCATCACAATGGATATCAAATGCGGGCGCGAGAGTTAAAGTTACAATTTTCATATCAATACTCCAAATAATCAAATATCAGCTAATACTAACTTGAATCGGATACGTTTATACGGTGAGGGCTGACTGTTTATAGTCTATCATATTTTTTGAGCATTTTCAAGAAGATATTTTTTTAGCCTCAGCGCACCGGAGTCCACCGTTTCTTTTGACCATCCGTAAAGGCTCGCAAAAAAGAGGATTGTATGTAGATTTCACCGCGCATTTCGTAACCTATAATTATATGAGCTTCCCATATATTATTAGGTATTCTTTTATGAGCAGTTTCTTGCTTTGCTGAATTTTAAAGAGATTGTAAAAACACTGAAAAACAAGAAAAATTTGGTGCTCCAAAAAATGGATTTACCAAAAAACGTGTAACGGGTGCATTTTTCGACCATAATTATAACTACGGTGAATACACTACGAAAGCTATCCTGCGCTCTCGACAGATATAAAGATCTTTCGTATTCAATTGAGCGTATTCTTCATCAAATTCACTGCGATCATAATTATGCGGAGAATGATAATGAGCAAGGTCGAAATATGCGGAATTAACACGTCTAAGCTTTTGACCCTCAAGGAAGAAGAGATGCGCGAGCTTCTGTCAAAAACAAAGGTGGGCGATATGAAGGCTCGCGAGCGACTTGTCCTTGGTAATCTGAAGCTTGTTCTCAGTGTTATAAGACGCTTCAATCTGAAGAATGACACCGCCGACGATCTTTTTCAAGTTGGCTGCATCGGACTCATTAAAGCCATTGACAATTTCAACCCCGCGTTTGACGTAAAATTCTCTACCTACGCCGTCCCTATGATAATAGGAGAGGTAAGGCGTTTTCAGCGAGATAATAATTCTGTCAGAGTTTCAAGAAGCATCAGAGATCTGGCATACAGAGCCCTTCAAGTTAAAGAAGACGTTATGCGTCGTGAGCAACGCGAGCCAAAGCCTGCGGAAATAGCCAAGGTGCTTGGTGAAGACGAAAAAGCTGTTGAAGAAGCAATTGAGGCAATTGTTGAGCCAATGTCGCTTTATGATTCGGTTTTCGGTGACGGTGAGGATTCAATGTACGTTATTGATAAACTCGCAGATGATACTCAATCCGATGAGATACTGATTGAAAACATTGCCCTGAAGGAAGCTTTGAAGAAGCTATCAGCTCGAGAGATGAATATAATCAGGAGACGTTACTACAACGGTAAAACTCAAATGGAAATTGCCGACGAAATCGGAATATCGCAAGCGCAGGTTTCCAGAATTGAAAAAGGCGCTATTGACAAAATGCGTAAGTATATGGAATAACTTCACGCGTTTTTGCCTATAATAGTTTGCTTTTTAAGCAGAAAAAAGCTTTCCGGGCATTGTATCGGAAAGCTTTTTTGATTACTAATTATGTATTATAGCTTAGTTTTACCCCATTAACAGGCGGTACCATCACTCTTCATCAACGAAAACTCGCTTTATCGCATTGAGATAGCCGTATCCGTAGAGAGAATCGGGCTGAAGATATGACGTTTCCGTCCACTCGTTCCACGAGTTTATCGTTATGAGCGGCACCTGCCCCTCGTGATTATCGGCATACTCTTTTGCAGAACGCAAAATCTTCTCGAAGTTCTCGGGCGTGTTATTTTTTACCACTCTCGGAACGAACTTTTTGAATCTTGGATTATTATCCCAGCCGCAAGACACGTGAGCATAGTAAGGCATACCGTAAGACTCCGAGCAATCATCCCATATCTTCTTTATATCCTCGTTTATCTCGTTATAATCTCTGTCAACGTCAGTCAGATGCGCATACTGATAATGCGTAAAGCTATCGAACCCGAGATCGTTTACAAGAGATATAGAGTCTACGGCAGAGCCGCCGTCAACACCCGAAAGATTATATGTAGTACCGCGTCTGCCCGTGAACTGCAGATGTACGCCGCAAAAACCTCGCTCAGCCGCACGTTTTTTAAACCAATCAAGAGCTTCCTTGGCTGCTTCTCTGCCTCCAAGTCCGTCAACGAAGGTTTTTATATCATAGATCATAAAGACGGGCTTACCGTCTATTTTATAGTAGTTGTCGAGCCCGAAATACTTATCCAGAATACGCTCGCAAACGCGTTCAAACTCAACACGCTCAACACCTCCGCGCCAGATCGGCACGTTAAATACATCGGTATCCGCGAGTTCCTTATTCCAAAGATGCACGGCATCGTGGTTAGCCCACATCAGATAGAATTTCATCTTACCGTTGTTCTTTGCGCGAAGGAATCCGTCGTTGAGGCAGCCTTCAAGGAACGGACGTCTATCGTACCAATACCAATCGTAGATGAATACGTTAACCCCGTGGCTTACCGCTTCTTCGATCTCCATTTCCATAACGGCGGGATCAGCCTCGTTTACGTAGCCCCAAACGGGCTCTCTCGGCCAGGTGTGCCCCTCGTATTTCGCGGTAGCGCTTTTCACGCTCTGCCACTCACCGATACCGTCAGGCCAGAACATCCTCGTTCTCGGCTCATCGCCCGTGTACGCCGGCCATATATATGCTGCTATATCGTATTGTTTTTTCATATTTCGCCCATTTTAAAATCAAAGGTTATCAAGTTCAAGATATTTATGCCAGAACTCATCCGACATTAAATATTCCTTATTCTTTCTATAGCTTCCGGATGCTTTGCCATACCCAAACAGTATTTTAAAAGCCATACAGATACATCTGAAGAAGCAAGCAAAGAATTTACCGGAATGCTTATTGAATGCGTATCCGCTATTGCCGAGCATCTGATACTGCACCGTATTTTTTCTCATAAAGTTGTCGCTGTTTTTTGCGACGGGCAACGGCATATACACCGTCTCCTTCTTCATAAATACATTAGGTATTAAGTGACCGCCAAGTAAAATAAGCCTAAAAGCTCTATTTATAATTGATACTTTTTTTGATTTATATTTTTCTTTTATTGAGGCATCCCAGTCGGGGAGCTCGCTAAGATCTATTGCTTTCGGAGTCATTGCCATAACGGATCGGTTGAGTTCCTCTGCGTTTGTGTTTATAATAAAATCTGCTCCGCGAAGGAAATCTTCAAACGCACGAAGTAATATCGGCTGCGCATCATATCTATACAAGAACAGATGCTTTGCAGAAACCTTAATAAGTCTGAGAATACATCCAAAGCGATTTTGCATCTTATGAACAGCGAGCATAATAAGCTGATTTCTGATAGTATAATACTCGAGATGCATATTATATTTCCCATCGAAATCGGCGTGAGATACCGCCATACCGCTCATAGTAATTATTGGAACGTTGCGGCAGCATCTTGTTCCGTACTCAACGTCATCAAATTTGATGAAGAGAGGTAAAGGAAGACCAAACTTATCAACGTCGGAGAGCGGAAGGCAGAAGCACCACCACGCTCCGTATCCTATAGGTCCGTCATCAAGATTTGCAATAAGCGCATCTCTTTCTCTGACATCAAGCTCGGTGTTGAGACTCTCTATGTGAGTTCCGTTCCACAGCGCGCCCTTTTCATGCTGAATATATAGCTTTGATGCTTTAAGCATAGCCGCACTGAAATGAGCGCCTTTATACTCTTCTCTGAGAATTGAAGCAAATACAATCATTCTCTCGAGTGCCTCAGGGAAAATCTCAATATCATCATCCATCAGTATAACGTGGGTATAATTATCTGCCTTTGCTTCAATAATACCTCTGGTAAAGCCTGCACTGCCGCCATAATTGGGATTCTTGCAAAGCTTCACCTTATCCCACGAAAAGTCAGATTCACTCAAGGTGTTTCCGTTATCAACAACGATAACCTTATCTATACCGGAAATATTTTCCCTCTCAAGAAGCTCTATGTTCTTCTTAAGGTACTCTTCCCGTCTGAAAGTACAAAAAGCTATCGCCATGCTGACTTTATTTTTCATGATGTCGGCAGAATATTCTCCGCCAAGAAACTCGGCGTCCGACTTTGCTTCAATCACAGGATACAGTATTCCCTTTTTTGGCAAAGCCGAAAATTCCGCTCTGAGAGAAAAAAATCCCTCTGTATCAGCCTCGGCTACAACATTTTCGCTTTCACCGTCAAAGCAACAAAGCATAGCTTTGGCGGTACCCGATATTCGTCCGATAAAATCTATCGAGGTAAGAACAGTATAATCTCTGTATTTCGAATAGGTAAAGCTGCCGAAATACGTATCGAAAGATAATCTTTCGCCCCTCTTAAGTAGAATTCGTCCGCAGTCAAAAGTACCGCCTCTGTAATATAACGAGGGATAATTTCTATCCGAGATCACAATTTCCTGAATTTTCATATTATCCCCCCGAATTCAAATTTACTCACCGAACTCAGCCTTAACAGCATCAAGCGCGGATATGATGACCTTATCCATATCATAATACTTGTACTGACCGAGTCTGCCGCCGAAGATCACGCCTTCAGTCTTATCCGCAAGCGCCTTATACTCGAGATAAAGCGCATTGTTTCTATCGTTATTAATAGGATAGTAAGGCTCGTCCCCCTTCTTCCACTCGGAAGAATATTCTTTGGAAATAACAGTCTTAGGCTGCTTTCCAAACTCAAAGTGCTTATGCTCGATTATTCTTGTAAACGGCTCTTCATGTGAAGTATAGTTTACAACTGCGTTACCTTGATAGTTATCAGTGTCGATAACTTCGGTTTCAAATCTTACGCTTCTGTATTCGAGAACGCCAAGCTTATAATCAAAGAATTTGTCTATCTGCCCCGTAAAAACAGTCTTCTTTGCAACAGCGGGATTTTCTTTTATGAAATCAAAATAATCGGTGTTACACAGCACGTCTGAGCCCTGGAGCATTTTCTCGATTATAGGAGTATATCCTCCTATCGGAATACCTTGGAATCTATCGTTGAAATAGTTATTATCGTACGTAAATCTCAATGGGAGACGCTTGATAATAAATGCGGGAAGCTCGCGGCAATCTCTTGCCCACTGCTTTTCTGTATATTCCTTTACAAGCTTCTCGTACACGTCACGTCCAACAAGCGAGAGCGCCTGCTCTTCAAGATTCTTGGGCTCCTTGATATCAAGCTCCGCTATCTGCTCGGCAATCTTTGCTTTAGCCTCAGCGGGAGTCTTGATGCCCCACATCTTGCTGAAGGTGTTCATATTAAACGGAAGATTATAAAGCTCGTCGTGATAAAGCGCAACGGGTGAGTTTATATAGTTATTAAACTCCGCAAACTGATTAACGTATTCCCAAATGCTCTTATCGGACGTGTGGAAGATATGCGCACCGTATTTATGGACGTTTATATCCTCGATTTTTTCGCAGTAAATATTACCGCCAATATGATCTCTCTTGTCAATAACAAGACAGCTCTTACCGCGCTTTGTTGCCTCGTGCGCGAATACCGCGCCGAAAAGTCCCGCGCCAACTATAAGATAATCGTAGTTTTTCATTCTGTTGCCTTCTTTTCTTCTAACGCTTCTATTCTCTTTTGCAAAGCGTCAATAGTTTCTTGGAGTTTATTAATATGATTTGAATAAATAATATGATCGTGCTCAATGCATTTCCAAAGAAGAAGCTCCTTTTCACTTGGCTTTTTGAGTTTAGCATCCAATGCAGCCTTAAGCCAATTCATACTTCTCTCCCGCTCTGCATTAAGTTTTGAATTAACGACTTTGTAATTAATCGGATGATTAAGTAATTTTCTCTCAGCTATCTGGGAAGAATCCGTTATCAATCTGTTTTCAAGTCCTGTGGTTTGAGCAATGCTCTCAAAGCGAGCGCTTCCTCTTCTCGGATTGATGTAAGTAATTACATTTTTATTGTAAATAATTGAATAGCAGAATCCGTGGAACGAATCGGTTGCTACATAGGAAGAGTTCTTGATGTATTTAAGCCAATCCTCAATTCTTAAATTTGTCAATACATTATTATCTTCTTCCATAAGTTTTTGAGTAAAACTCTTAGTGTGAGAATCATAATTATTTAATGCATCAACCGCAATTTTATAATTCATACCAAGTTTTGCAGCAACTGTTCTTACCATTTCTATCTTATCCTCGGTAGGATCAAGTATGTACGAGAATACATAATCCTTCTCATCCTTGCATTTAGAAAGATTGGTCACCTCATCATAGGAAGCCATATCACAAAGGAATACCGGATCCAATACGTGAGTTGCTTTTACTCCGAACTCATCTCTACATACGTCAACTCCGCTTTTTTCTCTAACGGAAATAGCATTGAATTTACTAAGCAGATAGCTTACCCTGATTCGTTTGTCATCAGGAAAATCGGTATCGTCTTTTCCAAACGAAGAAGCGTATGCTATTTTTTTATGATTGTTATCAACGAAATCAAGGAAAAAGAATCCGGGATCATTTTGAATGTTCCACCAATTCCATACTTGATCGGATCCAACCAAAAACGTATCGCAAACAGAGTTAAAACGCTTGAAATCTTTAGTATTGGTAATCTTACTGCAATCGTAAAAATGCTTTGCAAAGTCAAGTCCATAATCTTCTTTTCCGGGGACCATTCCTCTGTGCTCAAGCATTATAACGGTTTTGCCCAGATTTTTCAACGTACGGTTCATAGCAAAGCTCGTTAAAGCACTTCCGTAATTTTTACTATCCCACCAACCAACATATCCGATATCATACTTGGTTGCTTTTCTATACGAATTAATAAATTCTTTATTGCTTCGCTCAAACTCAACGAAAAACTTATCTCTTCTGATGTTAGCTTTCGCAGGATGCAAGAGCCGACCGTTTCTCGTTTTCGCAACTTCAATAACAGCTTGTAAGTCTACTTTTTCGGCTAAATCACACTTATTCTTTAACGATTCAAACAATACTTTAGCTTTATTTGTATTTACAAGAACTAAAGAAGTGCCTTTCGAATCATCCAGCTTTTCGTCAATCGCCTTAACTCCCCAAAAATCACCGAGGGTAAAATCAGAAACTCTGTAAACCTCGGTATAAGGACATTTATCACAGCACTTTCTTGTACTTAACGCGGAAAGGAAGGAAACCAAATAAGGATCTTTAAAGCAATCGTTTCTATGTACTTCCCCATTCTCCATAAACAAGGAAGTTGCCGTACCCCATCCCCAATGAGCTTTCTCCCGAAAGTCCATTTTTTCGATCTTTCTACCGTTTGCTATTTCTTTTATGTAGGAACGATAAACCTCAGGGGACGGAGCTCCATGACAAATTATATCCACAAGAATAAGTTTTTCATAATCCTTACCCAAATATTTTATCAGGCCGGCAACCTGGCATGCACATCCGCTATAAAGCACCCAATTTCCTGCATCGAGCTGTTTTTTTGCAAAACGATAAGTTAAACCGGTATCACTCTGTACGTATTTGGAACCACGAAGCAACTGCAAATCTTCTTTTTTACAAATCCAATCGTGATAAACCCTGTCGTAAGTATCATTATATCTTGCACCACAAACCCATCCGCCGTTATCAAGCACGTAGTTTGCCAATACAGAGAAGAATCCACCGGATGAGCTTTTCATCCTCGTCTCATAATCACACCAAACGGCATATACATTCGGATCTTGATTCTTACTAACACTTTCTTCTATGGGGCAAACCTTATAACACAAGCCGCAATCAATGCACTTTTCCGAATCAATAGTAGGGTATAAAAATCCCTCTCTATTCGCTTTCATATCGATTGCGTTAATCGGACACTTATTGTAACAAGCACCACATCCCGTACACAAAGACTTATCAACGTTGTTTATATTTTTATTCATATGAATTAACCTTTCATAGCTTTTTTCAACATATCATAAGCGGAAAGACCTATTGTATCCATGTTTTCCAAATAGGTTGTTAATCCATGAAACTCTATAAGTTCAAACAGCTTTCTTGCAAACACAGTTTTTGCCTCAATAGTAATCTCATCTCTTTCAAGGTCTATCATAATAAAATCCAATGCCCAGGAAAGAAGATCACTACCGTATTTATTAGAAAATCCATTTTCATTCCAGTGAACAAATATTTTCTCTACAACGTTTAAATGCTGCTTCATTTTTTTGCTTGGATCTTTTCGTAAAATCTGCATTGCAGAATTATTTCTTGCAAATCTATAGTTATAAAGCTTGTCTTCTATAAAAGCAAATCTTTGAGCGTGAGGATATATACAGATCAAGAAAGCCTGATCTTCTCCGAGCTTTAAAGATTCTTCAAACATTACACCGCTCTTTTCAATTAGCTCTCTGGAATATGCCTGATGCCAGATAAAAGGCTTTGCGCTAGGTTCCTTGAACAATATGTAAGGTGAAAACTCATAGTATCTCTTCGTAGGAACGGTTAAAGCATAGTAATACCATTCGGGTGCCTTAGGTTGTTTAGGAACAATATCAGTACCAAAAATTATTATATCGGTCGCACCTTCTTCGCTCTCTATCCAAACGCGCTCGCATGCTTCTTCAGAAAGATAATCGTCAGGATCAAGAAACATAATCCACTTTCCGCTTGCATGTTTTAAACCCGCGTTCCTTGCGGAAGAAACTCCACCGTTTTCTTTATCGATAACTATGATTCTTTCGTCAAGCTGCTCGTATTTTCTAAGTATTTCAAGCGAATTATCAGTGCTACCGTCGTTAACACAAATAAACTCTACATCACGAAGCGTCTGATCTATGCAGCTCTGCATAGCAAAAGGTAAATACTCTCCAACATTATAAACAGGAATAATTACTGATATTTTTGCAGGATTTTTCATTTTCTACAAATTCTCCCTTTCAGTTTTTGTAAAAATCTTTTAAAAGTATACCATAAACCGTTTTCTCTAATGCATTTGATACCGCGAGCAAATACGTTACCTCTATCTTCTACAGGACGAACATATACCTCGCCTCTCTTTTCTGCCTGACGCATCTTATGATACTCTTCGTAATCCTCTATAATAAAGTTCAATGTACCCCATTTATACCAAGGATATGCTTTCTTTAAACACATACCGGACAACATATCATTTTTAAATTCCTCGGATGCAACCTTTAAAAATTCAAGTGCTTTTTCTTCCGAAAGACGCTCATAATTCCAAATATATGTATTGTACTTAAGAGCATTTTTTACAATATCGAGTTTAGCTCTGAGTTCAAAATGTTCATTCAGAAAACTCTCAATTTCTCTATATTCATCACAGACACAAAAAACTTTAGCAGACGAATTTATAGAAGAGGCTTCGTTATCCTGTCTATAATGAAGGAAGCATTCTTCCATCAATTTAACTCTCTTAGCAAGCGCCCATACTTTAAAATTAAAGCTTGTATCCTGGAAAGATGCACCGGGGGTTTCATTAAATCTAATATTGTTTTCTCTAATAAAATCCTTCCTGTAAATTGCAGACCAGATAGTCGGCTTTATATTAAAGAATTCAATTTGCTCTCTTAATGATTTAAAATCATCGGTGGGAGAAAAAACTTTTTTGCACATCACACTCGATGCCACAGGAGCGGGAATGTTTTTCTCTTCCGGAATAGAATAATAAAAGAAAAATCCGGATTTGCACGCATCAAGATCGTTTTCCTTCGCGCAATTATAAAGCTTCTCAAACATATCCGGCTCTGCATAGTCATCTGACTCAACTATACCGATATACTCACCTGTAGCAGCATCGAAACCTCTATTCATAGAATTTCCATATCCGCTGTTCTCTTTATGAATTGCTTTAACTCTTTTATCCTTTTTCACGTATTCTTCGATAATTTCTGGAGAAGAATCCTTGGAGCCGTCATTAACACAGATAATTTCTATATCTTCAAGTGTCTGATTAACAACGCTATCAAGACATTGTCTCAAGTATTTCTCCACGTTATAAATAGGAATTACAATACTAACCTTTGCCATTATTACTCTCCTTCTGATTAATCTCTTCTAAATGACTTTGATCGTTATTTATTTTTTTTAATTTAAATCTGATATTACTTTCCGGTGGAAAAAGCTTATACAACATCCGCTTTTTAAATGAGCAACCAACATCCAATCTGGCAACCTCGCGTATGCTTTTACCATTTTTGCGTAAGAATAAAACATATACGCCTAGAAATCTTTCAGCAAGGAATCCGTCAACTCTGTCTCCCCTTATTTTGCCGCCAGGACTTTTTATTTTATCAAACAACTCAAGAAGATGAAAGAGTTTTTCGCAATAATCAAAAAAGATGTCCTTCTTCATTACAAACATATTGCAAAAATACTGCTTTGACTGACTAAAATATTCTTCTGCTGCCTCCGAAAGAAAAGGAAACTCGTCTTCAATAAGTTTTCTGAATAACAAAAAATCGTCTTTGGTACACCCGGGAGCCAAGCTATACTGAGTCGCTACGTCGCATCCCATATCTTCGGGCTTCGGTACTACAACGTCGCATGACTCAATGAACTTTCGAACACTTATTTCATCTTTTATTCGATCTAAAAATTTCTTGCTAAGTTTTTGACCAAAGACGAGATACGGCTTCGAAATACTCTCATCGAATGACAAAAACCTTCTGTAATGACAAAATCCGTAATAATCTGCATTCTCATTTTTCCACGCGTAATACTGCACTGTAAGCTCGCAATAATCGGGATTCTTTTCTGAAATAGAACCAGATTTCCCAGCATCGGAAATTGCTCCTTCGAGCGGCGAGTTTAACGCTGCTCCGCCTTGTATTACCGTGGTAAAAGCAGGAATAACATCAAACTGCTTATGAGCACACATAAAAATCTTAATATCACATGACATGACGATTCTCTCTCGTGCATATATTATTTATCTAGTTTATTATAACATATATTGTATTTTTTTTCAAGTCCTCGCGCAAAGTTTTACGGTTTTATATGCTTCACATAATAAAAAACAAAAAGAGCCGAGTATCAAACCATCTCGGCTCAATTTTAAATTATTCTTCAGAACAACAATTACTAAAAATAATCAATTTGTGTTTTCGCGTCAAAATAAATTTCAATAAAACACTCTGTATGTAAACTAAAATGCAAGAAACTACTACCGCGGCAACATACCAAAAGACTTTCGAAGTATTTTGATATCCATCGCCAAATTCCTTTTTAAAAAATGGAGTCCAGCAGTAATGGGTCAAAACTACCAACGTACTAGAAGTACCAAAAAACTTTGTCCATTTAGGGTTCAAAAATCGTGATGTGTATGATAGTCCGCATATTCCAATAAGCAAAAATGTAAATAGAACAAAGATTAAAACAAAGTCATAACTGCTTTTTGGCTTGTAATGTATTATGCATAAAAAATAAGTGATAAGTCCTATTTCTAAAAAAGTAAAAATCGAACGTCCAAAAACTGTTAGATTTTTCTTCTTCAAACACCTACTTACTTCATATAATATGCATCCCAAGGCACATCCGGCAAATCCTCTTATTATTCCTGTATTAAAAATTGTGTTGGGCAAATATTGATAGTTGACAGCTAAATTCCCATAAAAGTGAGCTAATGTACCATAACCCAAGCAAACTATTAATGGACAGATTATTAAAGTGAATATTTGTTTGAATTTTATAGATAATGGATATAAAACAGCTAAAGCAACAAACATCGATGACAAATACCAAGAAACACCTATTACGTATTCACCATTGAATCCTAAACTATTTAATGGTATTATTTCGAATATCAGCAAAGGTATTCTTTTTATAGCTTCTACAAAAAGTGTTTCTCTGTACACTGAAATTACAATAAAACTTAATACAACTGAAGGAAAAAGAGTATAGAAAAGTGCTTCATATTTTCTTTTTAAAAAATTTAAAGAAGAGCATCCAATATTCTTTTCTAAATCTTTTTTTTGTTCCGCTGATTTCAACATCAAAAAACCAGTAATCATAAAAAAGCCTTCAACAGCTAATCTTCCGCCGGGGAACAACCCTGAGTTTAAGTGAAATTCAGCAATAATAATTGCAAATAAAAACTTTATAATATCTATATAACCGTTTCTTTTCATTTTCCCATCCTTGTTTTTTATTATATTCTAACATCATTCGTTTTAAAAGTCAATGCATTTTTTAGCATCCATCTTTGATCAAACCAAATCAAAATATTTACACATTTAATACATCAAAATATTTACACATTTAATACAATTTCTTGACTTTTTTCAGGAATCATGATATACTATCAAAGAAGATTCTATTTTTTTTTAAAATTGTTTGTTAAAAACATTTCGGAGACTATGATGAAAAACTCAAATATCCAAAAATCATTATCCAGATTCAAGGAAAACGGATTTTTATTTTCTGAGCTCGTAAAGCGAGATTTTAAAAAGAAATACAAACGAACATATCTCGGTATGCTATGGAGCGTTTTATCTCCGCTGCTCACACTCCTTGTTATGAGTATAGTGTTCAAGAACTTCTTCGGAAGAAGTATGGAGCATTACACGATTTACCTCTTCTGCGGAAATATTGTTTTCAGCTTCTTTAACGACGCAACAAGCGGAGGTATGAGCTCTCTTTTAGCTAACTCTGCGATATTCACCAAGATAAACGTTCCGAAGTATCTCTTCCTGTTTTCCAGAAACATTTCTTCACTCATTAACTTTGGACTCACATTTGCTGTTTTTATCGTTTTTTGCATTATAGACGGAATTACGTTCACGTTTGGATTTTTCGCACTTTTGATACCCATCATCTGCTTGATTGTCTTTAATATAGGTGTTGGACTAATTCTTTCTGCACTCTTTGTGTTCTTCCGCGATATGCAATATCTTTGGAGCGTATTTACAATGCTCCTTATGTATATGTCTGCGATATTCTACACAACAGATTCCTTCGGCGAGTTCGAAAACCTCTTCCTCCTCAACCCCCTCTTCGTTTATATCAAGTATTTCAGAATTATCGTAATAGACAACTCATTCCCATCTATTCAGTACAATCTGCTTGCTGTGGGATATGCCGCGATTGCATTTCTCATCGGTGCGCTGATATACAAGAAATGTAACCACAAGTTTCTTTATTACGTATAAGGAGGATAGTAAAATGGCAGAAAATAAAAACGAAAAACCTATTCTCCGTCTTGACAACGTGTCCATCCGCTACATCAGCGGTGACTTCAAAGAAATAGGTATAAAGGAATTTTTAATCCGAAAGATTACAAGAAAATATCAAGTCAAGGAATTCTGGGCTGACAGAAATGTTTCCTTCTCCATAAACCGTGGGGACATGCTCGGTATTATCGGTACGAACGGTGCGGGAAAGTCTACGCTCTTAAAAGCTATATCAGGAATAATGGTTCCTACCGAAGGCTACGTTGAATGCAACGGAAAGATAGCTGCTTTACTTGAGCTTGGCTCGGGTTTTGACGGAGATCTCACCGTTAAAGAAAACACGTATCTTCGCGGTGCTATGCTCGGCTATACAAGAAAATTTATGGATGAAACATATGACGAGATCATAAAATTTGCTGAGCTTGAGGAGTACCAAGAAAGAGCCTTCAAGCATCTTTCCTCGGGTATGAAATCAAGACTCGCGTTCTCTATTGCTTCCTTAGTAGAACCGGATATACTCATTCTTGACGAGGTCCTCTCTGTTGGTGACGGTGCATTCAGAGCAAAAAGCGAAGCAAAAATGAAGTCTATTATCCAAGGCGGCGCAACAACGATTCTCGTATCCCATTCCATCCCACAGGTCAGAGCTATGTGCAATAAAATTCTCTGGCTCGATCACGGTAAACAAATCACTTTCGGTGACGACGTCAAGCTGATTTGCGATGAATACGAGAAATATTTAAAAACAAAGGTATTACCCGATTTCAAGGCTATAGCTGAGCAAAAGAAAAAAGCTGCTCAGCAGGCAACGGCGCCTAAGGCAGTTACGCCTGCAAAAGTAATTCCTACCGCAAATGCGAATACTTCTGCAAAAGAAACTGCCGCTACAAATGCGCCTTCTACACAAGCAACAACAAATCAAAACACTACCGAAACAAAAAACTAGTTTTCAAATACACAAAAAAAGCAAGAAAACGCAGGAGTAAAAACCTGCGTTTTCTTGCTTTTTGTGTATGAGCTATAAAGTCAGCATATTCAAAATACGTTTTTGATCAGCACAGTATGGATCAAAGCGCGTTTCCCTCTCCGTCGAAGAGCGGGAGCTTTTCGAGGTAGATTATATCGTCGCGCTCGGTTGCATCGCCTTCGGCGAGGATGGTCATCTTGCCGACGATCTCGCCGCCTGCGAGCTTAACGAGATTCTCGAGAGATTCAAGCGAGCCGCCCGTGCTGATAACGTCGTCAACGATAAGCACGCGCTTGCCCTTCATATATTCAGCATCAGAGCCGTCAATATAAAGAGTCTGCCTTGCCGCCGTCGTGATCGACTGCGTTTCGCACGCGACAACGTCCTTCATATAAAGCTTGACCGACTTACGCGCAAGGACGTAACGGTTCTTGCCTGAAATTCTGCACATTGCGTGAACGAGCGGAATTCCCTTTGACTCTGCCGTAAGCATAACGTCATGCTCGGGAGCCTTTGCGTAAAGCGCTTCGGCGCACTTTTCCGTAAGCTCGACGTCACCGAAAAGAACGAACGCTCCGATATAGAGATTGCTCGCGATAGGACAAAGCGGAAGATCGCGCTCAAGTCCCGCAACTTTTAATCTGTAATACATATAAGTACCCTCTTTCAAGCCGCAAAACCTTCAAGATTGTTGCGGTATTTATTTTTGCACTTATAGTATACTACAAAATTTGATATTTTTCAAGTGGCACGCGAATTTTAATAAAAGAAATAATGATTTGATACCGTAAACGCGTACGGGCGGTTACTGTATATCCAGCTTGAAGTTGACTTTGACGGCTCCATAAAGAATAGTATGTCCGGGGATACGCTTATGCCTTCAAGGCAAATTTTTGCCGCTATTCCTGCGCTGTACGTCGGTACGGCGTATATGCTTCCGTTTGACACGGGACTGAACTGCACTCCGTATTTTCTGTCAAAAATTACCCCGTAGATTGTATTCGGATAATCCCTGTGCCTTACACGGTTGAGGACAACGTTTCCAACAGCAATCTGACCGAGGAGCGGCTCGCCGCGGCTTTCCGCGCTTATTATCCTGGATAACCAATATAAACTGTCATATGAATAGTAATAATCCGCATGAACAAGCGGCTTCACTGCTCCCGAAAGATAGACCTCGCGACTCGGCAACCACTCGACGTCAAGCGAAAGCGCCTTTGCGATACTGCGCACGGGTACGTACATTCTACCGTCGGAAAGGATAACCGCAGGTGTTCTCGAAAGAAGCGGTCTTTCGTTTGCGTAAATTATGTACGACCCGTCGGACACGCTCATTGAAAGCCCCGGCATACTGATATACGCGCATCGGGTTTTATCGTCAAATGCAACCGATGCGCCCGCGAGTGTGGTTACCGCGCGGAGCGGTATGTAGGTCGTGTCGTTTATTATATATGCAGCTTCGCTTATGTACACGTCCCCGAGTCTTACTCCTACCGACGGAAGCTTTTTTACGTCCTTGCTACTCACTCCTTGGAAATAATCAAGCTCACGTTTTGTGATATTTACCTTTGCTGCCGATACCGGCACTTTGGCAATGCTGAGAAAGATCACCACCGTGAGTATCATCATAACTCCAATCTTATGAAATGCTTTCACTCTCATTTTTCACCTCCTTACATAATGAAGAAAAAGGCGCATCGGTCATTCTGTCAAATACTCCGAGACGCGCCTTCTTTATGCAATTATTATACACTTTTCCACAGCTTTCGTCAATGTAAAATATATGGAAAGAATGGAAAATAGAGGAATTTTGTAAATTATGATTTACAAATTTTGTGCTACAAAAACAAAAAATCAGCTCAGGTTTTAATATATCACCCAAGCTGATTTAATAATTAAAATTTAAAACTAGATACCAAACGTGTTCTTGAGATACTCTCTCGAAGCCTTAACGCTCTCGAGATCGGTCATACCCAGAGATGTCTTATCCTGCTCTACGATAACGGTTTCCGTTCCGCTCTCCTCGCAAGCCTCAAGAATGGTCTTGAAGTCCTGGATACCGTATCCTACCGGTCTGAACTCAAATTTATTCTCTTCTTTCGTTGGCTTTTTACCGCCATCCTTACCGTCAGTCGTTATAAGATCGTAAACGGGTCCGCCGGCGAAGCTTTCGCAGTAGAAGTCCTTCAAGTGAACGATCTCTACCTTGCCTGCGTATTCACGGATCTTGCTCTCAGGAGCAAGTCCTGCGTACTTAAGCCAGCAAGTATCAAACTCGGGAACGAAGATATCATTGTCTATTGCCTCGAAGAGGTAATCGTGAAGATATTTGCCTTCGAACTTCTCAAACTCGAAATCGTGATTGTGATATCCGAGAATCATTCCGTTTTCGGCAAAGAGCTTTGCATACTTAGTGAAGGTTTCCTTCGTTTCTTCCCAGCCAGGACCGCCCGCAAGCTTTGATTTATCGTGCCACGGAACAACAACATACTTTACGCCGAAATTTTTGAGGTAATTTATACCCGCTGTCGGGTCTTTATCAAAGAAATCAAGTCTTTGATGAACGGATACGCACTTAAGACCGAGGCGGTCAAGTATCTCCTTTATCTCCTCACTGCTCTTTCCAAAGTAACCTGCGAACTCTACGTACTCATACCCCATATCTCGTACTGCGGTAAGAGTGCCTTCAAAATCCTTTTCCATGCTCTCACGCACACTGTAAAGCTGAAGACCAACGTTAAACTTTTTCATTATTATCACCTCAAAACCTTTTCCGAATTAAATCTCGGGAATAACTACCTCAACCTCACGTCCGAGGTCAGAGGACTTAGCTATAGAATCAAGAATAGCCTGATTGTAAAGAATCTCGGATGAAGGAACAGGAGCCGCTGTTCCGTTCTTTATAGCATCAAGGAAGCTTCTTATCTTCTTATCGAAGTTAGAGGGCGCGCCGGGAACGTCCTTCTTCATGGGAAGCTTAGTTGTTACCTGGTTGCCTGCTACCTCGTGATATATAACGAGATCGCCGCCGATGCTTCCGTTCCAGCACTCGGTGGAAGGAATACGGAGTGAGCCCTTAGTGCCGTAAATGATGGTATCACTCGAGGTATCGAGGTTCATTGCCCAAGCAATGCGGAAGTCGATAACGATACCGCCCTCAAGACGAATGAATGCTGCTGCGAAATCGTCAACGCCGAACTTCTCGGCATACTCGGGGTGACCGCAGTTCTTATAGCCGATATAATTAGGATCTTTACCGAAGAAATCGGACTTAACACCCGTAACGGTAAGAGGCTTCGGATAACCGAGAGAGTTGAGTACCATATCAAGAGAATAGCATCCGATATCCGCAAGAGCGCCAAGACCCGCGGTAGCGTCCTCGATGAAGCTGGTACCGAAGGGAGTGGGAATGCCTCGGCGCCTGCCGCCACCTGTCTGAACGTAATAAATATGTCCGAGAACACCCGACTGAACGACTTCCTTGACCATCTTCATATTATCGTCAAGTCTGGGCTGGAAACCGATAGAAAGAATCTTTCCGCTCTCGCGCTCTGCCTTCATTACCTCCACTGCCTCCTCGGTAGTTACGGTGAATGGCTTCTCGAGAAGAACGTGAACGCCCGCCTTAAGCGCCTGAATAGCGCAGGGAGCGTGCTGACGGTTATATGTACAAATAGAAACGGCATCAAGCTTTAAGGACTTGTCATTAACCATTTCCTCGCCCGAAGCATAGCACTTTACGCCTTCCATATTTGCCTTTTTGAAGAAAGCCTCAGCCTTTCCGGGAATGATATCCGCGCCTGCTACGATCTCGATATCGGGCTGCTTAAGATATGAATCAAGATGAGCCTTTGCAATCCAACCGCATCCGATAATACCGATGCGAAGCTTTTTAGATGCGTCAATCACCGCTTCGTTATGCACTTCCTTAAATTCATCAAGAATATTTGCCATTTTATTTTTCTCCTTAAGTTAAATTTCCGTCAAAAGATTTCCTTTGACGAAGCAATTGCATTTTTATTGCTGATTTAATTATATATCAATTATATATTGAATTTCAATTATATATTTGTGTTATTCTTAAACAATATTGACTTTTTCTTCAAATGCAAGAGTATTTTCCGATTTCTATAAACGCCACAAACAGAACCGAAGCATCTGCGGTAAAGTCAGCTCTCGCAACTTTAACGTAAGGCGTGGGATTATAATCGTACTTACTTGAGATAGTTCCGCCACCCGTTATATTGCCGAAAATTTCTCCCCATCCTCCCTCGTAATTGAGGTATTCCGAGAAGTCGTTATAGTGATTATTGGTGTAAAAAACGTATTTCTCATTAGTATCGGTAACGGAAAAACCGCTTGAGTAATAGAATCTCGTATACACTATTCTTGCCGCGCCGCGAGTTATCTCTCTGCCGTCATTATAGACCTTTGCGCTATAAGAGGGATCGCAGGTCGTTCCCGTTGTTCCGATATCCAATTCGTAATACTGAAGATCACCGCCGCAGCCGCTTATTCTCGGAAGCACTGGCTCGTACGGATATTTAGACGTATTGCCCGAAAACTTGGTATGATTAACACGAAGATATACTCCCCAAGGACTCTCGTATGGCTTCGCCTTTTTGCTGGAGGAATAATTTGCGGGGATATCTCCGAATGCGAAAACGTAAGCCGCAACCTCTTCGAGCGTTACGTAACCGCCGCCGCGATAAACCGTATTGACGATATCTCCGTTTTCATCAACTATATGATATCCTTTGCCGTCCTCGGTATAAAGAGCCGCAGTGTTTCTTACGTATTTACCGTCCTGCATAGGTCTGTTTTCCGCTACGGTCTGATACTGGTCCTGCGCTTCGATTGAGCCGGACATAAAATAATGCAAGCTTCTGTAATATGCATCAAGATAGCATTCCGCGGGCTCGTAATCACGATAAAACTCCTCGGCAGACATATTTTCGTAAGGATCTGTCGAATAATCGCGTTCGGGATCGTTTTCTCCCTTGCTATCCCCATCGGGATCGGAATCGGCGCCATCATCCCCCGATGAGCCGTTTGAGCCGTCTTCGTCCGGAACAGTTCCTTCACCTTCATCCTTATCGGGCGTTTGCCCCCCGCTATCCGTATCAGAATAATTATCATCGGGTGATGCTACGTTATCACCGTTATCAGCGACATTACCCGAAGATGAAACGAACGAGTCGAGAGCATCGCACCCCGTCAATGAGCCGATAAATACAGAAACAAGTAAAACCGAGGCTAAAAGCTTATACAGTATTTTCATTTACTACCTCACTTTTCTATATAAATATATTACCATTCTCCCGGCGCTTTGTCAACATCTGTCACCCAATAATTCGCTTTTAAAAACGTTTTTATTGACTTTTAAAAAACAGAATGATATAATTGTTGAGTAAATCAAAAAAATCAAGAGTTATACTCTGTGAGATAAATAAGCAAATCACCATTATGCAAAGGAAATCAGAATGAAATCAAGATTTGAAAAATTCTCTTATCTTATAGGTGAGCTTTCAAAGCTCTTACATAAAATCGAAGGCGATGTGCTTGAGGAGATAGGACTCAAGGGACCTCACGCGATTTATTTTTTAACTATCGCAAAGCATAGTGAAGGAATAACCGCCTCCGAGCTTTCCGAGATATGCGGACGCGATAAAGCGGACGTTTCCCGCACCGTCACTGCTCTCGTTAACGGTGGATTTGCCGAGAAGATCACAGAGGAAGGAAAAAAATACAAATCTACATTCAAGCTTACGCAAAAAGGACTTAACGTTGCAAAGGATCTTCGTTCAAAAGCGGACAGCGCCGTAGAGTATGCGAGTCGCGGAGTATCCGCGGAGGATAGAGCGGTCTTCTATAGCACGCTTGAAACTATCTATTCAAATATGAAAAAAATAAGTGATTTCGGAGTTTTGCAAAATACCGATTAATTTATTGCGGGTTTGGCTATAATCCAAATAAAGCTTACTTATCAAAACATTATTTTCGTCCGGGTGACAGCTTTGTTACCCGGATGTTTTTTTAAAATGCCTCTGTAACACAAACATAACACGTACAGAGGTTAAATATGGAGGTAATATGAAAAGTTACGTAATTTTCACAGATTCCGCAAGTGATATATCACCTGCGACACTATCGGATTGGGGTGTTAAAATGGCGCCGCTCACGTTCAGATTTGCAGACTCCGAGCACGATTTTCTTGACACGGAGATGGCGCCCGGGGCATTTTATGCAAGAATGAGGGACGGAGACACAGTTCATACGTCGGCGGTAAACAAGGAATATTTCAAGGAGAAGTTCACGCAAATTCTCGACACGGGTAACGATATTCTTTATCTCGGCTTTTCATCCGCATTGAGTACGACCTTCAATTCCGCAAGACTTGCAAAAGAAGAGCTTGAAGCGGAAGCGCCCGAAAGAAAAATCATTCTGGTCGACACAAAATCGGCATCTGCCGGACTTGGACTTACGGTTTATCTTACAGTCAGGGAAAAAGAAAGGGGCGCAACGATCGAAGACGCCGCAAGCTTTGCAAAAAGCATCTCGGCGAGAATATGCCACTGGTTTACCGTTGATGATCTGAGTTACCTTAAGAGTGGGGGACGTGTCAGCTCCACTACCGCATTTTTCGGGAATATGCTCGGAATTAAACCCGTGCTTTTTATGGACAATGACGGACTTTTAAAAAAGCACTCCAAGGCAATTGGTAGGCACGCATCAATTGAAGCGCTTGCCGCAAAATACGGAGAGCTTGCCGAGGACAAGACCGACAATACCGTTTTTATTTCACACGGAGACTCGTTAAGCGACGCAAAGCTGCTTGAACGAATGCTTGCGGAAAAATACGGCGCAAAGGTAAAACTGATAACAGACGTGGGGTGCGTTGTCGGCGGACATTCCGGTCCGGGTACGCTTGCGCTTTTCTTTATCGGGAAAAGCAGAAAAGGAGAATGATCCCCTCTTTATGCGAAGAAAAAACAAGGATAACCTGGACGGCTCTCTTTTCGCAAAAATGGCAAGAGGCGGAGCAGCGGAGCTGGTAAGCAACGCGGACGAGGTAAACAGACTGAACGTATTTCCCGTACCCGACGGAGATACAGGCGATAATATGCGTTTGACCATCGAGAGCGGTATTGCCGCAATCGAAAACTTAAACAGTGATAATCTGGCAGAGGTGATGCGCGTGCTTTCACACGGGATGCTGCTTGGAGCGCGCGGCAACTCAGGCGTTATATTATCGCAATTCTTTGCCGGTGTTGCAGAGGAGTTCAAGAACAGTAAAGAAGCTGACGTATACGCTCTCGGAGAGGCGTTGCGTTCCGGGGTCAGACGGGCGTACGGCACGGTTATGACTCCAACCGAAGGTACAATTCTCACCGTTGCGAGAGAAGCTGTCGAATGCGCTACCTCCGCCATAACCCCAAAAACAACAATTAAAAGTTTTTTTGCCAAGCTCGTTGACGAGATGTATGCCTCCCTGGAACGGACACCCGATATACTGCCCGCTCTGAAGGCGGCGGGTGTCGTTGACAGCGGAGGCGCGGGTCTTTTCTACATTATGGACGGCTTCAGACGTGTTCTTGACGGAGAAGAAATTGATAAAACATTAAAAAAGCAATCTAAATCAAACAGCTCGGTAAGCTCTTTTGGCCCCGAGAGTAAAATGACCTTCTCGTACTGCACCGAGCTTCTCTTACAGCTGCTTTTTGCAAAATGCGATATATCTGATTTTGACTTAGATGAATTCAAACGCTACGTATCAAGGCTTGGAGATTCCGTTTGCACTGTAAAGTCGGGTAGCATAATAAAGCTTCACGTTCATACTTATACTCCCGAAGCAGTCATTGCATATGCGCGCGAGTTTGGTGAGCTTATTTCCGTAAAAATAGAAAATATGAGCATTCAGCATACCGAACAATCGGAACAAAGAAAAACTAATAAGGACACCGACGAAACCGACAACGAGGCTTTTAGACAACAATTGTTTTCAAAATCAACTGATACAAGCTCTACTCAAAAGAAAAAATACGGTGTTATCGCAGTAGCATTCGGTGACGGTCTAACAAAGCTCTTTTATTCTCTCGGCGCGGACAGGGTGATATATTGCGGGCAATGCCAAGCTCCCTCTGCAAGAGATTTTCTCGATGCTATAAACGGTATTTCCGCAGAGCACGTTTTCATTTTTCCCAACAATTCAAACGTCATTTTAGCAGCCGTGCAAGCCGCAAAGCTTTGCAGCAGCGCTTCGGTACACGTTGTAGAAACAAAGAGCATAGGCGCAGGATATGCGGCGCTTGCGAGTCTTGAATTTGATAATCCGAACATCGAAAGTGTTAAGCGCGCTATTGAAAATGCTATCGCAAGCATATCTTGCGGTCACGTTTCGCCCGCAGTGCGCGATGCGGAGATCGACGGGGTAAAAATCAAAAAGGGAGACACCGTCGGCTTCATCGAAAGGCGAATAATATTAAGCCGATCCTCTCTGCACTCCGCCGCATTTGAAACCGCCCAAAAGCTTCTTTTGGGCAGATCGCATCTGACGGTATTTTTAGGCGCTGAGCCGACGGAGAAGGACGCGGAAAAGCTATTAAATAAAATAAACAAAAGATGCCCCGATACCGAAGTATTTTCATACTTTGGCGGTCAGGACATTTATCCTTATATTTTCGTGGCAAAATAATTGCTTATTTCCTTCTCCCGTTATCGTGCAAGTTGCTACAAAAAAATCGTTATTATTACGATTTGACAAGCATTAATATAAATGGTATAATGTATTTACAATAAAAATTTGGAGGTACATTATGAAAAAAATTATATCTATTTTACTTCTCTTAGCACTTGCAACGATGCTTCTTGCTTCTTGCGATATGCTTACGGGCGGCGCTGACAACGGTGACGGCGATAAGGATGCCGCGAGCGTTGGATATTTCACCAGCGGCGAAAAGGGCTATTTCGTAACCCCCGATGGCACAGTTGAGATCAGCGGCGGCGCTGCGAGGGTAATTGCTTCCGCTCCCGAGGGAACTCCCGAATCCAAGAAGTTCGATGCTCCCGCTACTTTTTACGCAACCTTCACTACCGAAGCCTTCGGCTCGGGCGTTGCTATCACAGGCGTATCCGGCGCTGAAGTCGTTATGGTTCCGAAGACCATCGATGGCAAGGCAGTTCTCGGTATCAAGGCAGGCGCATTCGACGGTGTTAAAGCTGTTATCATCGGTAATCCCGATGCCGCTATCACAGTTAACGATGATGCTTTCCGCGGCGTAGGAAACGTTTATATCGCAACTGCAGCAGACAACCTTCTCGTTGGTAAAACACTCCTTGCAAATTCCGCGAGCATCAAGATCAGCATTTCCGCTGATGAGTTCTCTAACTATAAGGTTCATTACAATTGGTCTGCTCACAAGGATAACCTTAAGAAGTATTAATTTATAATTACTATTAATCAAAAAATGGGCTGCGTCATTCAGACGTAACCGATAAAAACGGTAGAGATATTGTTACAGTACCTCTACCGTTTTTTTATGTGAATTTTAATGAATGTGATAATAAGAAACGCTTCATCGGCGATTTATTAGCCAACTACCTTATAGCCGGCATCCTCGATTATTTTCGAAAGAACTTCCTTTACGTCGTGGGCATCCTTTGCAAGAGTGATTACCGCATCCCCTCTTTCGTGGGAAACATCAGCCGAAGCAACGAGCTCAGAGGCTTCGAGAGCCGCCTTTACTCTGCCCGAGCAATGAGGGCACATCATACCTTCGATTTTAATGGTTATCGTATTCATTTTTTCTTCTCCGTTTCTGTAAACATTTGTTTGTATTATAGCGTTTTCTTTTCTATTTTTCGTGTTACGGGTGGGGTCATAGAGATTTAAGCGGAGCGCATTCATTACAACTATGAAGCTTGAAAGGCTCATTGCCGCAGCGCCGAACATCGGCTCAAGCTCCCAGCCGAACGGCGCAATAAACACGCCCGCAGCAAGCGGAATACCGATGATATTATAGATGAACGCCCAGAAAAGGTTTTCGTAAATATTGAGGAGCGTTCGCTTACCGAGTCTTATTGCCGCTACAACGCTCTTAAGGCTACCCCGTGTTAAAACGACGTCCGCAGAGTCGATTGCGATATCCGCGCCCTTACCTATCGCTATACCAACGTCAGCCTCGGTCAGCGCCACGGAATCGTTGATACCGTCACCAACCATTGCTACCGAGCCAAGCTCGCCCGAAATCTCCTTTACGACCCTTGCTTTCGCCGCAGGCAAAACCTCTGCAATAACTCGGCTTATTCCTACACGGATAGCCACGTAATTTGCTGAGCTCGGGTTATCGCCCGTTATCATAACAGTTTTTATGCCGAGAGCTTCAAGCTCAAGTATAGCCTCGCGGCTATCCTCTTTTATTCTGTCCGCTATTGCGACAAGACCTAAAATTTCATTTTTGTCGGCTATTACAAGAGCAGTTTTTCCCTCTTCTCCAAGGGCGGTAAATCTGACGAGGTTATCGCCTGCGAGCTTATGCCCCGTCATCTTCTCGACAAAGCGAGCGTTACCGCCAAAGACTTCCCTGCCGAAGATAATCGCGCTGACACCGAAGGGATATACCTTGAAGTCCTGCGCTTCGGGATACTCTGTTAAAGCGCGCTCATCCTTATATCTCATAACTGCGCGAGCTAATGGATGCTCACTCTTCTCTTCAAGCGAAATAACGGTTTTCATAAGCTCGTCATCGCTAAGAGACATTCCTATTACGTCGGTAACCTCGGGACTTCCCTCGGTTATCGTTCCCGTCTTATCAAACGCTACGGCAGATATTCTGCCTGATGCTTCAAGAGCTCTTGCATTCTTGAAAAGAATACCGCGCCTAGCACCGACGCCCGTTCCAACCATTATTGCAACAGGAGTTGCAAGTCCAAGAGCGCAAGGACAGCTTATGACGAGTACGGTCACAGCTCGTGATAACGAAAATCCGATACCGCTGCCGACACAGAGCCAAACGACAAACGTTATAAGCGAGATAAGGAGCACTGCGGGAACGAATACACCCGCAACCTTATCTGCCGCCTTAGCAACGGGCGCTTTACTTCCCGATGCTTCCTTAACCATTTTTATGACCTCGGAAATCGCTGTCTTCTCACCGACTCTTTCCGCCCTGAGCTTCGCATAACCCGAGAGAACGGTAGTTGCTCCAAGCGCAGATGCGCCGACTGCCATATCCTTTGGAATTGACTCACCCGTAAGCGCCGACTCATCGACCGATATCTCACCTTCTACAACAACACCGTCAGCAGGGATATTCTCTCCGCGCTTGACGATAAATATCTCACCAACCATAATATCCTTCGCGGGAATAACGATTTCCTCACCTCCCCTTATGACCGTTGCCATTTTGGGAGAGAGGTCCATAAGCTCCTTTATTGCCGAGGAGGTTTTACCTTTCGCAATAGTTTCGAGAAGCTTTCCTACGGTTATGAGCACGAGAATCATTGCCGCGGACTCAAAATACAGTCCGTGAAGTCTTTCGTGAGCCGAAGCAAAATTACCCGAATGCACGTCACCGCTCATAAGATACAGAATAGCTATACTGTAAAGGTACGAGGCAAGCGAGCCGAGTGCAACAAGGGTATCCATATTGGGCGCTAAATGTACAATTCCTTTTGCACCATTATGGAAGAAATGTTTGTTTATTACCATAATCATAGTGCAAAGTATAAATTCCGTAAGCGCTATTGCAGATGCGTTCCCCACAAGAAACGAGGGCAAAGGCAGGGACAGCATCAGGTGACCCATTGAGATATACATAAGGACAAGAAGCAACACCGACGAGGCAACAAGGCGTATTAAAGTATATTTTATTTCCGATCTCGTTTCCTTTTCTGCATCGGTAGAGTCTATCTCGGAAGAGCTCTCGCTCCCCTCGGCTCTTGCCGTATACCCCGCATCGGATACTGCGGCTATGACGGTCGCGGAGTCCACCTCACCTTCAACACTCATCGTACCGAGAAGCAGATTTACCTCGCAGGTCGTAACGCCGTCAAGAGCGTTTACTGCTTTTTCTACCCTTGCAACGCAAGCCGCGCAGCTCATACCGCCGACTTTATAATTTGTTTTTTTCATTATTTTTTCCTTTATTAATTAATAAACCTATTTTGAAATTATTCTAAAGATTATATTACAATTCCTCCTTAACAATTTTATCAATATATTTACATACACCGTAAAAATTGGTATCTATTTGATAATTTGTAAATCTAATGATTTTTAAACCGTACTCTTCCAAACGTTCTGTTCTGAATTCATCTCCGTTTTTTCCTTCTTCTGTATAATGCTGCGAGCCATCGATTTCGATTATTAATTTTGCTTTGTGACTATAAAAATCTGCAATATAATTATCAATTGCCTTTTGCCGTTGAAATCGCACATCATATTTGCGAAGAAAATCATACCATAATCGCTTTTCTTGCGGCGTAGAATTTTTTCTAAGCGTTTTAGCTAGCTTTATGTTTGTTTTTTTATAGTCCAGCGACATTTTTTATTCTCTTTTCGTTCGTTATGTGGGATATCTTTTCAGCGTATTTTCCCCCGAGCCTTCCTCCGGGAGGAAGGGGGACCGTCTGTGACGGTGGAAGGAGCCATCGTGTAGCTTATGTTTTGTATCTGTTACCGAGTGGTAATGAGTTTTTCTCGCACTCTCCTTCCGTCTTGCTTCGCAATCCACCTCCCTCCCGGAGGGAGGCTAGGAGATTGCGGAAGTTTTTTCGCACGGTAGCTTTGAGTTTGCAACCGCTGCCGAATGGAATTGAGTACTTTGCGCGCTCTCCTTCCACCGTCACAGACGGTCCCCCACCCACCCGGAGGGAGGCTTGGAGATTTCGGAAGTTTTT